>NZ_QTQD01000001.1:0-526849 GCF_003858025.1 Burkholderia sp. Bp9004 | reverse complement strand
GGCGTGAAGGTGCCGGACGTGAAGACGCTGGTCGAGAAGCTGAAGACCGAAGCCAAGGTGCTGTAAGAGGGAGCGGACGAACATGACGATTCTGGTAATTGCCGAGCACGACGCGGTATCGGCAGGCGGGGCTTCGCCGATCAAGGCCGCGACGTTGAATGCGGTGGCGGCGGCTGCCGAGGTTGGCAAATTCGTCGGCGGCGACGTTCACGTGCTGGTCGCGGGACACGCCGCGCAAGCAGCGGCAGACGCAGCGGCGAAGATTGCAGGCGTGTCGAAGGTGTTGCTGGCCGACGCGCCGCAGCTTGCGGACGGGCTCGCAGAGAACATCGAAGCGACCGTGCTGACCATCGCGGAGCAATACTCGCACATCCTCGCGCCGGCAACCGCCTACGGCAAGAACGTCGCACCGCGCATCGCCGCGAAACTGGACGTCGCGCAGATCTCGGACATCACGGCGGTCGTTTCGGCCGACACGTTCGAGCGTCCGATCTACGCGGGCAACGCGATCGCGACGGTGCAGTCGAGTGATTCGGTCAAGGTGATCACGGTGCGTGCGACGGGTTTCGATCCGGTTGCAGCCGTTGGCGGCAGCGCAGCGATCGAGAAGATCGAAGCGGCGGCCGATGCAGGCAAATCGCAGTTCGTGAGCCGTGAAGTGACGAAGCTGGATCGTCCGGAGCTGACGTCGGCGAGCATCATCGTGTCGGGCGGCCGTGGTCTGGGCAGCGGTGAAAACTACACGAAGGTGCTGGAGCCTCTGGCCGACAAGCTGTCGGCAGCGCTTGGCGCATCGCGCGCGGCAGTCGACGCCGGCTACGTGCCGAACGACTATCAGGTCGGCCAGACCGGCAAGATCGTCGCGCCGCAGCTGTACATCGCGGTCGGCATCTCGGGTGCGATCCAGCACCTGGCCGGCATGAAGGATTCGAAGGTGATCGTCGCGATCAACAAGGATCCGGAAGCGCCGATCTTCAGCGTGGCCGATTACGGCCTCGTCGGCGACCTGTTCACGCTCGTTCCCGAAGCGGCCGCGGTGCTCTGAGCGATGCCGCTGTTCGAATTCAACGGCATGCGGCCCCGCGTCGATCCGACTGCGTACGTTCATCCGAGCGCAGTCGTGATCGGCGACGTGACGATCGGCGCGGGCTGCTACATCGGCCCGCATGCGAGCCTGCGCGGCGACTTCGGCGCGATCGTCGTCGAGGCAGGAAGCAACGTGCAGGACGGCTGCGTGCTGCACGTCGGCATCGGCGAGACGTGCCGGCTCGGCGTGAACAGCCACATCGGGCATGGCGCGATCGTGCACGGCGCGACGCTCGAACCGGACACGATGGTCGGGATGAACGCGGTCGTGATGGACGGCGCGACGATCGGCGCGACGACGATCGTTGCCGCCTGCGCGTTCGTGAAGGCCGGCTACGACGTGCCGCGCGGCGTGCTGCTCGCTGGCGTGCCGGGGCGCGTGGTGCGGCGGCTGAGCGCCGCGGAGATCGACGCGAAGGCGAATGGCACGCGGGTCTATCAGCGGCTCGCGGTGGATTGCCTGACGACGCTCAGGCAGATCGACGGCGCGTAAGCGATGCGCGTCATCGATCCGGCGGCGATGATTGCCGACGAGAAAACCGTCGTCGGGCGGCGTGAATGCTGCAAACCCGCGTGCGTCGAGCACCGAACGCAGCCGTGCCGACAGCGCGGTGCCATCGATTTTCTCGGGGTTTGTGCGGATGGCGATTGGCCGTCGTGCATGCCGGTCGTGACGTTCGCGCGGGATCGATTGCCTGATGCGGCGTCGTTGTCTTAAGATCGGCGTCAGACCATCCCACCGCCTCCGGCGCCGAATGAAAACGACCTTACGCCTGCGCGTCGCCATCATCGCTTCGGCTTTCGCCGTCTATCACGTATTCATGCACGTCCAGTGGGTCGCCAGCGGTTGCATCGCGTTCCTCGGCAGCCGGCATTGCAGCTTCGAGAACAGTGCCAATTTTGAAGGAATGATGGACCTCGACCTGCTGCTGACCTGCGCGTGGGTCGCGGGCGCGATGATGGGGTGGTTCGCCATCGCACGTGCGCCGAGGAAGCCCGGCTTACCGAGCGGGCGTCCCGCAGCCGCCTATCGAGTGCGCACCGGCGCGGGCCGGTCGTGCAGGAACGCGAGCGACAGCGCCGCGAGACCGCAGCTCGCGATGAGCATCAGCAACGCGCCCTTGCCGGCGTACACCATCACCCAGCCGCCGACCGACGGAAAGCCGAACGTGCCGATGAAATACGACGCGACGAACCACGTCAGCACGCCGTGCCGTTGCGTATCCGCGCAATCGTCGAGCGCCTGCGCCTGGATGACCGGATACATGAGCCCGTAGCCGGCGCCGAGCAGCACGGCCGCGACGGACTGTAGCGATGCATGCTCGGCGGCGCCGAACATGGCGAGCGCACCGAGCATCATCATCATGAGCAACCCCTTGGTCGCGGTTTCGGGGCGCGCCATCCTAACCCATTTCCCGAGCAGCCAGCGCGCACTCAGCACCGTCATCGTGTAAAGGCTGAAGAATGTGCCGGCACGCGCCTGCGTGCCTTGCGTGAGCGTCATCTGGAACGTCATCAGGCCGGAAAACACGCAGGTGCCGAGTGCGATCATCGCGATCGGCGCGGCCGCGCGTGTGCGCGAGATGGCCCGGAGTTCGCGCACCCAGCGGCCACCGGACGCAGCGGCGGGCGGGTGCGGACACAGGCGACCGAACGCCTCGAACATCAGCGACGCGATCGCGCACAGCGCGCCGACCGCATAAAGCGTGTCGTCGATCGACCAGTGGAGCAGGCGCATCGCATACGCCGAGAACGCCGGGGACATGCCGATTCCCGTCATCTGGAAGGTCGCCGAACGGAAGAACCACACGTTTCGGGTGGCGCCGCTCGTGCGTTCGGCAAGCGACATCGGCGCTGCCAGATGAAACGCGCCCCAGCCGAAGCCGACCAGGAAGCCGGACGGCAAATCGGCCGCCGGCGCGCGCCCGACGAGTGCGAAGCCGACGATGCCGGCGCCGATGCACAGAGACGACAGCGCGGCGATCCGCGCGGCGCCGATCTGCCGCGAGAACCAGCCGACCACCGCCAGACCGGCGAAGGTGCCGACGGTCGCGGCGGCCAGTGCGGCTCCGGTATCGAGATCGCTGCCGCCAATCGCGCGAAAGCGCATCGACAGCAGGAAGGTTGCGCCGTAGCCGCCCGCGGTGAGCAGGGTGCCGACGAGAAAGAGCAACGCAGTTTGAACGCGCATGACAGCCATCCGGGGCGGCAGAGACGGTCAGGAAATCGTCGATTGCGAGACAGTATGGACCAGGACCGATGCGGGATGCCCGCATTTGCGATGACGGGATCGTGCCGTCGGTTTATGCCGGACATGGCTTGAACATGGTGCGCAGGACGCGCCGTTTCGTGCGGTGCGGCCCGCGTCGCAGGCGCCGCACGATGACGCTGAATTCGTCGGATCAGCGTCGTTGCACGGCGCCGCTCACGGCGTTTTCTTCGCTCGTTCGCGCGTCTCGCGCGGCCTTTGCTTTCCCCTGTGCGCTGCACTAGATTCGAAGCATTACTTGCCACCGAACGCACGAGGTGAAACCATGACGCCATGGGAAATTCAGGGAACCGAACTGATGAACTGCAATTGTTCATACGGTTGCCCCTGCCAGTTCAATTCGTTGCCGACGCACGGCAACTGCGAAGCGATGGGTGCGATTTCGATCGACAGCGGCCACTACGGCGACGTCGTGCTCGATGGCGTCCGGATCGCGGTCGTGTTCCAGTGGCCGGGGCCGATTCACGAGGGCCACGGACGGTGCCAGCCGATCGTCGACGAGCGCGCGAGTCCCGCGCAGCGCGAGGCCGTGCTGAAGATCATGACCGGTCAGGACACCGATCCGTTCGCGACGATGTTCTCCGTGTTCGCGTCGACGCTCGAGCACGCATACGATCCGATCTTCGCGAAGATCGATTTCGACGTCGATGTCGATGCGCGGCGCGGCCGGATCGGCGTCGAGGGCGTGTTCGACATCGTCGGCGAACCGATCCGCAATCCGGTGACGGGCGCGGAGCATCGCGCGCGGATCGACCTGCCGCACGGCTTCGAATACGAGCTGGCCGAGATCGGTTCGGGCACCGGCCGGTCGCATGGCCACATCGAGCTGAATCTCGAGCGGAGCTACGCGCAGTTCGCGCGGCTGCACCTGAACAACCACGGGCTGATCCGGCATCGCGTCGCGGCATGATCCCCGTCGGCGATTTTCTCGGGCGCGAGCGCGTCGTCACGCTGCTCGGCATGACCGCGCTCGTCGGCGCGTGCTGGGTCTACCTGTGGACGGGCGCGGGTACCGGCATGTCGGCGCTCGACATGACGGCGGTGGCGTTGTTCCCGCATCGGCTGGCCGACGACATGGGGACCATGGATCCGTCGCTTGCGACCGTGGTCCTGATGTGGTGGGTGATGATGATCGCGATGATGACGCCCGGCGCGGCGCCGCTCGTACTGTTGTACCGGCGGGTGCTGCGGCATCACGGTGCGCAAGGAGCCGGGGCGGCTTTGACGTCGGCGTTCCTGCTGGCGGGCTATCTGGCCGCGTGGCTCGCGTTTTCGGTCGCCGCGGCCGTGCTGCAGACGCTGCTGCAGCCCGCCGGCCTGATCTCCGGAATGATGCTGTGGTCGAAGAGCGCCGTATTGTCCGCGATCGTCCTCGCGCTGGCCGGCGCCTATCAATTCTCGCCGCTGAAACAGGCGTGCCTGCGGCAATGTCGGTCGCCGGTCCGGTTTCTCACGACGTACGGGCGCCCGGGACTCACGGGCAGCTTCCTGCTCGGCGTGCGGCACGGCGCGTATTGCGTGGGCTGCTGCTGGCTGCTGATGGCGCTGCTGTTCGTCGGCGGCGTGATGAACGTCGTGTGGATCGTCGCGTTGTCACTGTTCGTGCTCGTCGAAAAGGTGCTGCCGGGCGGCGAGCGCGTTGGCCGCGCACTGGGCGTCGTGCTGATCGCGTGGGCGGTTGCGACGTTGCTGGTGTAGCGGGCGCGTTCGTCGTTGGCGGAACAACGGAGTGTCCCGATGAAAATCCGATACCTCGCCGTCACCGTTCTCGGCGCGATGGCCGTCGTTGCGACGCCGGTGCGTGCGGGCGGGAGCATGCCCGACATGAACATGGGCGACATGAAGATGTCGGCGCCGGATTCGGCGTTGACCGATGCCGAAGTGAAACGGATCGATGCCGCGCACGGCATGGTGACACTGAAGCACGGCGCCCTCGAGAACGTCGGGATGGCGCCGATGACGATGGCGTTCAAGGCCGGCGACCCGGCGATGATCGAGTCGCTGCACGTGGGTGACAAGATCAAGGTCCGGGTCGAGCGCGTGGGGGGCACGCTGACGATCGTGAAGCTCGTGCAACGGCAGTAACGGTCGCGCAAGCGACCGCTTGCCTGGCGACCGTCACGGGCCGGTCGCCGGCGCTAACCCGGTCCGTCACCGGAATCGCCGCCGGCTTCGGCAAAATTCAACTCGACGCCATTGCCGGCCGGGTCGGTGAAAAACAGCTGCAACTGGCGCGTGAGCGGCACGTACGTGCGTGAGTACCGGACCTGCGCGTCGGCCAGGCGCCGTTCCATGTCGGCGGCGTTCTCGCATGAAAATGCCATATGGTCGAACGTGTTGACGACGTGCGGCGGCCGGACCTCGCCGGGCCGCGCTTCCGACAGGTGGAGGATCGCCTGCGCCCCCGCGTAGAGCCAGTAGCCGTTGCTCTGGAACGGCGGTCGGTAGCCTGGCTGGAGGCCCACGACGTTCACATAGAAATCGCGCAGCGTATCGAGCGTGGCACGATCCGCGCGCAGGTTGTAATGATTGAGTCCGATGACTGACATGGCAGGTTGTCCGGTTCGAGCAAGGTGCGCACCGCACAGCATCGCGCAACGCGGGGTGTCGTGTCACCCCCGAATGCCTTTGACCGCCGCTGCCGGGCGCGCGAGCCCGCGCGCCGGCAGTGGCGTCGACATCACGATCGACGTGCGCGTTTCGCCGTAGAGGTTGATGCGCTCGATCAGTTGCTCGAGGTGCGCCATGCTGACGGCGACGAACCGCATCACGTAGGAATCCGCGCCGGTCACGTGATGGCACTCGACCACTTCGGGAATTGTCTCCAGCAGCTTCAGGAATTTCGCCTTCGCCGGCTGCTGCACCGTGATGCCGATCAGCGCGCTCACCGGGTAGCCGGCCGCGGCCGGATTGACCCGCGCCGTGTAGCCGTCGATCACGCCCGCCGACTCGAGGCGCTTCACGCGTTCCGTGACCGCCGGCACCGACAGGTGAACCTGGCGCGCCAGTTCCGTGTAGCTGATGCGGCCGTTGGCCTGCAGCAGCGCGAGTATCTTCCAGTCGAGTTCATCCATCGCGGCGGAGTTTTTAAGGTGAAAGGCTCATTTTTCCTTAAAAACCGCCTTCAGCGGCGACCGGACTTTCCCTACGATGCGGTTCATGTCATTGCACGTCGCGAGGAGCCGGCCATGCTGTTCATCAAGTCCGTCGTGATGGGGTTGTCGATCGCGGTGCCGGTCGGCCCGATCGGCATGCTCTGCATCCAGCGCAGTCTGAGCCGCGGCTTTCACGCGGGGTTCGCGACGGGCATCGGCGCCGCGTGCGCCGACGCGATCTACGGGCTGCTCGGGGCGCTGGGCGTCGCCGGCATCGTCACTGCGTTTCCGATGCTGACCGTCACGCTGAAAATCGTCGGCGGCGCGTTCCTCGTGTGGCTGGCCTGGTCCATCTCGCGGCAGGCGCCGGCCGCGTCTGCGGTGCACGACGTGCCGCGCGCGACCGTGCTTCGCGATTTCCTGACGACCTTCGGCCTCACGCTGTCGAACCCGATGACGATCCTGTCGTTCGTCGGGATCTTCGCGGCGCTCGGCCCGCTGGCGGGCACGCAGGAAGGCGCGATGGGGCCGCCCGTGACCTTGATGGTCGCGGGCGTGTTCCTCGGATCGGCGACGTGGTGGCTGTGCCTGAGCAGCGCGACCGCCGCGTTGCGCACGAAGATGCCGCTGACGTTCATGCGCGGGCTGTCGCGCGTATCCGCAGCCGTGATCGCGGTGTTCGGCGCGATCCAGTTGATCGCGGGCATGCACGGCGTCGTCTGGTCATGACGCGAATCGCGGCATCGACACACCGCGCGCGCGGTCAGAACGTGTAGCTGACCTTGCCGAACGCGGTGCGGCCGAGCGTGTTGTAGCCGTACGCGGTCATGTACTGACGGTCGAACAGGTTCGACAGCGTCGCCGACACCGTCAGGTGCGAATTGATCCTGTACGACGCGCGCAGGTTCACGGTCAGGTACGACGGCAGATAAGTCGTGTTGGCCGGGTCGTCGAACGTCGTGCCGCCGTAGTTCAGCGACGCGCCCGTGCTCAGTGCATGCAGGTGGAATTCGTCCCACGTGTGGTCGACGTTGACGCTGACCGTCTGGCGCGGCCGGCGGTTGAGCCAGCTGTCGTTGGTTTCGTCCTGGGGATTCAGGAAACCAATCGCGATGCTCACTGGCGTATGGCTGCCGATCGTGCCCTTGTACGACAGGTCGATGCCGCGGATATGCGAGCGACCGATGTTCATCGGCGAGCGCGTCGCGGGGTTGTACGCGATCAGATTGTTGATGCGCGTGTCGTAGATCGCGGCGCTGAACGTGCCGTACGCCGTGTTCGCGTCGAGCGCGGCCTCGACCGAATCGCTGCGTTCCGGGCTCAGGTCCGGATTGCCGTAACCCGGGTAGTACAAGTCGTTGAACGAGGGAAGGCGGAACGCGTTGCCGTAGGACACGCGGGCCGTATAGACCGGCGTGATGGCCCACGACAGCGCAGCATTGCCGGTGTTGACGGCTTTCCCGGCGATGATCTCGTGCCGCCCCGCGACGAACATCGTCACGCTGCCGAGCGTCGCCGACTGATGCAGCGAGAACGCGGAGTCGTTGCGCGTGGGCACGCCGTCGGGCACGTCGACCGGCAGGAATGCCTGTTCGCGCGTGAAGTCGTACGCGAGCTTCGTCTCACCCGACAGCGGCAGGCCGAACAGTCGGAAGCCATGCTCCTGGTGGGTCAGCGACGTCGACGAACTGATGCGCTGCGAATTGATCTGGTCGGTCGGGATCGTCGGGTCGCTCGCATACAGGAACTGGCGGTCGTTCGCATAACCGAACGACTGGTCGAACTGGGTGTCGGGTGTGATGTCGAGATGGAACGCGATGCCGGTCGTCAGCTGATGATCGAGCTCGCGATTCGCAAAGCCGGCGTTGTCATAGGACAGGTCGGAGCGGTGATACAGCGAGAACGTCGAGATCGACCAGTTGTCGCGCGCGTAGCCGAGTCGCGCATCGAGGTCCTGCGCATGATACGGATTGCGGCCGGCCTCGTGCCCGTACGCGAACGGTCGCGTCGCGTCGATGCCGGCCGTGTTGTAGTCGTGCAGGCCGAGCGTGTAGGTGAGGCCGCCGAGCGCGGCGAGCGGCCCCGTCGACGGCACGGTGCCCGACGTGCGCAACTGCGTGTCGAAGGTCTTGTTCGAGCCGCCGCCGAACGACACGGTCGTCTGGTTCGGCTGGCCGGCGGCGCGGCGCGTGAACAGTTGCACGACGCCGCCCATCGCATTTGCGCCGAACGATGCGGCGGCCGGCCCCGAGATCACCTCGACGCGTTCGAACGCGTCGGTCGGCAGGTCGGCCCACGGTGCGATGCCGGTCGTCGGCGAGCCGATCCGGATGCCGTCGATGAACACCGCGACCTGGTTGGCGGACGAGCCGCGGATGCTCACGGACGCGGACGAGCCGGGGCCGCCGTTTTGCGAGACGGTCACGCCCGGCAGCGTCGCGAGCGCCTGCGTGATGCTCGGGTCGCTCGGCGACAGCCGATCGAGATCGGCGCGCGTGAGCACCTGCGTCGTCGCATAGCGCTGGTCGAACGATTCGGGCAGGTGCCGTGTGTCGGTCACGCTGATCGTCGGCAGGTCGGCGGCTTCGGCGGGTTGGGGCGGCTGCGGGAGCGCCGCATCGCCTGCGGCATGGGCGATCGGGGCGAACAGCGCCGTGGCGGCGGACGTGGCGAGAAGGTGGCGAAGATTCATGAGGCAATGAACGTGATCGTGTTGCAGGTACGGCGAGCGTAAGCGGGTGGCGGTGCGTACCGCCCGGGTTCGTGTTGGTCTATCGCGAGACCGGGGAGCGTGGGCGGTCGTCGCGAGGATCGGACGACACGGCACGGCGCACGCGTGCGCACACGCCGCGCCCATGGCTGGCGGGCGCGACGGCACGACGCTTCCGGCGAGGAAGCGGAGGCGGAAAGACTGGACATCTGAAGGGTCCTGAGGTCGGGCCGTCCATGCAACGGGGCGACCGCCAAAGGTGGCGCCTGGCGCTCCGGGACACCCCGCCCGGCGCGGCTGCTTGGACCTCGGGTCGATGGCAGGTCTCCTGGCTCGCGGGTCGCTATTCGCACCGGCCTTCCCGGTTTCCCAGTGGCGTGGGGTAGTGCGGATTCGCCGCTCACAGTTGCGGGGGCAGCCGCAGATTCGAGGCGCTGCCTCTTCTGCGTTCCCTTTTCATCCCGTCTCCGGGAACCATCAGCGCGCAAGCGTAATGGCGAGCGCTCCGGCGCGTCAATTGGCGAAGCGCGCAGGGATGCGAAAAAACGTCAGTGATCGCCGGATTTTTTCCAAATCCATTCTTGCGAGACACGCCGGCCGCTTTACATCTGATGAAATGGGGCGCTGGCCGCGCGGCAATCGCGCCGGAACCGGCTCGGCGCGACACCCGTCCATCGCACGAACGCCCGCCGGAATGCTTCCTCGCCGCCGAACCCGAGATGCGCGGCGATTCGCGCGACCGGCCAGTCCGACTCGCGCAGGCAGCGCCGTGCGACGTCGGCGAGACACTGCTCGTGCAGCGCGTGATAGCCGCT
Source organism: Burkholderia sp. Bp9004 (assembly GCF_003858025.1). Taxonomy (NCBI): domain Bacteria; kingdom Pseudomonadati; phylum Pseudomonadota; class Betaproteobacteria; order Burkholderiales; family Burkholderiaceae; genus Burkholderia; species Burkholderia sp. Bp9004. Next base: position 516,874 of record NZ_QTQD01000001.1, on the reverse strand, counting down.
GCCTTCGGCAGTCAGCCGCCGTCGCAACGTCGCCTCGCTGACGCCGAGCCATCTCGCCAGTTCGGCGAGCGTGGGCAGCGCCTGCTCGCGCGCGAGCGCCGCGTCGAGAAAGCCGCGTACCTGCTGCGCCCATGACACGACGGCCGGCGCCGCATCGATCAGACGAAACGGAAAATCGACGAGGAACGCGGCCAGTTCGCCCGGCTGGCGGATCACGCGGGCATCGAGCTGCGCGGCGTCGAATGCGAAGCCATAGGTTTTGCGGCCGACGTTGACCGGCGCATTGAACAGCCCGAGCAGCGGCATCGCGTCGTCGCGGCGCTGATGGCCGAGCCAGACTTCGTCCGGCCGCAGCGGCTGCCCGATGAGCCAGCCGAACAGTTGCAGATAGCAGAACAGCCCCGTCAGGTCGACGAGGCACGCGGCCGGGCTGCGCGTGCGGCGCAGCGAATCCATCCGGAACGTCGCGCGCGCGTCACGCACCGCGAGCGACAGCGCACCGGCGCGCGGCGTCAGCATCTCGCAGAACTCGGCCGCGCAGCGGATCGCGTCGGCGAGCGTCGTGCAACTGAGCAGGCAGCGGCACATCAGGTCGACTTCCTGCTTGCGCATCGGCGGATGGCCGTTGCCGCGCGCGACTTGCGCCTCGAGCCGCTCGATGGCGTCGCGGTACAGCGCGACGAAGCCGCCTGGCGTCGTCGACGCGACGTCAGCGGCCGACGTCGCCGGTCGTTCCACTGGCGGTGCGCCGCTGCGCGTCAACTCGTCCCGCAGGCGGTCGCCGAGGCCCGGCAGCATGCGACCGCGTGCCGGCAATGCGCGTTGTTTCATATCTCTGCCGATCTGAGCGTTGCGACAGGGGCGGGTGAGCGGGCCGGTAGGGGTTCGCCGGCCGTCGCCACGCAAGAATGTTATCCACGCCGGCCGCTTCCGGCCTCGCCGGAACGGCGTAGGCGGCCGGCATCGCATTGCGCCACGAACGAACCGAGACGGCCCGCGAATGATCCAGATCGTAGACGAAATCACCCTCGCACCCGAACGCATTCCCGACGTGCTGGCGCTGCTCCGCGACCGTTATTTGCCGGGCCACGCGGCGCGCGGACTGACGGCGGCCGGCCGCTGGGTGTCGCCGCCCGTCGCGGTGCCGGGGCAGCCGAGCACGCTGTGGCTGACGTGGCAGGTTGCCGATGCGCCGGCGTACTACCGGATGCGCGCGCTGACCGACGGTGACGTCGTTGCGTTCTGGACAGCCATCGATGCGCTGTGCGACGCCCGCCGCCGCCATGTGATGACGGACGCCGATGCACCGCTGCCTGCACTGACGGAGGTCGACCATGCGGCATGACACGGCGCAGATATTCGTTTCGGCGACCGACGATGCCAGCGCGGTCGAGCGTGCATTGCGCGACGCCGCGCATGCGCTGCCCGGCGCGACCCGCGTTGCGCTGGCACGCAATCTGGAAGGCTGCTGGAACGCTGGCGACTACACGCTCGACGTGCTGCGCGACGAACGGGCGACCGACCACGCGCCGGGCTTCACCGCGCTGGCCCGCATACCGGGCGTCGTGCGGATCGACGGCGCCGCATGCCGGGCGATCGGCGGCGGTCTGCGCGAGCCGGCGCTGCGCGACGGCGTATGGCGCACGCTGATGTTGCGCGTGCGGCCGGAGGCCGACGAAGCCCAGGTACGCGACCTCGAGCGCGAGTTGCTGCGCATGCCCGCGTTCATGCCCGGCATCCGCAACTGGCGGCTGAGCAGGATCGTGACGCCGGGTGCGTGGACCCACGTCTGGCAACAGGAATTCGCGCACGTCGGCGATCTGCTCGGCGAGTACCTGCTGCATCCGTATCACTGGGGCTGGGTCGACCGCCGCTTCGACGCCGAAAGCCCCGACTGGACGGTCGATGCGATCGCGCACGCGTTCTGTCCGCTCGCGTCGAGCCTGCTGGCCGACACGGCGGCGTGACGCGCGGCGCACGCGACCCGCCGCCATGCAAACGACAACCCTGGAGACACCACCATGCGAGCCTTGCTGATCGACCGCATCGGTCATTCCGACGCGCTGCGAATGGCCGACGTTCCGGCACCGAGGCCGGGCCCCGGCGACGTGCTGATCCGCGTCGCGTACGCGGGTGTCAATCCCGCCGACTGGAAATGCCGCGAAGGCTATCTCGGCGCGTTCATGCGGATCACGTTTCCGTTCGTGATCGGCTTCGACGCGGCCGGTGTGGTCGAGGCGGTCGGCGATGGCGTGGAAGGATTCGCGCCCGGGATGCGCGTGTTCGCGCAGACCGACGTCGGCGCGGGGCGCTGGGGCGCGTATGCGGAATACGTCGCGGTGCGGCACGACTCGGTCGTGCGCCTGCCCGACACGGTCGGCTTCGCGGAAGCGGCCGCCACGCCGACCCCCGCGCTGGCGGCGTGGGCGGGCCTGTTCGACGACGGCGGGCTGCGTGATGGGCAGACCGTGCTGGTGCACGGCGGCGCGGGCGCGGTCGGCACGTTCGCGATCCAGCTTGCCGCGCAGGCGGGCGCGCGCGTCGCGGCGACGTGCTCGGCCCGCAACCGCGCGAGCGTCGAGGCGCTCGGCGCGGCGGCGAGCATCGACTATCGCGCACAGGACATCGCCGCGGCCGTGCGGGCGTGGGCGCCCGGCGGCGTCGATCTGGTGCTCGACGCGGTCGGCGGCGCCACACTGGCCGATGCACTCGACCTGCTGGCACCGGGCGGCACGCTCGTCAACATCATGACGCTCGCGGCCGGCGACGCGGAGCGATTGGCCGCGACGGGCGCCGAAGCCGCGAAGCGCGGCCTGCGCACCGCGATGACGTACAGCCGGATGCCGAGCGGCGCCACGCTGGCAGCGATCGCGGAACGGCTCGGCCGTGGCGCGCTACGCGTGCCGCGCTTCGAGAGTTTTCCGCTCGAACAGGCGGCGCGTGCACTCGATCTCGTTCAAACGGGCGACGCGAAAACCAAGTTCGTGTTGCACGTTGCAGATATCGCGGGCTGACGCAGAACGGCCCGCACATGACACCCCTTTTACCGGAGACATCATGACCGACTCCCGAACCGCGACGCTTGCGGGCAAATGCGCGCTCGTGACCGGCGCGAGCCGCGGCATCGGCCGCGCGATCGCGCAGCGCCTCGCGTCGGAAGGCGCGACCGTCGTCGTGACGGCGCGCAGCCTCACGCAGTCCGCGACGAGCGCCGGCACGCTCGCCGAAACGGTCGCGCTGATCGAGCAGGCGGGCGGCCGCGCGATCGCACTGGCGGCCGACCTGTCGAACCCGGCCGAGCGCGACGCGCTCGTCGGGCGCGCGGCGAAGGCGGCCGGCGGCCTCGACATCCTCGTAAACAACGCGGGCGTGGCCGACTACGCGCGCGTCGACGCGATGCCGATGGCGATGTTCGACACGACGATCGAGCACTATCTGCGCATTCCGTTCGCGCTGAGCCAGGCAGCGATTCCGCTGATGCGCGCGCGCGGCGCCGGCTGGATCGTGAACGTCGGCTCGGTCACGGCGCTCGCGCCGCTGCGGCCGTTCGACGATTTCTCGCGCGCGGGCGGCGCGACCGTCTATGCGGCGGTCAAGGCCGCGCTGGCGCGCTTCACGCAAGGGCTCGCGGCCGAGCTCGAAGCCGACGGCATCGCGGTGAACCTGGTCGCGCCGAGCACCGCGATCCGCACGCCGGGCGCGGCCCGCTACATCCCCGAAGGCTATCCGACCGAGGACGTCGCGTATCTCGCGGAAACCGCGCTCGCGCTGTGCAGCCTGCCGGCAAGCGAGCGCACGGGCCTCGTCACGCACAGCCTGCATTTCCCGCTGTCGCAGGGGCTCGCGGTGCGCTCGCTCGACGGCCGCACGCCGTTGCCGCCACCCGTGATTCCCGCATACGCGCATCCGCGCATCGACCCGACAGGACATTGACATGACGACTTCGATTCGCTTCGACGGCGGTACCGCCGTGATCACCGGCGCGGCCAGCGGTATCGGCAGCGGGCTCGCGCGCCACGCCGCCGGGCTCGGCATGCGCGTGGTGCTGGCCGATCTCGACGGGGGGAAGCTCGACGCGTTCGCCGCGACGCTCGACACCGACGTGCTGTGCGTGCCGACGGACGTCAGTCGCCCTGAAGCCGTCGATGCGCTGGCCGACGCCGCATGGCAGCGCTTCGGCGGCGTCGACCTGCTGTTCAACAACGCGGGCGTGATGGCGACCGGCTTCAGCTGGGAAATCACGCCGGAACGGTTCGAGCGCAGTTTCGCGATCAACGTGCACGGCGTGATGAACGGGATCCGCAGCTTCGTGCCGCGCATGCTCGAGCGCAACGTGCCCGCGCGCATCGTCAATACGGCGTCGGTCGGCGGCTTCCTGCCGAGCCCGTTGATGTCGCCTTACTCGGCGACGAAATTCGCGGTGGTCGCGCTGACCGAATCGCTGCACGGCGAGCTCAAGATGCTCGGCGCGCCGGTCGGCGTATCGTTGCTCGCGCCGGGCCCGGTGCAGACGGGCATTTTCAACGACCCGTTCGGCGCCGCGCACGACCGGCCCGAGGTGCAGGGCTTCGTCGACACGATGCGCGCGATGCTGAACGCGCACGGACTCACGCCCGACGCATTCGCGGCGCGGGCGTTCGACGGCATTCGCGACGGGCGTTACTGGCTGATTCCGCAGCCGGAGACGATCGACGGCGCGCTGCAGCGGCGCACCGCGGACATCCTCGCCGCGCGCGATCCGTCGCTGCCGTCGTTGTGAAGTCATGGCGCGGGCCGGCCGACCGACGCGGCCGGCTCACGCCGGGTTACATATGCGTGCCGGCGTGCGTGCGGCCGCTGGGTTCGCCGCCGCGGTCGGGTGGCGTATTGTTCTGATCGATCTTCGCGAGCACGAAGCCGGCGTGCGGCAGCGCGGCGGGCGAACGGTGGGCGGCCTGCGCGACCGGGTCGTGCGGCGAAGTGGCGGAAAAACCGGATGACGTCGCGCCCGGTTGCGCGAACGCCGTGAGGGATGCTGCCGCGAGGGCGGCGGCGACGATCGCGTGCGTGTTCATGGCGACTCCTTCTTCACGACTGACTGCGGGACAACGCATTCAGTGTAGGGCGCGAAACTTAACGCGACGTGAAGGAGTGGCGGCGCGCGGATGACGGGATGTTCATGCAGTCATCCGCGCGCCGCGACGCTCACGCGGATGCGGCGACCAGCGCGCAGAAGTTCTCGAGATCGACGTTGCCGCCGCTGATCACGATGCCGACGCGCTTGCCTTTCAGTTCGTCCTTCATCCGGCGCGCGGCCGCGAGCGACAGGCAGCCGGTCGGCTCGACGACAATCTTCATACGGGTTGCGAAGAAGCGCATGCAGTCGACCAGTTCCGCGTCGGTCGCGGTCAGGATGTCGTCGACGTCGCGCCGCAGGATCGGGAACGTCAGGTTGCCGAGGTGCTGCGTCTGCGCGCCGTCGGCGATCGTGCGCGGCGTGTCGATATGGACGATCGACCCGGACCGGAACGATTGCTGTCCGTCGTTGCCGGCTTCCGGCTCGACGCCGTACAGCTTCGCGTGCGGCGACAGCGCGCGCGTCGCGAGCGCCGTGCCCGACAGCAGGCCGCCGCCGCCGAGCGGCGTGAACACCGCGTCGAGCGGCCCGACCTCGTCGAACAGTTCCTTCGCCGCCGTGCCCTGGCCCGCGATCACGTCCGCGTGGTCGTACGGCGGCACCAGCGTGAGCCCGTGCTTCTCCGCGAGCGCGCGGCCGATCTGCTCGCGGTCCTCGGTGTAGCGGTCGTAGGTCACGACGTTGCCGCCGTAGCCGCGCGTCGCGGCCATCTTCGCGGCCGGCGCGTCCTGCGGCATCACGATCGTCGCCGGGATGCCGAGGATGCGCGCCGACAGCGCGATCGCCTGTGCATGGTTGCCGGACGAGAACGCGACGACGCCGTTGCGTCGCTGCGTCGCGTCGAAGCGCGACAGCGCGTTGAACGCGCCGCGGAACTTGAACGCGCCCATGCGCTGCAGGTTCTCGCACTTGAAGAACACCTGCGCGCCGAGCGCTTCGTCGATCGTTCGCGACGTCATCACGGGCGTGCGGTGCGCGCGGCCGTCGAGCCGTGCCGCGGCGGCCGCGACGTCGTCGTAGGTGGGGAGGGTCGGAGTGTTCATGAGTCGCTCGTCGGAAGAGTCGGTCAACAGGTCAGCGGGGCGCATCCGCCTCACGCATCATTTCGCATCGTTGTATACGGTGGCGCGCGACACGCCGAGATGCTGCGACACGATTTCCATCGCGCGGCGCACCTCGAGGAAGCCGTCGGCCTTCAGCGTCTGCATCAGCTCGCGGCGCTGGTCGGTCTTCAGTTCGCGCGGCGTGGTCGCGAGGCGCGTCGCGAACGCGTCGATGCGCTGCCGGATCGCGTCCGCGCCGGCCGGGTCGAGCGTTTCGGCGACCGGCGCGCCTTCGGTGCTGCAGAACTGGTTCAGCATTCCCTGGAAACCGCGGAACAGCGTGACGTCCGCGTTCAGGCATAGCGCGGCCACATAGCGGCCGTTCGAATCCTTGATGCCGATCGACGTGCTTTTCGCCGTGCGGCCGTCGGCGAAGCGGTTCGCGTAGTTCGCGAGCACCTGCGGGAAGTCGTCGTCGTCGATGCGGGCGAGCCCGAGTTCGGTCGCCGGATCGCCGATCGCGCGGCCCGACAGGTTGTTATGGATCGCAAGGATCGCGTGCTTCGGCGTGCGCAGGTCGTGCACGACGACTTCGGTGAACGGCGCGAACATCGCGCCGAGCCCTTCGGCGATGCGCAGCACCTGCTCGATCAGCGACGCCTGTTCCGACTGCGGCCTGGGGCGGGGCGAGGTCATGGTTTGGCCTCGAGCGCGGGCGCGTCGGTCGTTTCCGGCCGCGTGATGTCGGCCAGCAGCGGGCGGGCGATCCGCACGTAGTCGGACGCGTCGAGCACGACCGAGCGGTCGAGGCGGCCCGCGTTGAACGCGATTTCGTCGTTGAGTTCGATCAGTGCGGGGTCGACGACGAGCGTCACGTTCGCGTCGAACACGAACGGCGGCACGGCGCCCATCACGCAGCGCGTGACCGTGGCGGCAAGTTCGGGCGGCGCGAGTGTCGCCTTGCGGCGGCCGACCGCGTCGGCGACCTTGCGGAAATCGATCTTCAGATGGCCTGGGATGACCGCGAGCGCGGTGACGTCGCCGCCGTCCTTGAACGAGCAGAGCATCGCCTTCGCGCCCTGTTCGGGACGCGTGCCGCGAATCGCGGCGATCACGTCGGATTTGCCTTCGGCCGGGTGATCCAGCACGCGGAACCGCGCGCCGGAGGTGTTCAGCAGCTCGCACAGCGCGTCAAAAACGGGATAGTCGCTCATGTCGATCCGGGCAGGAGGGGCGCATCACGGTACGCGGGGGACGGCGTGCCTCGGTTTGCCGTCGATGAATTGTCCAAGTATAGACGTTTTGTCATGTGCATGGCAAAGACCCAAAACAGGGATCGCCACGTTGGTCCTCCCACCAACTGCCGAAAGGCCGTTTCATATCGCGGAATGCGCGCGGAATTCCCGCCGCGCCGCCGTCCCGCCGCTTGAAAACCGGTTTTGCATCGCAAAATGCACCGCTTATCTCATTGAAAAACAAGCAAAATTTATATCTTATGTCTTATATAAGACTTCGCCGAAAGCGCATCGGACGGCGTTACTATTGAGTCCATGCAGTTCGCTTCGTCATACGGAGCGGGCAAGCTGAACCCTTTACTCAAATGCGCTTCGTTCCCAGGAGATTGACATGTCCCAATATCAAGACGACATCAAGGCAGTGGCTGGCTTGAAGGAAAACCACGGCAGCGCGTGGAATGCCATCAATCCCGAGTATGCCGCCCGCATGCGTGCCCAGAACAAGTTCAAGACGGGCCTCGACATCGCGAAGTACACCGCGAAGATCATGCGCGCCGACATGGCCGCGTACGATGCCGATCCGTCCAAGTACACGCAGTCGCTGGGTTGCTGGCACGGCTTCATCGGCCAGCAGAAGATGATCTCGATCAAGAAGCACTTCAACAGCACCGAACGCCGCTACCTGTACCTGTCGGGCTGGATGGTCGCCGCGCTGCGCTCGGAGTTCGGCCCGCTGCCGGATCAGTCGATGCACGAAAAGACGTCGGTCAGTGCGCTGATCCGCGAGCTGTACACGTTCCTGCGCCAGGCCGACGCACGTGAACTCGGCGGCCTGTTCCGCGAGCTGGATGCTGCCAAGGACGCCGCTGCCAAGGCCGCCATCCAGGAAAAGATCGACAACCACGTGACGCACGTCGTGCCGATCATCGCCGACATCGACGCCGGTTTCGGCAACGCCGAAGCAACGTACCTGCTGGCCAAGCAGTTCATCGAAGCGGGCGCGTGCTGCATCCAGATCGAAAACCAGGTGTCCGACGAGAAGCAGTGCGGCCACCAGGACGGCAAGGTCACCGTGCCGCACGAGGACTTCCTCGCGAAGATCCGCGCGATCCGCTACGCGTTCCTGGAACTGGGCGTGGACGACGGCATCATCGTCGCCCGTACCGACTCGCTCGGCGCCGGCCTGACCAAGCAGATCGCCGTGACCAACGAGCCGGGCGACCTGGGCGACAAGTACAACGCGTTCCTCGACTGCGAAGAGCTGTCGGCCGACCAGTTGGGCAACGGTGACGTCGTCATCAAGCGCGACGGCAAGCTGCTGCGTCCGAAGCGCCTGCCGAGCAACCTGTTCCAGTTCCGCGCCGGCACGGGCGAAGCGCGTTGCGTGCTCGACTGCATCACGTCGCTGCAGAACGGCGCCGACCTGCTGTGGATCGAAACCGAAAAACCGCACATCGCGCAGATCGGCGGCATGGTCAGCGAAATCCGCAAGGTCATCCCGAACGCGAAGCTGGTGTACAACAACAGCCCGTCGTTCAACTGGACGCTGAACTTCCGTCAGCAGGTGTACGACGCGATGAAGGCAGAGGGCAAGGACGTGTCGGCATACGACCGTGCGCAGTTGATGAGCGTCGAGTACGACGAGACCGAACTGGCCAAGCTCGCCGACGAGAAGATCCGTACGTTCCAGGCCGATGCATCGCGTGAAGCAGGCATCTTCCACCACCTGATCACGCTGCCGACGTACCACACGGCCGCGCTGTCGACCGACAACCTCGCGAAGGAATACTTCGGCGAACAGGGCATGCTCGGTTACGTGGCGGGCGTGCAGCGTAAGGAAATCCGTCAGGGCATCGCGTGCGTCAAGCACCAGAACATGTCCGGCTCGGATATCGGCGACGACCACAAGGAATACTTCAGCGGCGACGCAGCGCTGAAGGCGGCGGGCAAGGACAACACGATGAACCAGTTCTCGTAATCGTCATACCCGCGGCACGACGCCAACCCGTTCATGACGGGTTGGCGTTTTTTTTATCCGCGCACGGCCTTCACGACGTATTGGCTCGTCGGCACCACGTCGATCTTGTCGAAATCGATGAAGCGTCCGCAGCTGTCCATCATCTCCGCGACGTTGCGCTGGAATTTCTCCTCGTCGCCGACTGCATCGAAGAACGCGTACGGATCGGTCATCGCGGCGGCCGGGAAGCATTCCTCGACGATCGCGTCGTAGCCGGGCGCCGCATGCGTGAGCGCGCGCACGACCACGTTCTGCACGTACAGGAAGTTGTCCTGCGTGTCGATCGCGACGCGCGTGTGATGGCCGTGCCATACGTCGAGCCATGCTTCATGCGTGAGGCGCGGCGGGCGCTTCAGGAACGCGAGCTGCGAGAAGCCGCTCGTGCGCTCGCCGGGCCGCGCCGGAAAGCGCGTGTTCGGAATCGGCTGCGATTCCGTGACGAGATACGCGGCCATGTGCGGGACGATCGCGCGCACCGCGTCGTCGAACGGCTGGCGGAACATCGGGTTCGCGCTGTCGATCCACACCGCGACGATGCCGTCGATGCCCGGGTGCGTGTTGGTCTGCTTCAGGCCGGCGGCCGGCGCGACATCGGCGTCGGCAACGTTGGCCTGCACGCCGTACGCGCCTAGCGACAGCAGCTTGTCGGCGAGCTGCGCGCGCACGCTGCGGCTCCATTGTTCGGGCGCGGCCTGCGCATCGCGCCACAACACATAAATGACTTTCTCCATTGCTCCGGCTCCAAAGGGGATGACGAGGTCGGCGGCGCTGCCGCCGGGTTTCAGGAAGCGTTGACGGCTGGATCGGTCGCGCCGGACGCGTCGTGCGCGCCCGGTGCGAAGCGGTTGGCGGTCAGCGTGAACGACGGCGGAATCGGCGACGTGACGGTTTCGAACAGGCGCTCGTGACGCGTCGCGTGAATACGCCACACGCCGTCGTGCTTCACGTACTGGTCGTCGTAGAACGCGGTGCCGTGTATCAGGTAGTTGTCCTCTAGATTGATCGCATGATCCTCGAGAAACCACACGCCGCACGCATGATCGGCGGACACCAGCGTGAGCTCGGGGTGGTGGCCGTGATGCATCGTCAGGAAGGTCGGCTTGCCGAGCAGTTCGCGCAGGCTGGACACGAATGCGTCGCGGCCGTCGTACGCATAGCGGCCGCCGTACAGGCGCGCCTCGCAGTCCTCGGTCAGGCATTGCGCGAGCAGCGCCCAGTCGTGTGTATCGACCGCGCGGAAATACCGGTACTTCAGCTGGCGGATCTGCTCGTACTCGTGGAGCGTGCGGGTCGTCTCGTCCATCGCCGTGTCTCGTGGTGGTGTCATCGGATGGTAGGAATGAAGCCGCCTGCGTCACATCGTCTGTTCGGACGAACGCCGCGGGAGCTGCGTTCAAGTTCGCCGATACGCGACATCGGGGTTCATCCAAACAGGTGATGGCCTGCCTCCCGTGCGCCTGTAACGTGGCGTCGACGCGGCTTCGATCCGCGCACACGAGACCAAGGAGACGGCATGACCCCGATCGAACGAATGGAAGCGCGCGTGCGCAGGCTGGAGGACGCCGACGCGATCCGCCGCCTGAAGGCGCGCTACTTCACGTGCTGCGACCGGAAGGATCCGCAAGGGATGCGCGACTGCTTCGCGCCCGGCGCGGTGCACATCGACTACGGCCGAATCGGCACGTTCGACCACCGCGATGCGCTCGTCGACGTGTTCGAGCGGCTCGGCTGCCATCCGCACATCGTCGAGATGCACCACGGCGTGAATCCCGACATCACCGTGCTCGACGACACGCATGCGCGCGGCACGTGGGGCCTGCATTACCAGATGCTCGACACCAACGCGCGCACGCTCACGCAGCTCGGCGCGACCTACGACGACGAATACCGGAAGGTCGACGGCGAATGGAAGATCGCGGCCACCCGCTGCGTCGTCACGTCGACGTTGTCCGCCCGCTACGACGGCGATGCGCCGGGCGTGCTATTCGCCGGCGCGCAGCCGCCTGCCGCGTGACGATGCGCACGACCCACTCAGGTTGAAAACATTCCCCAGGAGACATCGAACATGGCACAGAACAACGAGGCGCCCGTCGCCGTCGTGACGGGCGCGTCGCGCGGTGCCGGCAAGGGCATCGCGCGCGCGCTCGGCGCTGCCGGCATGACGGTCTATGTGACGGGGCGCTCGCAGAACGAAGGCGACGCGCCGCTGCCCGGCACGATCCACGAAACCGCGCGCGAAATCGACGCGCTCGGCGGCCGCGGGATCGCCGTCGCGTGCGACCACTCGGACGACGCACAGGTGAAGGCGCTGTTCGAGCGAGTCGAACGCGACAGCGGGCGACTCGACATCCTCGTCAACAACGCGACCTACCTGCACGACCAGCTGATCCTGCCAGGCCCGTTCTGGGAGAAGTCGCTCGATCTCGTGAACATCCTCGACGTCGGGCTGCGCTCGGCGTACGTCGCGAGCTGGCACGCCGCGCCGCTGATGGCGAAGCGCCGCAGCGGGCTGATCGCGTTCACGTCGTCGTTCGGCGCGAGCTGCTACATGCACGGCGCCGCGTACGGCGCGCAGAAGTCCGGCGTCGACAAGTTCGCGAAGGACATGGCTGTCGACCTGAAACCGTTCGACGTCGCGGCCGTGTCGATCTGGATGGGGCCGCTGCGAACCGAACGCACGACGCGCGTGTGGGACGAGCATCCGGACCTCTACAAGGAGTTCTCGCTCGTCGCCGAAAGCCCGGAATTCACCGGCCGCGTGATTCATGCGATCCACGCCGATCCGCAGCGCATGGCGTTGTCGGGGCAGGTGCTGGTCGGCGCGGAAGCCGCGCTGCAGTATGGCATCGCGGATCTCGACGGCAAGCAGCCGCCGTCGTATCGCGAACTGCTTGGCGGGCCCGTGCAGGCTCATCCGGCGATCGTCGCTTAAGGAGCGCACATGGGCATCCTCGAAGGCAAGGTCGCGCTCGTGACGGGCGCGGGGCAGGGCGTCGGGCAAGGCATTGCGCACGCGCTCGCGGGCGAAGGCGCACAGGTGGCCGTGGTCGGCCGCACGCGCGACAAGCTGGTCGCGACTTGCGATGCGATCCGCGCGCGCGGCGGTATCGCGGAGCCGTTCATGTGCGACGTGATGGACGCCGCGCAGATCGCGCGGTGCGTCGATGCCGTTGTCGAGCGGTTTCGCGGCGTGCAGATCCTGATCAACAACGCGCAGGTCGTGCCGCTCGGCCGCCTGCTCGACGTGACCGACACGGATTTTCTCGCGGGCCTCGAGTCGGGGCCGATCGCGACGCTGCGAATGATGCGCGCGTGCCATCCGCATCTGAAGGGGGATGGCGTGATCGTCAATTTCGCGTCGTCGGCCGCGGTGCGCTGGGACGCGTCGGGCTATGGGGCCTACGCGGCGACCAAGGAAGCGATTCGCGCGCTCACGCGTGCTGCCGCATGCGAATGGGGCGCCGACGGCATTCGCGTGAACGCGGTCGCTCCGCATGCGCTGTCGCCGGGGCTGAAGGGCTGGATCGACGCGAACCCGGACGAAGCGGCGGCGTTCTTCCGCACGATCCCGCTCGGCCGCGTGGGCGACTGCGAGCACGACATCGGGCGCGCGATCGTGTTTCTCGCGAGCCGCGACGCCGCGTACCTGACGGGCGCCACCCTGCCGCTCGACGGCGGGCAGGCGTATTGGGGCTGACGGCGAACGCGACGCACATCAAGGGCCGGCACCGATGCACGTGGCAGCGCGTCGCGGCCGGCAAACCGGAATCGGAAAGCATCGAGGAGAAAACGACATGGGTCGACTGGAAGGGAAGGTGGCGATCGTCACGGGCGGCGCGCGCGGGATGGGCGCCGCGACATGCAGGCTGTTCGTCGCGGAGGGGGCGCGCGTCGTGATCGGTGACGTGCTCGACGCGGAAGGCGAGGCGCTGGCGCGCGAACTCGGCGACGCGGCACGCTTCATGCGGCTCGACGTGAGCGACGAACAGAACTGGGCGCGCGTCGCCGATGCGACCGTGGAGCAGTTCGGCCGCATCGACGTGCTCGTGAACAACGCGGCCGTACTGATGTTCGGTGCGATCACCGAATTGTCGAAACGTGATTTCGAGCGCGCGGTATCGGTCAATCTCGTCGGCACGTTCGTCGGCATCCGCACGATCGCGCCGCGCATGATCGCGCAGAAGAGCGGATCGATCGTCAACATCTCGTCGGTGGACGGGCTGCGCGGCGTGAACGCGCTGGCCGCCTACGTATCGAGCAAATGGGGCGTGCGCGGGTTGACGAAGGTGGCGGCGCTCGAACTCGGCCACCAGGGCGTGCGCGTGAACTCGATTCATCCCGGTGGCGTCAACACCGCGATGTCGAACCCGGCCGGCGCGCCGCTCGACGAGATCAACAAGCACTACACGCACGTGCCGCTGCAGCGCGTCGGCTTGCCTGACGAAATCGCGCGTGCGACGCTGTTTCTCGCGAGCGACGAAGCGTCGTACTGCAACGGCGCCGAACTGTCCGTCGACGGCGGGATGGCGGCAGGCGCGTATTACCCCGGATTGCCGGGCGCGCCGTTTTGAGCGGTAGCGCACACAACGCATGCGCGATGGATGTTTGTGTACGCAACCTAATTCAGGGTTTGCCTGAGTAGCGAAAACGCGAATCTGCGCCGCGACATGTTCGCGTGCATCGCATGCGAGCATGTCGCGCGATTTTTCCGTTTTCGCGAAACCCTTGCAGGACGGATGTTCCAGCCGTTTCGTCCCCAAAGCTCACGCGTCGGCGCAGTAAAAAGGACATGCCGGCAAGCGGCATGCCGGCGCGTCGTCACAGTTGTTTCTTGTTGCAACGCAACGCCCGCCCAATAACGGCGATGGTATGCTGGCCGGCATGGAGTTGTACGGCAGGTTGCTTGCATGGCGAAACTCGCGTTCGCACGCTCATACGAGACATCACATTCTCTCGCCCGCATCGCGGCATCGACACGCGCTCCGCTCGCGTGTGCCGCCTTGCGCGTCGCTGCATCCTGCGCTCCGACCGCATTCCCCATCTCGCGGGCTCGTCCCGCATCCCCCATCCCCGCCCAATAGTCTGGAGACATTCCCATGTCGCAAAACAACCTGGCCGAAGCGACGCACGGCCCGCTGATCGCTCCCCCGGCATTCGTCAAGCATCGCAAACTGATCGACTGGGTGTCGCGTATCGCGGCGCTCACGGAGCCCGATCGCGTCGTCTGGTGCGACGGCTCGCAGGAAGAAAACGACGCGCTGTGCCAGGCGATGGTCGACCAGGGCACGCTCAAGCGCCTGAATCCGGCGAAGCGCCCGAACTCGTATCTCGCGCAGTCCGATCCGTCCGACGTCGCGCGCGTCGAGGACCGCACCTTCATCTGCACCGAATCGCCCGACGACGTCGGCCCGACCAACAACTGGATCGCGCCGGAAGAAATGCGCGAGACGCTGAACGGTCTGTTCCGCGGGTCGATGCGCGGCCGCACGCTGTACGTCGTGCCGTTCTCGATGGGCCCGCTCGGCTCGCCGATCGCGCACGTCGGCGTCGAGTTGTCCGACAGCCCGTACGTGGCCGCGAACATGCGGATCATGACGCGCATGGGCCGCGACGTCTATGACGTGCTCGGCGAGGACGGCGAATTCGTGCCGTGCGTGCACAGCGTCGGCCATCCGCTCGAAGCGGGCCAGAAGGACGTGCCGTGGCCGTGCAATCCGGTCAAGTACATCGTGCATTTCCCCGACACACGCGAGATCTGGAGCTTCGGCTCGGGCTACGGCGGCAACGCACTGCTCGGCAAGAAGTGTTTCGCGCTGCGCATCGCGTCGACGATGGGCCGCGACCAGGGCTGGCTCGCCGAACACATGCTGATCCTCGGCGTGACGTCGCCGGCCGGCAAGAAGTATCACGTCGCGGCGGCGTTCCCGTCCGCGTGCGGCAAGACCAACTTCGCGATGCTGATCCCGCCGCGGGGTTTCGACGGCTGGAAGGTCACGACGATCGGCGACGACATCGCATGGCTGAAGCCGGGCCGCGACGGGCGCCTGTATGCGATCAACCCGGAAGCCGGCTTCTTCGGCGTCGCGCCGGGCACGGGCGTGAAAACCAACCCGAACGCGATCTCGACGCTGAAGGAAAACGTGATCTTCACGAACGTCGCGCTGACGGAAGACGGCGACGTGTGGTGGGAAGGCCTGACCGACACGCCGCCCGCGAAGCTGACCGACTGGCAGGGCAACCCGTGGACGCCGGAGATCGGAAAGGAAACCGGCCGCAAGGCCGCGCACCCGAACTCGCGCTTCACGGCGCCGGCATCGCAATGCCCGTCGATCGACGCGGACTGGGAAGACCCGGCCGGCGTGCCGATCGACGCGTTCATCTTCGGCGGCCGTCGCTCGACGACCGTGCCGCTCGTGACCGAGGCGCGCGACTGGATCGAAGGCGTGTACATGGCCGCGACGATGGGCTCGGAGACGACCGCCGCGGCAGCCGGCCAGCAGGGCGTCGTGCGCCGCGACCCGTTCGCGATGCTGCCGTTCTGCGGCTACAACATGAGCGATTATTTCGCGCACTGGCTGAAGATCGGCAAGCAGATCGAAGGCGCCGGCGCGACGCTGCCGAAGATCTACTGCGTGAACTGGTTCCGCAAGGATGCGAACGGCAAGTTCGTGTGGCCGGGCTTCGGCGAGAACATGCGCGTGCTGAAGTGGATGCTCGATCGCCTCGAGGGCAACGGCGGCGGCGGCGAACATGCGTTCGGCGTGTCGCCGGCCTATGACGACCTGCACTGGAACGGGCTCGACTTCACGCGCGAGCAGTTCGAGGCGGTGACGTCGATGAACGCCGACGAATGGCGCGAGGAACTGAAGCTGCATGCGGCGCTGTTCGACACGCTGAAGCTGCGTTTGCCCACCGAGCTGACCGACACGATGAAGAAGATCGAACAGCGCATCGGCGGCTGACGATCCGAATCGGTGTAACGAAGTAACGACGTGGTGGCATGAACGTCCCGCCGCCGGCATGCATCGCCGGCGGCGGGACGTTTTTGTTGCTGCTTCGTTTCACCGTGGCGCGCGTTGTGCCGGCAGTGCGCTCACGCGCCGCATTGCGCGACCACTTCGTTCACCGCGCGCTGCACGTCGCCGCGCCGGTAGCGCAGCAGCGCGATATCGGCCGGATCGGGTTCGTACGACACGACGTTGCCGCGCCCCGTATAGATCGCCATGTCGGGCAGCAGCGGATGCTCCTGGTCGAGCGACGGCACCTGCTGCGGATTGCCTGCCGCGCGGAAGAAGGCCGCGAAGTAGTCGGCGAAGCTCAGGTTCTCGTCGCCGACGAGATAGGCCTTGCCGGATGCGCCGCGTTGCAGCGCGCCCCAGATCGCTTCCGACAGCGACTGCGTCGAGATGAAGTTGCTGCCGCCGGCCGGCCCGTACACCGGCAGGCCGGCGAGCTTGCCCTGCGCATAGCCCGTGTACGCGACGAACATCTCGTTGCGCAGCCCCGGCACCGACCCGACGACGAACGGCGCATTGACGCTGCACACCGCGAACGACGGCGACGCGAGCGCGCGCACGCGTTCGTCCGCGAGATGGCGCGAGCGCACGTACGGCACCGTGTCGACGAGTGCCGGCGCGACCTGCGGATAGAAGCTGCCGACCAGCACCGCGCGCTTCACGCCCGCGTCGCGCGCGAGCGCGAAGAAGCGCGGTACCGCGTCGACGTTCGCGCGTTCCCAGTGCGCGGCTTCGTCGGTGCCGGGCGGCAGGTGGCGAATGTCGTTGCCTGCCGCGAACACGACCGCGTCGAACGGCGCGAGATCGTCACGCGTGAAGTTGCCGGCCACGTAGTCGCGCAACAGCACGTCGAATTGCGCGAGCGCGCTGCCAGGCGCGGGCGGCTTGCGGGCGGCGAGCGTCACGTCGTTGCCTTGCGCGCGCAGATGCAGCGCGGCGTGGCCGCCGATGAGGCCGGTGCCGCCGATGATCAGGATGTTCATGGTGTCTCCGAGGGCGGCGCAGGCGCGCCGCATGAATTGAACCGACGATTGAACGGATGAAGCCGCACGGAAGTGCGCTCAGAAGTTGAAGCCGTTGCCCGTGACGACCGGCAGGTTGGTCCAGAAACCGTTCGGGTCGCGGTACCAGCCGGCCGCCGCGAGCGCGCCGCCGTCCACGTGCAGCGTCGTGCCGGTGACCCACGCGGCGAGCGGGCTCGCGAGGAACAGCGCGGCGCCCGCGATGTCGCCGGCGGCACCGAAGCGCCCGAGCGGAATCCAGCGCGGGATGTGCGCGCGATGCTCCGCCGCGACCATCGCGCTCACGGGCACCTGCGGCGTCTCGGTGGTCTCCGGCGCGATCTGGTTCACGCGAATGCCGGCCGGGCCGAGTTCGAGCGCGAGGCTTTTCGTGAAACCGGTCAGTGCGGTCTTGAACGACGCATAGACGGTGCAGTTCGGAATCGCGCGGAAGCCCTCGATCGACGACACGCCGACGATGCTGCTGCCGGCGCCGCGCTTGCGCAGCAACGGCAGCATCGCCTGCGTGACGACGAACACCTGGCGCAGGTTCACGTCGAACAGCCGCGCGATGTCGTCGTCGGTATGATCGTCGAACGGTTTCGCGATCTGCAGGAAATCGCCGACGTTGTTGACGAGCACGTCGAGGCCGCCGAAGCGTGCGTCGATCGTCTGCGCGAATGCGTCGACCTCGTCGCGGCGTGTGACGTCCACGACGCCGACGAGCGCGTCGACGCCCGCGGCTTCGAGCGCCTGGCGCACGTCCTGCGCGCGAGCGGGGTCGAGCTCGGCCACCGCGACGCGCGCACCCGCCGCGCCGAATCCTTCCGCGCACGCGCGGCCGATGCCCGCGCCGCCGCCGGTGATCAGTACTGTCTTGCCGGTAAATGAAATCACCACAACACTCCTTCGAACGAAAAAGCCACGAGCCGCATCACAGTGACGAAACGAGTTGCGCGTTTTCGATCCGCAGCTCCGCGCCGTTCACGAAACGCGATTCGTCGGAGGCAAGGAACAGCACGAGATTCGCGACGTCCTGCGGATCGCACATGCGTGCCATCGGATCGCTGCCGATGCCGAGTGCGGTTGGATCGAGATCGGGCATCAGCGCTTGCGTCATCGGCGTCCAGATCCCGTCCGGATGGATCGAGTTGCAGCGGATCCGGTAGCCGCTGCGCTTGCAGTGCACGGCGACGCTGCGCGCGAGCGCCGTCACCGCGCCTTTCGACCCGGTGTACGCGCACATCATCGGCAGCCCGCCGAGCGCGGCGACCGACGACATCATCACGATCGAGCCCGGCGTGTCATTGCCTTTCATCGCGCCGATCGCGTACTTGCAGCCGAGGAAATAGCCGTCTGCGTTGACGCGCAGCACGCGCCGCCAGGTGTCGAGGCTCGTGTCCTCGATCGAGCCGACCGGGCAGATCGCCGCGTTGTTGACGAGTACGTCGAGGCGGCCGAAGCGGTCGAGCGTCGACGCGATCGCGTGCCGCCAGCCGTCCTCGTCGGCGATGTCCTGGCGCACGAACAGCGCGGTATCGCCGATTTCGCGCGCGAGCGCGCGGCCCGCATCCTCGTCGATGTCGGTGAGCACGACGCGCGCGCCCTCGGCGGCCAGCAGCAGCGCATCGGCGCGGCCGACGCCACTCGCCGCGCCGGTGATCAGCGCGACCTTGTTTGCGACTCGATTCATGTTGGGTTCGATTTCCTGCGACGTTGAAAGAAGGCGGGCGCTCATGCGGCGCCCGGCGCGCGGCCGGCCTTGACCGCGTCGAGCGCGGCCGCGCCGTAGATCTGCGCGATCGTGTCGTCGACGCGCGGGTTGGTGCGCAGCTCGTGGCCGCCGTCGACCGCGAAGCTCTGGCCGGTGACCCAGCCCGACTCGGGGCCCGCGAGATAGCGCACCGCGTGCGCGATCGCTTCCGGTTCACCGAGCGTGCCGAGCGGAATCTGTTCGAGGAAGCTGTCGACCAGCGCACGGTCGTCGAACATCGGGGCGGTGGCTTCGGAGCGCGTGAGGCCCGGCCGCACCGCGTTCACGCGAATCTTCGCGCCGGCCAGCTCCTCGGCCGCACCGCGCACCAGCGCCTCGAGCGCGGCCTTCGCGGTGCAGTACGCGGTCAGCCAGCGGAAATTGATCTGCGCGGCGGTCGACGAGATGCAAACGATGGAACCGCCGCCGCTGTCGGCGAGCCGCGGCGCGGCGTGACGGATCGCGGCGAACGCGCTGGACAGGTTCAGGTCGATTTCCGCGCGGAAGCTGTCGGCGTCGTGCATCAGCAGCGGGCGGAACCCGGCGCCGCCGACGGTCGGCACGACGATGTCGAGACGGCCGTCGAGAGCCCATGCGGTATCCAGCGCGGCCTGCAGGTCGGCGTCGTCGCAGGCGTCGCCGGCGTGGATCGCGACGCGGCTGCCGGGCACTGCCTCGGCCAGATGCCGCTGCGTGCGCTCGAGCGCGTCGCGGCGGCGGCCCATCAGCACGACGGCCGCGCCATCGGCGGCGAGCGCGTGCGCGCAGGCCGCGCCGATGCCGCCGGCGCCGCCCGTGACGAGCGCGGTGCGGCCGGCGAGGGGGAGGGGCGAGCGCATCGTTCAGCCCTCCAGCGGCAGGTCTTGCGACCAGTCGACGTGCAGCGTGCGCGCGGCGAAGCGCCACGTGCCGCCGTCGAACACGCAGCGGTCGCGATAGCGCAGCCCCCAGTCGAGCTTGCGCTTCACGCCTTCGCGCACATAGACGTGGCACGCGACGCCGTAGGTCTCGACATCGGCTTCGCCGCCGTCGAGCGTGACGAGCTGGTTGTGCACGTGATGCTGGGTCGTCTCGTAGCGCTCGATCACGCTCATGCCGGCGACGATCGCGTCGCGGTCGTCGAAGCGGAAACCGGGGCCGTTGAGCTGCGCATCGGCGGTGAAGAGGGTGGCGAGGCGCGGCCAGTCGCGCCGATCGACGGCTTGCGCGTAACGGCACGCAAGTTCGTACAGCGCGTGGCGGGGATTCGAATCGGTCATGCGGTACTCCCGTGAGTGAACGGAAAGCGTTTGCCGCGCCGCGAGCGCGGATGCAGCGGCGTTGCGACGTTGACGCGCAGGTTCGCATCGGACCGATCGATGCTCATCATCCATACGGAGCAGGGTAAGGATCGGGGAAAACACCGGGGCCGACGGCGGCGCAACGTCCGATGCTGCGATGCAGCGACGGATGCGCGGCATGCGGCCGACGGTGACGCAGCCCATCGCAACAAGCCGGGTCAGACGGTTTGCGGGTCTTTCAGTCGAACCAATCACGCAGTAATGCTGCAGTGCGGTGCGCCGCATGAAGCGCGATTCGTGTTTGCCCCTAGTCGAAATGGACGATGGCTGGCGGGCCGGCGCTGGCTACCGTGCAGTCATCCGGCGCCGTTGCACGTGGTCAGTCGCCGGATACGAACCGCGATAGCGGCCAACCGGAGGGGACGACGATCATGAGACTGACGACTCGCAAGCTGTGCGTATTGGCGATAGGCACGTTCGCGGCCATGGTGGTGGCGCGATATGGTGCCGAGCAGGTCCCGTCGCCGCCGTATGCGGCCGGCATCCTGCAATGCCGCTCGGTCGACTCGAACGGCTTGCCGACGGGTTGCGTACCGATCGATCCGTCGCACTTCGGCTTCGCCGCGCTGCGCGGCATGTGACGCTGGCGCGGCCGTGCGCCGCGCCGATTCGATGTCGCCCGGAAGCCGTCGCGATGCGGCGGCGTCCTCGCGGACAGGCCGGGTGGAGCACCGCGATACATGCGCCGCGGGTCGCCCATCCGGTTTCCCGTCGTCGTTCGAGTTTCCGCCCACGACACCCGGCGCGGCTCGCATGCGCGCTCTCGAGCGCTCGCATCGACAACGCGCCGACGTCCGTGTCGGGCTGACTGCCCGGCGGTGCTTCGCCTCGACCACCGCCTTTCACCCATTCCCTTCACGCAGAACCATTACGCGATGCCATCCGACTATTCCCTGACTCGCCCCCTGAACGTCCGCGACGTGCGTCGCTGGGACGCCGAACACGACGTCGTGATCGTCGGTTTCGGCGCGGCCGGCGCGTGCGCGGCGATCGAAGCCGCGAGCGCCGGCGCCGACACGCTGATCGTCGAGCGCGCGTCGAGCTACGGCGGCACGAGCGCGCTGTCCGGCGGCGAGATCTACCTCGGCGGCAGTGGCGGCACGCCTGCGCAGCGGCAGGCCGGCTTCAGCGACGATACCGAGGATCTGTACCGCTACCTGATGCTCGCGGGCGGCCGAGACGCGGACGAGGCGAAGGTGCGTCTCTACGCAAACGAGAGCCTCGCGCATCACGACTGGCTCGTCGCGCAGGGCCTCACGTACAAGAACACGTTCATCGCCGAGCGGATCGTCGAACCGGAAACGGACGATTGCCTGATCTGGTCCGGCAGCGAGGAGGCCTGGCCGTTCAGCGAGGCCGCGAAGCCGTGCCCGCGCGGGCACACACCGCAATGGCCGGGCTGGGGCGGCGGGCAGATGCTGATGCGCGTGCTGGCCGGGCGCGTGCAGGCGCTCGGCGTGTCGACACGCTACGACACGCGCGCCCTGGCGCTGATCGTCGACGATGCCGGCGCGGTGCGCGGCGTCGTGCTGCGCGCGTACGGCGAGACGGCATGCGTGCGGGCGCGCCGCGCGGTGATCCTGTGCGCGGGCGGCTTCGCGATGAACCGCGACATGGTGCGCCGGCACGCGCCGCAGTTGCTGCGCTCGGACGAACCGATCGGCAGCCCGGGCGACGACGGCTCGGGCATCCTGCTCGGCCAGAGCGCGGGCGGGGCCGCGATCCACATGGACCAGGGTTTCGTCAGCCTGCCGTTCTACGCGCCCGAATCGCTGATCCGCGGGATCTTCGTGAACGCGCGCGGCCAGCGCTTCATCAACGAGGACGGCTATCACGGCCGCACCGGCCATCACGCGTTCCACCAGGCCGACGACCGGATCTATCTGCTGGTCGACCAGGCGACCTACCAGGAGCCGCCCGCGATCGCGCGGATCGGCATCGCGGCGGCGGGCGAGACATGGGAGGAAGTCGAACGCGACCTGCAGATGCCGGCCGGCACCCTGACGGCGACCGTCGACGTCTACAACCGCCACGCGGCCGAAGGCGTCGATCCGTTGTTCCACAAGGCGGAGAAGTGGCTGACGCCGCTGATCGAGCCGCCGTTCGTCGCGCTCGATTGCCGGATCGACTACGCGTTCTATCCGCATTTCACGCTGGGCGGGCTCGACACGCTGCCGACCGGGCAGGTGCTCGACGCCATGCGCGTGCCGGTGGCGGGCCTCTATGCGGCCGGCCGCACGAGCTGCGGGCTGCCGCGCTGGGGCGCCGGGTACAGTTCGGGGCTGTCGCTGGCCGATGCGACGTTCTTCGGCCGGCAGGCCGGCCGTCATGCCGCGCGTTCGGCGAGCGAGGCGGAGCGCCGCGCCGCGTAGCGTCGCCTGAACAGGAAAGCACGACGCCCCGGGCAACCGTGTTGCACCGGGGCGTCGTCGTTTCAGGCGGACGTCGGTGGAGCGTCGACAGGCCGTCAGCCGAGATCGAGCGCGTTCGTCAGGTCGCCCGGCGGCGTCGCGCCGCGCGACGCGAACGCCTTGTCGCGCGCGGCGACGCCGTCGAGCGGCGCGAGCCCGTGCACGCGGCTGATGAAGCGCAGGATCGAGTTCGTGTCGTACATCGTGTGGTCGACGTAACCCTTCTTCGCGAACGGCGAGATCACGAGCGCGGGAATCCGTGAGCCGGGGCCCCAGCGATCGCCGACCGGCGGCGCGACGTGATCCCACCAGCCGCCGTTCTCGTCGTGCGTCATCACGATCACGGTGTTCGCCCACTGCGGGCCGCGCCGGATGCGTTCGATCACGTTCGCGATGTGGCGATCGCCGGATTCGACGTCCGCATAGCCCGCGTGCATGTTCAGGTTGCCTTGCGGCTTGTAGAACGCGACGGCCGGCAGGCGGCCCGCGTCGATGTCGGCGATGAAGCGGTTGGTCGACGGCTCGTCGCCGAGGCCCGCGTCGCGCAGGTGCTTGCGGCGCGCGTCGGTGCCGGGCGCATAGTTCGCGAAGTAGTTGAACGGCTGATGGTGATACTGGAAATCCGGCACCGTGCCCGTGTCGCGGTGCTCGAGCGCGTATTGCCACGCGCCGCTGTACCACGCCCAGTCGACGTTCTTCTCCGACAGGCGGTCGCCGATCGTCGCATGGGCTTGCGGCGGGATCACGCGATGGTCGGCCGGATCCGCGTATGCCGCGTTGCCCGGATCGGCCGGCGGCACGTAGCTCGGCTGGTACGGCGGCGCCATCGTGTTGACGCCGTAGCCGTCGGGCGTCAGCGGGCCGTCGACCGCGAACTTCGGCGGGCCCTCGAGCGCGGATGCCGGCGAATCGGCGGCGAGCGTCAGCCGTGTGCCGGCCGGATCGTCGCCGTCGACCTTCGACAGCAGCTTCGCCGCGTGCGGATGGCGGTGTGCATCCGGATAGATCGGCGGCTGCGCGGAAATCAGGAACATGTGGTTCAGCCACGAACCGCCGAAGGCCGCCATGAAGAAGTTGTCGCACAGCGTGTATTGCCGTGCGAGATTCCACAGCCGCAGCGTGTCGGCCGAATTGCGGTAATGGCCCATCACGAGGCCGCCCGAATCGGCCCATGCGGCAAACTGGTTGTTGCGGCCGCCCGCGATCTGCATCTGGTTCTGGTAGAAGCGGTGCCACAGGTCGCGCGTGATTACGCCATTGGGCAGCGGCTTGCCCTGCGCGTCGGCGATCCGGAACGGCGCGTTCGGCAGCTTGTCGATGTCGCGCTCGGCGATCGCGTAGCGCTTGCCGTCCACTTCCTGCGCCTGCGGCACGAGTCCGCCCCAGATTTTCGGCAGCACCGGCAACGGCGTCTTGCCGTCGCGATCGAGCTGCTGCGCATGCTCGGGCCGCACCTCGCTCAGCGGGTAGCGCACACCGGGGAAGTCGCCATACAGGTTCGCGAAGCTGCGGTTTTCCGCATAGATCACGACGATGTGGCGCACCTGCCGGCGCAGCGCCTCGTCGAGCCGCAGGTCGGCGGCGGTGCGCGGCGCGGCGCCCGGCGTGGTCTCGCAGCCGCCGAGCGCGACGCCGGCGCCGAGCGCGGCGAGGCCGCCGAGCATGCGGCGGCGGTCGGGATCAACGGGAAGGTCGTCGGGGCGATCGGGGGTGTCGTTCACGTCGTGAGCTCCTCGGATGGGCGGTTGTCGTTCGATGCGCGGCGGCGTCACGCGGCCTGCCGCGACGCGGGACGGGACGCAACGGCCGGCGTCGCGCCCGGGCGGGGCGATGCCGGCTGTCACGGAAATGTCATGAACGCGACTATAACGTGGCCGCCCGCCTCGATGAAAGCTGTTTGTCGGACAATGCGCGACGCTTGCGCGCGAACTAGACTTGAATCACGGGCGGCGCGTTGCCGTGCGTCGTCCGCGCGAACGGCGCGTGGCGCGCCTTCGCGGTGTCATTCATGCGACGAAACGAGGCGAAGATGACGCGGATGCGTTCCGTATGCGCGTGGCTGCCGATGCCGCGTGCCGGCCCGGCGCGCGGGCACGCATAAGCGCGCGGCGGCGTGACCGGCCGGCCCGATGCCATGGACAGGAAATTCGACTACGCAGGATTGCTGATCGCGGCGGGCTTCTTCGTGCTGTTCGCCGCGCAGTTGCTGATGCTGCGTCCGACGTCGACGCTGATCGCGTACAGCGATTTCCATCGGCTCGTCGCCGCGCGGCTCGTCGACGATCTCGAGATCGGATCGACGACGATCACGGGCACGCTGACGATGCCGCAGGCCGGCGCGATGCTGCCGGCGTCCGAAGTCGCGGCCCTGAAGTCGGAGGGCACGCCGCCGCGCTTCGCCACCAACCGCGTGACCGACCCGCAGTTGATCGACGCGCTGACCGCCGCCGGCATCCGCTTCCACGGCGCGTCCGACACCGGCTGGATCGCGTCGCTCGCGTCGTGGCTGGTGCCGCTCGTCGCGTTCGTGTTCATCTGGAACCTGATGCTGCGCAAGCGCGGCGGGCTGCAGGATTTCACCGGGATGGGCAAGAGCCGCGCACGCGTCTACGTGCAGCAGGAAACCGGCATCACGTTCGACGACATCGCGGGCATCGACGAAGCGAAGGCCGAGCTGCAGCAGCTCGTCGCGTTCCTGCGCGATCCGGATCGCTACCAGCGGCTCGGCGGCAAGATTCCGAAGGGCGTGCTGGTTGTCGGCGCGCCCGGCACCGGCAAGACGTTGCTCGCGCGCGCGGTGGCGGGCGAGGCGGCCGTGCCGTTCTTCTCGATCAGCGGCTCGGCGTTCGTCGAGATGTTCGTCGGCGTCGGCGCGGCGCGCGTGCGCGACCTGTTCGAGCAGGCGCAGCAGAAGGCGCCGTGCATCGTGTTCGTCGACGAGCTCGATGCGCTCGGCAAGGTGCGCGGGGTCGGCCCGATGTCGGGTAACGACGAGCGCGAGCAGACGCTCAATCAGTTGCTCGTCGAGATGGACGGCTTCCAGGCCGGCTCCGGCGTGATCATCATGGCCGCGACCAACCGGCCGGAGATTCTCGATCCGGCACTGCTGCGCCCGGGCCGCTTCGACCGTCACATCGCGATCGACCGGCCCGACGTGAACGGCCGCCGCCAGATCCTCGGCGTGCACGTGAAGCACGTGAAGCTCGCGGCCGACGTCGACCTCGGCGAACTCGCGTCGCGCACGCCGGGCTTCGTCGGCGCCGATCTCGCGAACGTCGTCAACGAGGCCGCGCTGCATGCGGCGGAGCTCGGCAAGCCGGCGATCGGGATGGACGACTTCGACGAGGCGATCGATCGCGCGCTGACGGGCCTCGAGCGCAAGAGCCGCGTGATGAACGCGCAGGAGAAGCTGACGATCGCCTATCACGAAGCCGGCCATGCGCTCGTCGCGGAAAGCCGCGCGCATTGCGATCCGGTAAAGAAGGTGTCGATCATTCCGCGCGGCGTGGCCGCGCTCGGCTATACGCAGCAGGTGCCGACCGAGGATCGCTACGTCCTGCGCCGCAGCGAGCTGCTCGATCGGATCGACGCGCTGCTCGGCGGGCGTGTCGCGGAAGAACTCGTATTCGGCGACGTGTCGACGGGCGCGCAGAACGATCTCGAGCGCGCGACCGCAATGGCGCGCCACATGGTCATGCAGTACGGGATGAGCGAGCGGATCGGGCTGGTGAGCTTCGACGACGGCGATGCGCGCACCGGCATGCCGGGCGCATGGCATTCGGGCGAGGGGCGCTGCAGCGAGCACACCGCACGGATGATCGACGACGAGGTGCATACGCTGCTGACCGATGCGCATGCGCGCGTCGCGTCGACGCTCGGAGAACGTCGCGATGCGCTCGAGCGGATCGCACGACGGCTTCTTGCGTGCGAGGTGCTCGAACGCGATGCGTTGCAGGCGCTGATCGACGGGCGCGAGGCGCCTGGCGCCGTGCCGTCCACGACCGATCCCGGGCCTTGCGCGGGCGCGAATGCGCCGGAGCAGGCGTCGGCGATCGAGCGCGATTTCGTCGCATACGGGCCGCCGCGCGAACCCGAACGCTGAAGCGCGAGCCTGTCGCCGGCAGGACGCGGCGCGTCAGGACTCGGTCGCGGCGGCGACTTCCGCCGCTTCGGCGAGCGCGTCGAGAAAGCGCGTGCGCCACCAGTGCACGTCGGTCTTGCGCACGATCGCCATCAGCGCGTCGTGGCGCTGGCGGCGTTCGTCGAGCGGCATCGTGAGCGCGCGCTGGATCGCCTGCGCGGTGCCTTGCGTGTCGTACGGATTGACGAGCAGCGCGGGCTTCAACTGCTCGGCCGCGCCCGCGAAACGCGACAGCACGAGCACGCCCGGATCGGCCTCGTCCTGCGCGGCGAGAAACTCCTTCGCGACCAGGTTCATGCCATCGCGCAGCGGCGTGACGAGCGCGACGCGGCTCGCGCGGTAGAGGCCCGGCAAGCGCTTGCGCGCGACCGTGCGGTGGATGTAGCGCATCGGCATCCACTCGAGTTCGCCGTAATCGCCGTTGATCGCGCCGCACAGGCTGTCCATCTCGCGCCGCAGGTCGTCGTACGCGCCGAGATCCTCGCGGCTTGGTGCGGCGATCTGGATCAGCGTCGCGCGGTCGCGGTTCTCCGGATATTGTTCGAGCAACTGACGGAACGCGTGCACGCGCTGCGGCAGCCCCTTCGTGTAGTCGAGCCGGTCGACGCCGACGAGCAACTGGCGACGCGAATACTCGTCGCGCATCCGCTCGAACATGTCGATGCCGTCGCGGTTCTCCGCGAGCGCCGCGAATTCGTCGACGTTGATGCCGATCGGGAACGCACCGGCCGACAGCGTGCGGCCGAACGCGTGCAGGCGGCCGTCCGGTAGCCGCGCGGCGCCGGCTTCCGCCTCGACGTAGTGCTCGAAGTGAAGGAGATCCGATTCGGTCTGGAAGCCGACGAGATCGTAGGCGAACAGCGAGCGCATCAGCCACTCGTGCTCCGGGATCGCGGCCATGATCGGCGGCGGCGGCATCGGAATGTGCAGGAAGAAGCCGATAGGATTCCTGCAGCCCATCGCACGCAGTTCGGCGGCGAGCGGAATCAGCTGGTAATCGTGGACCCAGACGACGTCGTCGGGGCGCAGCAGCGTGCTCAGCTTGCGCGCGAACAACTGGTTCACACGCCGGTAGCCGTCCGCGAAGCGGCGGTCGAACTGCGCGAGATCGAGGCGGTAGTGGAACACCGGCCACAGCACGTTGTTCGAGTAGCCGAGGTAATACGCGTCGTAATCCTGCGGATCGAGATCGATCGTCGCGAGCTGGATGCCGCCGACGTTCTGGATCTGCACGTCGTCGCCGTGCGCGGGGCGTTCGCCGTCGCCGCGCAGCCTGCCGCTCCACCCGAACCAGACGCCGCCCGATTCCTGCAGGCTGTCTTTCACGGCCACGGCAAGCCCGCCTGCCGCGGCTTTACGGGGATCTGCAATGCGATTGGATACGACGACGAGTCGGCTCACCAGCTCTCCTGCGAATGGTTGGGGAAGGTTCGTGCGGCCAGGGCGCGAGGCGGACGCCGCCATCGACGCGTGGCGCGATGGGGCCGCGATACGAGCGGACGGGAATCAGGGAACGCGATTCGCCGTTCGAACGTGGAGTGCTTTTTTTAGGATACTCGTCATTCGCATGATTTAAAAGTGCATGACCGCGATCGACGAATTCGCAGGCGGTTCAACACTTGCCGTTTCGCGTGCAGGGCGGGCGGGACCGGAAATTGCGCGGCAGCGTGTGCAACGGGAGGCGGCGATCCTGGAGAAAGGGGATCGTGGACGGACGCGCCCGATCGTGCTCCGTGTCGATCGAAATTGCTTCGATCGATCGCGATGTGCGTGGTCGACGCGGCGAGGATGCGTGCCGCGGACACATGGAGCGTGCCGCGCGACGCCTGGCGTTTCAGGTTCGCACGAGCGCGACGACCGTCGCACGCAGGCGGTGGCGATGCGCAGCCGGGCCGTGTTCCGTGCGACGCGTTACGCGTGACACGCGTGACACGTTATGCGGCAGCAGCCTGCCAGTGCGACGCGCTGTCGTCTGCTTGCGCGCGCGCGTGTGCCGACGCTGCATGTTCGCCGGCCGGCATCCGGAACGCGGACACCGTCTCCGACAGATCGCGGCCCTGCGCCTCGAGCGATTTCGACGCGGCCGCGGCCTGTTCGACGAGTGCCGCGTTCTGCTGCGTCGTCTCGTCCATCTGCGTGATCGTCAGGTTCACCTGGTCGATGCCGCGGCTCTGTTCAGCCGATGCGGCCGCGATTTCACCCATGATGTCGGTGACGCGCGCGACGGCTCGCGTCACGTCCGACATCGTCTTGCCGGCTTCGCCCGCGAGCGCCGAGCCGTCCTGGATCGTCTGTACCGATGCCGAGATCAGCTCCTTGATTTCCTTCGCAGCGGTGGACGAACGTTGCGCGAGGCTGCGCACCTCGCTCGCGACGACCGCGAAGCCGCGGCCCTGTTCGCCCGCGCGTGCCGCCTCGACTGCCGCGTTCAGCGCGAGGATGTTGGTCTGGAATGCGATGCTTTCGATGATCCCGGTGATGTCCGCAATTTTCGACGAGCTGTTGCCGATCTCCGTCATCGTATCGACCACGCGGCCGACCACCGCGCTGCCGCGCAGCGCGACGTCCGACGCGTTCGCGGCGAGCGTGCTCGCCTGCTGCGCGTTCTCCGCGTTCAGGCGCACCGTCGACGTGAATTGCTCCATCGTCGCGGCGGTCTCCTGCAGCGATGCGGCCTGTTCCTCGGTGCGCTGGCTCAGGTCGAGATTGCCCGATGCGATCTCGCCTACCGCATGCGCGATGCTGTTCGACGAATCGCGCACGCGACCGACGATGTCGATCAGCCGCGCATTCATCGTGCGCAGCGCGTCGAGCAGGTCGCGCGTCTCGTCGTTGCCGCTCACGCTGATACGGCTGCCGAGATCGCCATTGGCCACCGTGCGCGCGACGTCGACTGCCGCGACGATCGGTGTGGTGATCCTGCGCGTCAGCCACAGGCCGCCGCCAACCGCCACCGCGATCGCGATTGCGCAGATGGCCAGCAGCAAGTTGCGCTCGATCGCGTAGCGATCCGAGAACGCCTGCGCGATCGCGACTTCACGCTCGTGCGTATAGGTTGCGTACGCATCGGTTGCGCGAACCAGTTGCGCAAGCAACGGACGGCAGCGATTGTCGATATCGGCGGTCGCCTCGTCCTTCTTGCCGGCCTGCGCGAGCCCGACGATATTCAGCGCGACGGGCCCGTAGCTCGCTTCGACGCGCACGATCTCGGCGACCAGTTCGCGCGCGCGGTCGGTCGTGTCGGTCGCATTCACCATCATGTCCTTCAGCTTCGCGAGGCGGTCCTGCACGTCCTTGTGCGCCTGCTGCACTTCGGCCAGTTCGAGCTGGATGTCGGACGGCGTGGTCACGAGCACCAGATTGCGCGCGGCGATCGCGCGCCGGTCGACCGCCGTACGGATTTGCGCGGACAGGTTTGCGCGCGCATTGACGCCGTTCATGTACCGGGAAAACTCGTCGTTCGTATCGGACAGCGCTTTCAGCGCCATGCCCGACACGACCACGACGACCACGGCGAGCAAACCGAAGCCGCCAAGCAGTTTTGCTTTGATCGTTATTCTGGCGATTTTCACGATGTGCCTCTGTGCGAGTGGTTGGCGATGGAGATTTGTTGTTCGACCGCGTGCAGGCCCGTGCCGTCATTAACGGGAATGCCGGATATTTCTTTACCCATCGAAAACCCTGATATTTATTTTATTTCGCTTGGAACCCTCGCCGGCTGGGCTTTCTCGATCCGGATCAAGGCTCGGGAATCATCAATGATCGTCGCGTTCATACGCGGACATAAAAATCGACTTTTTACCGAAAGTTAATACGTTCTGGTCGGTTTCTCAAATCGCCAGATTGGTATGTTCCTTGATTTACGGGTGAATCGCGCATTTACGTTCGGACGCTCGGGAACGCCCGATTTGGCCCTGTAAAAGAGGCTAAGAATGTGCGCCCGTTCGACCCGGCCCGCGGCCGGCGCCGCGGGCCGTCCGGCGATCAGAACGTCGTGCGCAGGCCGGCCATCATGCTGCGGCCGCCTTGCGGTGCGAAGCCGCGCACGACCGAGGTCGCATAGCGGATCTCCTGGTTCGTCAGGTTGTCGCCGCGCAGGTACGCGAGCCAGTGCGTCGCGCCGACACGGAACTTGTACGTGAGCATCACGCCGAGCGACGTGTAGCCGTCGGTCGGAACGTCGTTGTCGGGCACGCGGTGCTGCGACCACGCGTGCGTGACCTGTGCGCGCGCACCGAACGGGCCGTAGCCATAGTCGGCCGCGAGCGTCGCGCGCAGCGGCGCGATGCGCGGCAGCGGCTGGCCGGTGTCGACGTTGCGTGCATGCGTGTAGTCGGCGGTCAGTTCCAGGTCGACCGTGTGACCGCGCCGCGAGAATGCGCGCCACTTGCCATCGAGTTCGACGCCGTAGAACTCGGCGCGCACGCCGCGATAGATGGCTTCGTCGAGCGTATCGCCGGCGCCGGGCGCGACCGGTTCGCCGTCGTCGTTCACGATGCGGCCCGTGTTGTACTCAGTCAGGTAGTTGGAAAAGCGGTTGTAGAACACGCCGACGCTGCCGCGGTTCGGGCCGCTCGCATAGCGTAGCGACAGGTCGGTCGACACGGCCTTTTCCTTCGACGCGTTCGGGTTGCCGATCAGGAACTGGCCGGTCGCGTCGTGCGGGCCGTTCGAGTACAACTCGTAGAAGGTCGGCGCGCGTTCCGTGTACGCGACGTTCGCCGTGACCGACCACACGGGCGTCAGCGAGAACAGCGCGCCGGCCGATACGCTGCCGGCATTGAAGTCGCGCGGCTGCGCGACCGCGAATTTCTCGATACCGGCCGGATCGGGATCGATCTTCACGTGCTCGAAGCGCCCGCCGAGGCTCAGCTTCAGCGCGGGGACGACCTGCCATTCCTCGAGACCGAATAGCGCGACGCTGTTCGTTCGCGTGGACGGCACGAGCATTTCGTCGCCGAGCGCCGAGAACGTGTTCTGGCCGAACTGAACACCGATCGCGCCTTCGAACGGGCCGATCCTGCGATGCCGCGCCTCGATGCGCGCCTCGTAGCCGCGGTTGCGGAAGGTGGTGGCCGTCTCGCCGTTGTCGACTTCCTTGTGGCGATAGTCGGTGTACGCGAAGTCGAACTTCAGCGTCGTGAACGGGCCGCTCAGGTTGCGCACCTCGGACGCGAGCGCGAGGCGCTCCTGGCGCATCCGCAAGCGCACGTCGTCCTCGGCGACGGAGCCGTAGTTCGACTCGTAGCCGCTGTACGACAGGCCCGCGAAGCCATCGGCCCACGTGTACGACGCGCCGAGCGCGCCGCCATGCACGCGGCCGTCGCTGTTCGGCACGTTGCCGTACGGTTGCGGCGTGTCGGGGCCGTCGATCGCCCGTTGCTGGCTGCTGCGCGCGTAGCCGGGAATCCGCAGCCTGCTCGTTTCCCGGTCGAATGCGTCGACATGGAACGCAAAGCGGCCGTTGCCGCCTTCGACCTGCGCGGCGCCCGCGCGCACCGAATTGGCGCCACCGTAGCGCGCGTCGAGCGCGCCCGTCACGCCTTCGATCGCCTCTCGCGGAATCCGGTTGTCGATCGTGTTGACGACCCCGCCGACCGCGTTGCCGCCGTACAGCAGCGCGGCCGGCCCGCGCACGATCTCGACGCGCTCGATCGACAGCGGATCCTGCGGCACCGCGTGGTCGTACGACAGCGACGACGCGTCGTAGGCGGCGACGCCGTTCTGCAGCAGGCGGATCCGGTCGCCGTCCATCCCGCGGATGATCGGGCGGCCGACCATCGGCCCGTAGGTGGTGGTCGATACGCCGGGCAGGCCGTCGAGCGTTTCGCCGAGCGAATCGGCCTGGCGGCGCGTCAGCGCGTCGCCGGACAGTTGCACGGTCGGCGAGATCAGCTCGGTGTCGCCGAGCGGGTTCGCGGTCACGAAAATCGGCGCGAGCGGCGTGGTGTGCGTCGGCGTCGACGAGGCGGGCGTATCGGCCTGTGCGTGCGCGACGGCGGCGAACAACATCAGCGAAACGGGCGGTAGCGGGCGAAGCGGTAGAAGAGGGAGGTCGCGCATGGTCGGTGAATCGGTTGGAATGGGTTGGAATCGGATCGGGAAACGAGACATGCGGGTCATCACTTGATACGATATATTGTTGCGTCTGCGACGCGCAGTGACCCGTTTGGATATGACTCGGCGTAACCCGGCCACCCGGGCGGAACGGTTTCAGATGGACGAGTTCGCAAAATGATATGTTATATCATTACAAATTCCAAGCGAAACGGCGGTAGCCCACAGGGTCTCCGACAACCTGCCGAAATGGCCGAGAACGCAGCGGCGGGACGTTCAGACCGGCACCGGCACCGGCGGCGCGAGCGACCATGTCTCGCGATGAATGCGCCGCCGGCGCGCACGATTTCTGCCCCGTTGATGCGCATCAATGCGTTCCGGTTTCGAGCCCGGATACTGGCGCGGTCATCGACCAGACAGGAGCGACGCATGACTCAAACCATGAAAGCGGCGGTGGTGCACGCGTTCGGCGAACCGTTGCGCATCGAGGAAGTGCCGATCCCGACGCCGGGCCCTGGCCAGATCCTCGTCAACATCAAGGCGACGGGTGTCTGCCATACGGACCTGCACGCAGCCGACGGCGACTGGCCCGTGAAGCCGACGCTGCCGTTCATTCCCGGACACGAAGGCGTGGGCGTCGTCGCGGCGGTCGGCGCGGGCGTCACGCACGTGCGCGAGGGCGACCGCGTCGGCGTGCCGTGGCTCTACACGGCGTGCGGCCACTGCGAGTACTGCCACACCGGCTGGGAAACCCTTTGCCACGGGCAGCAGAACACCGGCTATTCGGTGAACGGCAGCTACGCGGAATACGTGCTGGCCGATCCCGACTACGTCGGCCATCTGCCCGCGCAGGTCGCGTTCGACGAGATCGCGCCGATCCTGTGCGCGGGCGTAACCGTCTACAAGGGGATTCGCGTCACCGACACGCGTCCGGGCCAATGGATCGCGATTTCGGGTATCGGCGGGCTCGGCCACGTGGCCGTGCAATACGCGCGCGCGATGGGCCTGCACGTCGCGGCGATCGACGTGTCTCCGGCCAAGCTCGAACTCGCTCGCCAGCTTGGCGCACAACTGACGATCGATGCGTCGACCGACGATCCGGCGAAGGTCATCCAGAAGGAGATCGGCGGGGCGCATGGCGTGCTGGTCACGGCCGTGTCGCGCAGTGCGTTCGCGCAGGCGCTCGGGATGGTGCGGCGTGGCGGCACGGTGGCGCTCAACGGCTTGCCGCCCGGCGATTTCCCGTTGCCGATCTTCTCGACCGTGCTGAACGGCATCACGGTGCGCGGCTCGATCGTCGGCACGCGTCGCGATCTGCAGGAATCACTCGATTTCGCGGCGGACGGGCTGGTGCGCGCGCATATCCATCGTGACCGGCTCGGCAACATCAACGAGATATTCGCGCGGCTGCGCGAAGGGAAGGTCGACGGCCGCATCGTGCTGACCGACATGCATTGACGCGCATGCGGGCACGCTGCCGCGACGCGAGGGGCGTCGCGGCAGCGCTGCGCTCACGCGTGCATCACGGCGCGAAGAACACGTCGGTGCGGTTCGTCAGGTTGCCCGCGTTGGTCTGGACGAAGAACGGATGGAACGACGACGACGGCAGCACGTCGAGCCCCTGGTAATCGCCGATGAAGAAGCCTTCCGCGTTCGGCGCGAGCTTCATGTCGAACGGGCCGCCGACGCGCCGCTCGTCGGCGAACGTGGTGCCGCCGTCGTGCGAGATCTTGCGCCAGAACCCGGTCGGCAGCGTCGTCGTGTTGCCGGCCTGCAGGTCGCGGAAGTCGTAGTAGGTGACCATCACCGAGCCGGCATTGTCGACGCGCACCGACGGATTGAACGCGGCACGCCCGGTTGGCGTGTTCACTTGCAGCGGCGCGCTCCAGCTCGCGCCGCCGTCCTTCGACGTCGACAGCGCGATCTCGTCGTAGTTGCCGCCGTTGAAGCGGCTGTCCTGCCAGACGACGTACAGTTGCCCCGATGCCGGATCGATCGCGGGCTCCGGAATGATGTCGCCGGTGCGTACCGGTTCGCCGGTGTTCGGATCGGTCACGCCGACCGTCTGCAGCCCGGCGATCACCTGCGGCTTCGTCCAGGTCGCGCCGTCGTCGGTCGACTTGATGAACGCGACCTTGCCGGCCGCCTTGCTGAACGGCGGCTGGATCAGGTCGAAGAAGTCGTAGAGCGTACCGGTCTTCGGGTCGACGACGATCTGGTTGCCGATCGTCTGCTGACGCGACGGCACGTTGACGATGACCTTCGCTCTGCTCCACGTCTTGCCGCCGTCGACCGTCTTCGAGAAGAATGTCGGCCCGCGATATGCCTGCGTGTGCAGGTTCGCGTACGGGTTGCCGTTCGGCAGTTCGAGGCGGTCCCACACCGCGTAGGCCGTGCCGGCCTTCACCGGGTTCGCCGTGACCGATTCCTTGTCGTTGAAGAACTGTGTCGTCGGTTCGTCGTTCGCGATCAGCACGGCCGGGCTGCTCCACGTCTGTCCGCCGTCGGTCGACACCGAGGCCGCGACCGCATTGCCGTTGTTCGACTGGTTGAACGAGATCGATACCGAATACGCGGTGCCGTCGGGCCCGAACGACACCCACGGATCTGACGCGCGCTCGTACTTGAGCCCGCCCGGCGCGCAGGCGCTGAACGGTTGCGGCGTGCGCGCCCAGGTCGCACCGCCGTCGAACGTGTAGCCGGCGACGAGCCCGTGGGCGCCGCCGTTCGACCAGCGATCCTGCTGCCACACGCCGATCATGTTGGTCGGGTTCGCCGGATTGACCGAGAGCCATGGTTCGACCTCGGCGTTCACGTAGTTCGTGCCGGGGCCGCCGATGGTGCAGGCGGCGAACGGGCTCGGGCCGGACACGACCACGGGGTCGGCATGCGCGGCCGCGGCGGCGGCCATCGCCATTCCCATCGTGGCGGACAGGCGGGTGAGGCGGGTGACAAGCGAGTGGGATACCATCGTGTGTCGCATGGACTGCTCCTCGTTCACGTGCGGCGGCGATGTCGGGGCGCAGCGGCACGTCGCGCACCGGTACGCGGCGGCAATGGATGCCGTGCCACGCGTCGGATCGTGTCGTTCAGGAGGCCGCTTCAGTCATCGCAATCCGCGTGTGCTGGATGCCGCCAGCACGTCGGTCAAGACACCTCTTCGTTTTCATTGCTTGTCGAGTGCGCCCAAGGATGCGCACGCGACGGGAAGGCCAGTCCGTGCATATGACGAATGCGTCGAAGTGGATAGCAATGTAGGCGATCGGTATGCGGCGCGGGAGGCAATTTTTTGTAACAGGACGTAGCCGGAAAGCGTTGC
Source organism: Burkholderia sp. Bp9004 (assembly GCF_003858025.1). NCBI lineage: Bacteria > Pseudomonadati > Pseudomonadota > Betaproteobacteria > Burkholderiales > Burkholderiaceae > Burkholderia > Burkholderia sp. Bp9004. Next base: position 480,425 of record NZ_QTQD01000001.1, on the reverse strand, counting down.
CGAAGCGGTGCATCCGGAACGCAAAATTTGCCGCCGGAAAGTTCGGAAACCGAATCGAAAGCGCGAATCGGAATCGCTATCGATTACGCGGCATCGTGCCGATGCGGCGCACCGCCGGCGCCGTTCAGCGTTCGGTCGGAAAGCGGTCCTGCAATGCGTGCAGCCAGCGCGCGACGACGTCGAGTTCGGCGTCGGAAAACCCGTCACACAGCTTGCCGTTCAGCTCGCGCAGCGCCACGCGCGCACGCTTGAGCGCCGCTTGTCCTTCGTCGGTCAGGAACAGGCGCGTTGCACGCCCGTCGTCCGAATCGGCGTGACGCGCGAGCAGGCCGGCCTTCGCCATCCGGTCGGCGAGCCCCGTCATCGCGGACGGCGCCAGTTGCAGCGCCGCGCCGACTTCGCCGATCAGCGCGCCGTCCTGCCTCGCGAGGCAGAACAGCACGCCGGCCTGCGCGGCGCTGGCGCGCGCATCGGTCTCGGCCTTGCGATCGACCCAGCGCTGCACGCGCCGCTGGCCGATGGTCAACAGGAAAAACAGTCGTCGGTCTTCGCTCAAGCTCGGTTCCCGGCTGCAATGGAAAGGGACGGGCGACCCGCCGCGCGCGGCGCGTCGAGTGCCTGCGCGAGCCAGTCTGCGACCGCTGGCCACAGCACGGTGCCTGGCCGGCTGCGGAAGAAACCCATGTGTCCGACCGGTCCGCTTCCCGCGGCGTTCGGATCGATCTGGCGGCGTTCGACGGCCGCCCGGGTCAGGTAGCTTACCAGCAGGTCGATCGCGGGCGGGTTCGCCCACGGATCGTCGTCAAAGCCGAGCGCGAGAATCGGCAACTGCTGCTTCGAGAAGCGCTCGGCTGCCCCGAGCGTCGGATCGTCGAAGAAGTAGCGCGGCAACGTGGTCCAGCGGCTCCACTCGCGGAACACGCCGGCGGGGAGGTCCTCGCCGAGCCCGAGACGCTTGCCCGGCACGTAGCCGAGCAGCGCGGACGCGAGCGGGCCGAGCACGCGCAGGATCAGCCGCACCTTCAGCCGCTCGGCCGCGCGGGAAATCAGCCGCGTGCTGCCCGCGTGCGCGGCGACGAGCACGGCCGCGCGCAGGTGCGCGGTGCCGGCCGACAGCCCGATCGCGTGACCGCCGACGCTATGCCCGACCGCCAGCAGCGGCAACCCTGCGTACGCGTTACGCGCCCACGCGATCGCGGCGCCCACATCGAGCTCGACCCAGTCGCGCATGCGAGCCTGCAGCGCGCTCAGCCGCGCGGGCCGCGACGCACCGATGCCGCGATAGTTGTAGGTCAGCGCCGCGAAGCCGCGTTCGGTCAGGAAGCGCGCGAAGCCCGCGTACAGCCGCTCCGGCACGGCGGTAGCCGGATGGATCAACACCAGCGCGCGCGGCAGCGTGTCCGGCAACCACAGCGTGCCGCGCAGCGTATAGCCGTCGGCGGCGCAAAACTCCACGGGGTCTGACGTCATGGCCATCCTCATTCGGGTAGTTATTTCGTATGCGAAATATAGTGCGTGGTTTATTTCGTGCACGAAATATCTATCGAGGAATCATTCGAACGGTGTTGCGCGAAGCGTGGCGGCCGGCGGCGCTTCGTGGCGACTCATCCATAAAACATTTGCATCTTTGCATAGAAGAATATTGCGTTTGTCTCATGAAGCGGATCGCCGTATCTTCATCGGTTTCATCCGTCCGCCGGCCGTCGCGGCAAGCGGACCCAAGGGCGACGCCGTCGCGCGGCCGTCCGCCAACCATCGGGGAGATCACGTTGTTGAGCCGAATCGTCACGGCGCTGCTGCTCGCGCTCGCCGCGCAGCCGGGCATCGCCAAAGACACTGTCACGCTGCGCGTCGGTGAACAGAATTACTTCAACATCCAGGCGTCGATGGAGGCGTCCGGCGTGCTGAAGGACTTGCCTTACACGATCGAGTGGAAGCACTTCCAGGCCGCCGCGCCCGTTGCCGAAAGCCTGAACGGCAATGCGATCGACATCGGCTTCCTCGGCGATTCCGCGCTGCTCACGCTGGCCGCGCGCGGCGCGCCGGTGAAAGTGATCGCGGTGTCGCGGCAGAGCCTCGACGGCGTCGCGATCCTCGTGCCGAAGAACTCGCCGGTGCGCACCGTCGCCGACCTGCAGGGCAAGACCGTGGCCGTCTGGCGCGGCGCATGGAGCCAGCAGCTCGTGCTGCGCGCGCTCGAACACGCTGGCCTGCGCGCGGATTCCGTCAAGTACGCTTACCTGATGCCGATCGATGCGACCAACGCGCTCGCGAACGGCTCGGTCGACGCCGTGTCGCTGTGGGAGCCGTTCGTCAGCACGCTCGCGCTGCGGCAAGGCGCGCGGCCGGTGACGACCGCGCAGGGCCTGATGCCCGCGCTGAGCTTCGTCGCGGCGAACGAGCAGGCGGCTACGGCCAGGCGCGCGGAGATCACCGATTTCCTGAAACGCGTGGTGGCCGCACGCCAGTGGGTCGACAGTCATCCGCGCGAGTATGCCGACCTGTGGGCGAAGCGCGCGAAGCTCGAGCCGGACGTCGCGTACCGCTGGCTCGACAACGCGCACCAGCGCGTGGGCCCCGTCGACGACACGGCCGCGAAGGATGCGCAGAACACGGCCGACTTCCTGCACAAGGCCGGCGTGATTCCGGCCGCCTACGACACGGCGAAGCTGCTCGACCGGTCGTATGCGGGCGCATTCGCGGCGCCCGCGCAAAAGACGGCCGCCGCGCAGTGACCGTGCCGCCACGCCCGCCCGTTCCGATCCACCATCAGAAGGACAACCCGACATGCCCGTCGACATCATCGGCATGATCACCGCGACGCCCGGCGCGGAGGTCGACGTACCGGGCGGCGCCGCCGTTCAGCCCGACTACGTGCGGCGCTTCGCGCAGGCGCACGAAGCCGCCGGCTTCGACCAGATCCTGGTCGGCCATTTCAGCAACGCGGCGGATGGTTTCATCGTCGCGTCGTTCGCGGCCGCCGCGACCGAACGCATCCGCATCCTGCTCGCGCACCGGCCGGGCGTGATCGTGCCGTCGGCGGCCGCGCGGCAGATCGCCACGCTCGACGTGTTCAGCGGCGGCCGGCTCGCGCTGAACGTCGTGTCGGGCGGCGACGATGCCGATCTGCAGCGCGACGGCGATTTCGTGCCGCACGACGCACGCTATCGTCGCACCGGCGAATATCTCGACGTGCTGAAACGCATCTGGCTCGCCGACGCGCCGGTCGATCACGACGGCGCGTTCTATCGGCTGCGCGGTGCGTCGCCGGTCGTGAAGGGCGCGCAGCGCCCGCACGTGCCGATCTATTTCGGCGGTTCGTCGCCGGCCGCGCTGGCGGTGGCCGGGCAACACGCGGACGTCTACATGACGTGGGGCGAGCCGCTCGCCGCGGTGCGCGAGCAGATCGCGCGCGTGCGGGCCGCCGCGGCGCCGTTCGGACGCGCGCCGCGCATCAGCGTGTCGTTCCGGCCGATCGTCGCGAGCACCGAAGCCGCCGCGTGGGAAAAAGCCGAGCGGATCCGTGCGCGCGTGCGCGCGGCGCGGCTCGCGAACGGCCAGCCGATCGACGGTCACGCACCGCAGAATGCGGGCTCGCAACGGTTGATGGCCGCGGCCGCGCAGGGCGACGTGCTCGACGAGCGGTTGTGGATGGGCGTCGCGAACCTGACCGGCGCGCGCTGGAATTCGACCGCGCTCGTCGGCACGCCGGAACAGGTTGCGCGGGCGCTCGGCGCGTATTACCGGCTCGGCGTGTCGACGTTCCTGATTCGCGGTTTCGATCCGCTCGACGATGCGCTGGCCTATGGGCGCGATCTGATTCCGGCGATTCACGCGCATGTCGCGGAACTCGACCGGTATCACGAGGCGGTGACGGCGTAGGCGGCGAAGGTTGTCTTGTCTTGTCGTTTCGCCCCGGCATGTCGATCGTGGAATGCCGGGGCGATTTCATTTCACGGGTCGGCGCATCGAGTCAGAACGACGGCAACCCCGGCGGATTCGTCTCCGCGCGCGCGACCGCCTCGCTCTGCAACCCCCAGCGCGCCAGCGCCTGCCCGTAGCGGCCGTTGCCGATGAGCGCGTTCGTCGCGAGCGTGAGCGCCGGCGCGAGCCCGCTGCCGCGACGCGTCGCGATCGCGACATCCGCATTTGCCGGCCAGCCCGCGTTGACGACGCCGACCCGGCGAATCCTGCCGTCGCGCGCGGCCTCGTAAGCCAGCGACGCATTCGGGTTCAGCTCGGCATCGGCGCGGCCCGACAGCAGCGCGACACGGGCGGCCGCATCGTCGTCGAAATAGAGCAGTTCGGTCGCCTTCAGCCCCTGCGCGACATTGCGCCGGCTCCATTCGAGCAGGATGCGCTCCTGGCTCGTGCCCGCACCCGTGATGATGCGCAGGCCCGCGACATTCTTCGGCTCGGCAATCTTCGCGATCGGACTCGCGGTGCGCACGTAGAAGCCGTGCAGCCCGAGCCGATAGGTCGTGAAATCGTATTTCTCCTTGCGCTTCTCGGTCACGCCGACGTTCGAGATCACGGCATCGTACTTGCCCGACGTGAGCCCGAGGGGCCAGTCTGCCCACGCGATCGGCACCAGCACCAGCGTGCGACCGAGCGAGTCGGCGACGAGCTGCGCATAGTCGGGATCGGCCCCGACCACGGTGCGTGCGTCGGTCGCATAGGTCGACACCGGTGGCGCGTGCGGAGAAATCGCGACCGTGAAGGCTCCGTCGCGTACCCAGCGGTAGCTGCTTGCCGCACGAATCGCCGCATCGTCGCGCGACGCGCGGATCCGGCCGGCCTGGCGCGGATCGAGGTCGGCAGTCGCGGCGGCGTCGGCCGCGTGCCACGGGAGGCCGGCGGCGGCCGCCAGCGTGGCGGTCATGAACTGGCGTCGGTCGATCATCGTCGGTTGCCCCGGAGGTCGTGAGCGGCGCGCATCAGAGCACCCGCGACAGGAACGCGCGCGTGCGCGGATGGGCCGGCGCGTCGAGCACGACGGCGGGCGGGCCCGACTCGACGATGCGGCCGTGCTCCATGAACAGCACGTGGTCCGCGACTTCGCGCGCGAAGCCGATCTCGTGTGTGACGATCACGAGCGTGGTGCCCGAACGCGCCAGCTCCTTGATCACGTCGAGCACTTCGTTGACCAGTTCGGGATCGAGCGCCGACGTCGGCTCGTCGAACAGCAGCACCTTCGGGCGCAACGCGAGCGCCCGCGCGATCGCGACGCGCTGCTGCTGGCCGCCAGACAGCTGGCGCGGGTACGCATCGGCCTTGTCGGCGAGGCCGACGCGCGCGAGCAGCGTGCGCGCGGTGCGCTCGGCGGCCTCGCGCGTGACGCCGCCGACGGCGACCGGCGCCTCGATCAGGTTCTCGAGCACCGTCAGGTGCGGAAACAGGTTGAAGTTCTGGAACACCATCCCGACCGCCGTGCGCCGCTTCAGCACGTCGCGCTCCTTCAGCTCGTGCAGCGCGTCGCCGTCGCGCCGATAGCCGATCAGCTCACCGTCGATGTCGATGAAGCCGTCGTCGATGCGTTCGAGATGGTTGATCGTGCGCAGCAGCGTCGACTTGCCGGAGCCGGACGGCCCGACGATCACAGTCACGCTGCCGCGCGGCGCGACGAACGACACGTTGTCGAGCACACGCTGCGTGCCGAACTGCTTCGACACGTTGTGCACGGCGACTTCGCCGCCGGTGCGCGGCACGGGCGCGTCAGCGGTCGTGCCCTGAAGCGTCGCATCGGCCGTTGCGCTGCGTGTCGCCGCACGCCGCCGCAGCGCACCGATGCGCGCCAGCACGAACGTCAGCGCCGACGGCGGCGGATTGCGCAGCGCGCCGCGCGCATAGTGGCGCTCGACCTGGACCTGGATCGCGGACAGCACGGTCAGGATGATCAGGTACCAGACGGTCGCGACCATCAGCAGCGGAATCACCTCGAGATTGCGGCGATAGATGACCTGCACCGTGTAGAACAGTTCGGGCATCGCGAGTACGTAGACCATCGACGTGCCTTTCGCGAGCGTGATCAGGTCGTTGAACGCGGTCGGCAGGATCGCGCGCATCGCCTGCGGCAACACGATCCGCGTGGTCTGGCGGCCGCGCGGCAAGCCGAGCGCGGCGGCCGCTTCGAGCTGCCCCTGGTCGACCGCGAGAATGCCGCCGCGAATCACTTCCGCGGAAAACGCCGCGTGGTTCAGCGTGAGGCCGAGCACGGCCGCGAGGAACGGGCTGATCAGGTCGGTGGTCGGCGTGTCGAACCACACGATGTTGGTGAACGGCACGCCGAGCCGTACGTGTTCGTACAGGTAGCCGAGGTTGTTGAGGATCAGCAGCAGCACGATCAGCGGAATCGACCGGAACAGCCACACGAACGTCCACGCGCTCGCGGCGAGCAGGCGCGAGCGCGACAGCCGGGCCAGCGCGACCAGCGCGCCGAGCGCGAAGCCGAACACCGCGCCGAGGAGCGTCAGCACCAGCGTGCGCGCGAGCCCGGACAGCACCGGCGGCGACAGGAACCATTCGGCGAACACCGGCCAGCCCCACTGCGGGTTGCCGAGAATCGAATGCAGCGCGAGCGCGATCAGCACGAGCGCGAGCACGGCGCCGACCGTGCGCGACCGGTGCCGGGCCGGCACGATCCGCGGGCGCGTGCCGGCGTCACGGGCGTGGGAGGAAGCAAGCGGCGGCAGCGCGCCGCCGAGATGTGTCGTGTCGCTCATGTCGGTGAGGGTCCTCGATCGAGTGGGCCGGATGCGGCGGGTAAGGCGCAGCGCCGGCGTCAGGCGTGCGCTTCGGCCGCGTCGCCGTGTTGTTGCACCGCGCCGGGCGCCGCATGGCGGCTCGCCTTGCGCGGCAGGCCGAGGTGGTCGCGCAGCGTGCTGCCCGGCAGGTCGCGGCGGTAGCGGCCGCGCGCCTCGAGCACCGGAATCACGAGTTCGACGAAGTCGTCGACGCCCTGGGCCTGCACCGGGAAGCCGAGGATGAAGCCGTCGCCGGCACCGGCGTCGTGCCAGCGGATCAGCTCGTCGGCGACGTGCTCGGCCGTGCCGATGAAGTTCGGTCGCGGCGTCGCGACGGCGAGTGCCGTCTCGCGCAGCGTGAGGTGCTTGCGCTTCGCGTCGGCCTTGATCCGGTCGGTGGTCGAGCGGAAGCTGTTGCGACCGATGTCGCCGAGTTCGGGGAACGGTGCGTCGAGCGCGTACTGCGTGAAATCGTGGTGATCGAAATAGCGGCCGAGATACGCGAGCGCCTCGTCGATCGTCAGCAGGTCGCGAATCGCCTGGTATTTGTCTTCCGCCTCGGCCGCCGTGCGGCCGACGATCGGCCCGACGCCGGGGAAGATCTTCACGTCGCCCGGCTGCCGCCCGTGCTCGACCGCGCTTTGCTTCACGCGCCGCGTGAACGCGGCCGTTTCGTCGAGCGACGGCGAATGCGTGAACACGGCGTCCGCATACTTGCCCGCGAGCCCGATGCCGGTGTCGGACGAGCCGGCCTGGAAGATCACCGGCTGCCCCTGCGGCGAGCGCTGGATGTTCAGCGGGCCGGCAACCTGGAAGAAGCGGCCGTGGTGGTCGAGCGTATGCAGCTTGTCGCGATCGAAGAAGCGCCCGGTCGCGCGATCGCGCACGAACGCGTCGTCGTCCCAGCTGTCCCACAGCCCCTGCACGACGTCGAGGTATTCGTCGGCGATTTCGTAGCGCAGTTCGTGATCGGGATGCGCCTTGCCGAAATTCTTCGCGGTGCCTTCGAGCGGCGTCGTCACGACGTTCCAGCCCGCGCGCCCGCCGCTGATCGCGTCGAGCGACGCGAGCTGACGCGCGACCGTGAACGGCTCGCTGTACGACGTCGAGATCGTGCCCGCGAGGCCGATCTTCTTCGTCGCGACCGCGAGCGCCGACAGCACGGTGAGCGGCTCGAAGCGGTTCAGGAAGTGCGGGATCGACTTCTCGTTGATGTAGAGGCCGTCCGCGACGAACGCGAATGCGATGCCGGCGGCTTCCGCCTTGCGCGCGATGCCGATCGCGAAGTCGAGGTTGATGCTCGCGTCCGGCGGGTTGCTCGGATGCCGCCACGCGTTCATGTGGCTGCCTGCGCCTTGCAGCATCAGGCCGAAGGGAATCGATCGTCGGGTCGTCATGGGCGCGTCACGCGTTCTGGTCGGGGGAAGGGAAACGTTCGGCGGCGAGGGCCGCCTGCACGGGCGTGATCGACTGCGCGCCGCCGAGCCATTCGGCCGACGCGAGCCGCGCCGCGTAGTCGGTCACCGGCGAGTCGATCACGAATGCATCGACGTCGAGCCGCCGGCTCAGCGCGTCGAGCGCGCGGTGCACGCGCTCGGGCGTATCGGCCAGCACGGTCGGGCGCAACTCGTCGATCCGGTAGTCGGACGCGCCGCTCTGCCGCGCGAATTCGGCGGCGGCGTGCGCGCTCGCCAGGTTGAAGCTCTGGCCGCCGGCGAATTGCAGCTTGAAGATCTTCAGCGGCCCGATCAGTTGCTCGGCTTCGTCGCGGGTCGGCGCGGCGACGGCGTACAGCGCGACGATCGGGCGTGTGCCGCCCGCGTCGCGGTACGCGGCCAGCGAGCGTTCGAGGTTCGCGTCGTCGCCGTTGAAGTGCCCCGCGTAGCAGAAGCGCCAGCCGTGGCGTGCGGCGAGCGCGCCGCTGTCGGGCGAGCCGCCGAGCAGGACGCGTTCTGGCGCGTGCGGCGGCACCGGCATCGCGACGGCGCCGGCGAGCGGATGGTCTTCGGCGACACCCCAGCCGAGGAACGCGTCGAGTTCCGCGAGCTGGCCCGCGAAGTCGGGCTTCTTCGCCTTGTCGTGAAACCACTGCAGCGCACGCGTGGTCAGCGGTAGCCCGCCGGGTGCCTTGCCGATGCCGAGATCGACGCGGCCCGGCCCCAGCGCGGCAAGCAGCTTGAACGACTCGGCGACCTTGAACGGGCTGTAGTGTTGCAGCATCACGCCGCCGGAACCGACGCGAATGCGCGACGTGTGCGCGAGCAGGTGCGCGACGACGATCTCGGGCGCGGAGCTCGCGAAGCCCGGCGCGCCGTGATGCTCGGCAATCCAGAAGCGCTCGTAGCCGAGCTGTTCGGCGCGTCGCGCGAGGGTGGTCGTGAAGCGCAGCGCGTCGGCGGCGGTCGCGCCGTCGGCGATCGGGCTTTTGTCCAGCAATGAAAGCGAATAAGACATGGTGTCGGCGTTCCGGCGAGGGCGTGGACGGGCGGCGCTCAGATCTTCGGCAAGCCCGGCGGATTCGTGCGCGACTGGTCGATCGCTTCGGAGGCGAGGTTCCAGCGATCGAGAATCTGCTGATAGCGGCCGTTCCTGATCAGCCCGTTCAGCGCGATCGTCAGCGGATCGGCGAGCCCGCTGCCGCGGCGCGTCGCGATCGCGATGTCGGCCGTGCGCGGCCAGCCGCCGCTGATTGCGCCAACGAGGCGCGTCTTGCCCTGCTGCGCGCTCTGGTAGGCGAGCACCGAGTTCACGCTGAACACGGCATCGGCGCGGCCCGACTGCACGGCGACGATCCGCATCGCCTGGTCGTCGTAGTACTGGACCTGCACGGGCTTCAGGCCGTGCGCGACGTTCTCGCGATCCCACGCGAGCAGGATCTTTTCCTGGTTGGTGCCGGCATCGGTGACGATGCGCAGCCCCGCGACGTCCTTCGGCTCGCGGATCGACTGGATCTTGCTGTCGATGCGCACGTAGAAGCCGACCTGGTCCTTGCGGTAGGTCGAGAAATCGAACTTCTGCTTGCGCTCCTCGGTGACGGTGACGTTCGAGATCACCGCGTCGACTTTCCCCGATTCGAGCGCGAGCGGCCAGTCGGCCCACGCAAGCGGGACGATCTTCAGCTTGCGGCCGAGGCTGTCGGACACGAGCTGGCCGACGTCCGCGTCGAAGCCGATCACCGTGCGCGCGTCGGTCGCATACGAGCTGATCGGCGGCAGGCTCGGCGCGACGCCGATCGTCAGCGTGCCGGCCTCGGCGAACCTGAACGACGCGGGCACCGCGCGCTCGACGGCCGCATCGGCCGCACCGCGCGGGCGGCCACGTTGCTCGGGGCTCAGGTCGAAGGTCGCGGCGGCCGCGGCGATCGCGGTCACGCCGATCAGCGCGGCGGCCAGCGTGCGGATTGCGCGCGGCGTGAAGGATGCGGCTCGTTGCATGGATGTGTCCTGTCGTTGTCGTGTCTTGGGGAACGGGAGAGCGGAATCGGATGGCGCGCGGCGTTCAGCGCGGCAGCACGGCCTCGGGCAGCGGCGCCCGCAGGTCGGCGAGCGTCGACGTGCGCGACGGATCGGCGAGATCCTTGCCGAAGCGCAGGTGGAAATACGCTTCCGGGTCGATCGACGAATCGAACAGCCGCGTATAGCCGGTCCGGTCGTACAGCGCCCACGCTTCGGGCTGGCGAAAGCCGGTGGTCAGGTACACGCGTCGATAGCCCTGCTGCGCGGCGCGCAGTTCGAGTGCGTCGACGATCAGGCGCGCGAGCCCCTGTCGGCGCAGGTCCGAGCGGGTCCAGATGCGTTTGAGTTCGGCGGTCTGCGCGTCGTAGCGCTTGAACGCGCCGCCGCCGATCGTTTCGCCGTCGCGCAGGAGCAGCACGAACGCGCCTTCGGGCGGCGCGAACAGCTCGGCCGGGTAGCGCGCGAGTTCGTCGCGTGCGGACGCACGGCTGTCGGGGCGGTATGCGTCGTAGCGCGTCGCGTATTCGTCGATCAGCGCGTCGATCAGCGGCTGGGCGCGGACGTCGAGCGGTGTCGTGTCGATGAGGCGGTCGTTCGTGGCCATGGGCATCGCGAAGGGCGCGCGATGCGGACGTTCCTGGCGGGGGCGGGCCACGGGGCCCGCCCGGTCTGTTCCGTTATCGCGACGCGGTTGTCGTGATGACGGCGGCCACGGTGCTTCCTGCGCTGCATCCGGCGTGCCGCCGCCGTTTCGAACACGTTAGCGGCGCGACCGGCAAAGACGAACGAAGCAATTTCGATAAGGATTTCGCGGGGCGCGTCAGAAGGCTTGCAGGGGGAGTGGGGTGGGCGGAGAAACCGGTGTCGATCAGGCGGATTACCCGATGACGCGCGGCGGCGTCGAAGCCTCCGCCAGCTGAAACAGGCAATCGCCGCGCCGCACCTGTGCGGGCACGCGCTTGCACACCACTTCGCCGTCGCCCTTGAAGCGGTGCAGCACCGGTTCGCGCAGCGGCGTGTCGGGGAAGTGCACCCACGCGGCCGGCTGGCCGGCCTTCACCTGGTCGCCGAGTTCGACGAGCGGTTCGTACAGCCCGCGCTCGTACGCGTAGACGAAGTGGCGATCGCCGTCGACGCGCAGGAAGCGCGTGACGGTCGGCGGCGCGTCGGGCACGAGCGCGCCGTGCAGCAGGCCGATATGGCCGAGGTAGTGCAGCAGCCCGTGGCGGCCGAGCCGGATCAGCGACGGATCGGCCATCCCCGCGCCGCCGAGCTCGGTCACGATCGAGATCGCGCCCTGCCGGCGCGCGGCCGATGCCGAGTGCACCGGGTTCGGCGCGTGCAGCAGCGCGTTCGGCAGCCCGAACGCGACCAGCAGCCCGTTGAGCTTCGCCGCCTCGTCGTCGTCGAGCGGGTCGATCGCGAGCATGTTGCCGCCCTGGTACAGCAGCGAGCTGCCGCCCGAATGCAGGTCGACCAGATACTGCGCGCGCGACAGCAGCGCATGCTCGATGTAATGCGCGATCATCTGCGTCGGCGTGCCGGTCGGGTCGCCGGGGAAGCTGCGATTCAGGTTGCCTTCGTCGAGCGGCGACACGCGCAAGCCTGCATCGGCCGCGGGGAAATTCGCCATCGGCAGCAGGATCAGTTGCCCGCTCACCATCTCCGGATCGATCTCGCGCATCAGCTGCGACACGATGATCTGGCCTTCGTATTCGTCGCCGTGGTTGCCGGCCATCACGAGCGCGACCGGGCCGTCGCCATTGCGGATCGACGCGATCGGGATCGGCAGCCAGCCGTATGCGGAGCGATGCACGGAATGCGGCAGGCGCAGGTAGCCCGCATGCTTGCCTTGTGCATCGAGATCGATTTCGCAGTGGATGGGATTTCGGTGGGAGGAGGCGGTCATGGCGACATCGTTCGATGAACGTAATCTGCCATCTTATCGGGAAACGACCGCCGCGCGGCGTGCCCAATGCGGGCGATGCCGGACGCTGTCAAGCGGCCCGCGCGCGAACCTGCGACATGCGCCATCCGAGCAGCCGCACGCGATGTTGCAGCGGTGATACGCATGCCGGCGCGCGGCCGCCCGCGCACGCCGTGTTTCGCGTCGGGCCCCTTGTCGCAACGGGGCCGGCGCGCGCGATCGCTTCAGCGACCGGATGTTTCAGCTTCGATACGGCCTTCTTCCCACAGCGCCCAGAAACGGCTGCCGGCGCGATAGGGATTTGCGCGTCGCGCCGCGTGATCGGTGACGCCCTGGCGAAATGCGCCGTACAGCGTCAGCGGCGGATTGTCGACACACGCGGCTTCACGCGCGGCGGGCGCGCGGTGATCGGAAACGAGCCGCCGGATCAGCGAGGCGCCGTCGATCACGTCAAGTTGATCGCTCGCTTCCGCACGGCTGAGGACTTCGACGGTATTCATGTGTGGGCTCCCTGACATCCTGTTTCCTAGTCAAGGAGCAATAAGGGTGCCAACCGCGAAAATCCGCGTGCCGCACCGATCGTGCGGGCTTCTGCGGCGAACGTGACGCGCGGTGCGGGCCGATGTTACGGAACACGTCACGTGACACGGGCGAGCGCGGCGGAACACGTGCGCGTATGCGCCGAGCCACGCGACGCGTTTCGGGAATCAATCGCGGGGAAGCGAAAAGGGACACGCCGTAGGGACGCGCAGTAAAGCGCGGAGGCCGTCGGTGTCAACGAACGCGCGCGCTCAGCTCGTGGTCGCGGGCGCCACGCGCCTGCTTCCTGCCGAATAGAAGCGGTAGATTCCCTTGCCGGCCGACTTCGCTTCGTACAGCGCGCTGTCGGCCTGCCGGATCAGTTCGTCGGCGGAGCCGTGCCCGTCGTCGAGCGCGATGCCGATGCTGATCCCGAAGCTGACGGTCTCGCCGATCGACAGCGCGTACGGCGCCGAGATCTGCCGGATGATCCGCGCGGCGAGGAGCGAGCAGGCCTGCATCGTGGTGGCGTCGAGCGCGACGACGAACTCGTCGCCGCCGATCCGCGCCGCCAGCTCGCCGGGCGGCAGAGTCTTGCCGAGCCGCTCGGCGACCTGCGTGAGCACTTCATCGCCGGCCTGGTGGCCGAACCGGTCGTTGATTGCCTTGAAGCCGTCGAGGTCGAGATACATGACGGCGAGCGTGGCGCCCGGCATGCGCGGCCGATGCGCGAGCATCCGCTTGAGTTGCGCATGCAGTTCGTGGCGGTTCGGCAATCCCGTCAGCGCGTCGTGTCGCGCGAGGTGCCTGATGTGCTGCTCGCTGCGGCGGCGCATGGTGACGTCCTCGACGATGATCACCGCGTTGCCGTCCGGCACGCGATGGCGTGTCAGTTCCAGCTGTCGGCCGTCGGCGAGCGTGATGTCGAGCGGCACCGGTTCGTCATGGTTCAGCCAGACGTCGCATTGCACGGCGAGACCTGCACCGTCGGAATCGGTCACCGCGTTCGCGCCGAGCGCCGCGACGACGTCGGGTAGCGGCGTATCGAGCATGATCTCGCGTGGCGAGCCGAACAATTGCGCGGTACGACGGTTCGCGACGATCACGCGGCTCTCGCCGTCGATCATGCACAGGCCGTGCGGCATGTAGGTGAGGGCGGCGTCGAAGCGCGCGACGAGCTCGGCGTTGCGCTGGCGCGCGGCGATCAGCGCGACCAGCACGCGGTAATGACGCTGGACGACCGTGCGCATGGCCGCGAGATAGATCGCGAGCGGCGGCAGCAGCAGCCATGCGCCGGGCCGGTCGACCAGCAACGCGCCGAGGCCGATCGGCAGGACGCCGAGCGTGACCTGGGTCATCGCGAGCCGCGGCAGCGCCGAATTGCGCGACGCGATCCCGCCGAACACGCCGCCCGCGACCATCACCGACAGCGTGCCGAGCTCGGCGTCAGGCGCCTCCACGCAGCCCATCACGCCGAGGCCGAGCACGAAGCACGCGACGAGCGACACGGGCGCATAGCGCAGCGCCCAGTATTCGGCGCGATCGTCGCCGGCGGCACGGTGCACTGCATACGCGCGTGCGATCGCGAGCCGCGCGGCGAGCAAGCCGACGTCGACGATGAGCCACACCAAACACCAGAGTTGTTGCAGCCGGATCAGCGCGATCGCCGCGACGAACGCGCTGGCGAGGCCGGACAGCGCCATCGGGCGTACGTCTTCGAACAGCGTGACGAGCATCGACGGGCGTAGCCCGGCCGTCACGCGGTGATTGCCGCAGGGGGGAGTGGCGAGAACGGCGTTCAGGAGGCTTGCCTTGACTGCCATGGCTATTTTGACCTCGACACGATGCGGCGCATTGCCGAGCGCCCCGCACGGCACGTGGCGGGGCGACCGGCGAGCCGGATGCGCACGACATTACCATGAAACGCCGGCCGCGCGTGACGTGCGGGGGCGTCGGCGAGTCGTCTCAGACCACGCCGGCGTGCGCCGTGCGCATTCGCCGACGCGGGGGCGGGCGTCGTTGCCCACGGGACGATGTCGGGCAGTCGCCCGCGGACCGGTTTCGGCGCGCGCCGCACATGGCAGGCCCCTGGCGCGCGATCGGCCCGCGGCGATCGATACGCCCGCCGCGACACCGCCCGGTCGCGCACGTGTGTCGCCCGCGACCGGGCGCCGCAGCCCGTGTGAATCCCGTTATAAGAAATTCAATAAGTATTTCATGTGGGAAATACTATAGGCGATATATCTAAAACAATGCCAGAATGCGCGCCGCTCCGAACGCCGCGACACCCTATCGCCGTCCGAGCCGCATCAGGAGGTTCCCCCCACATGAAAAACCACGGCCTGTCACGGCGGGGTTTTCTGAAAGCCAGCGTGCTGGCGGGCGTCGCGGTGTATGTCGCGCCCATCGGCAGCCGCGCGTTCGCGGCGCTCTTCGAAGAAAAACTCCTCACGCCCGTCAAATGGGATAGCGTCACCGGCATCCCCCAATTCCGCATCGACGGCATCGCGAAAGTCACGGGCTCAAAAGTGTTCGCCCGTGACGTGCGTGCCGCCGACATGCCGCACTGGCCGCAGCAGCAGTCGCACGCGCTGATCCTCCGCGTCACGCAGGCCGACCGCACGTACGAAGGCTTCGACCTGTCGCTGCTCGGCGACGAACTGAAGCCGGACCGCGTGGTCACGGCCGACGATCTCGCGCGCGACGGCGTCGCGTTCCCGGCGTTCTATGGCGACGACATGCTGTTGCCCGCCGGCAAGACGCCCGCGTATCTCGGCCATGCGGTCGCGATCCTCATCTATCACGACTTCGCGCGCTTCCGCTTCGCGAAGAACGCGCTCAAGTTCCGCGACGACGTGATCCGCTACGGCGCGGTCACGGGCCCGCTCGAGCGCGATCCGTGGGGCACGTTCCGCTTCGTTCGGGTAGGCGGCAAGACGGCCTATGACGACGACGTCTATTCGAGCCTGAAGGATGCGCCGATCTTCCCGAGCATGATGCGCAAGCACCTGCCGGTCTGGCCGGACGGCAAGGAGCACGGCAAGCTCGACGAGCAGGGCATGTTCCTGGCCGGACAGATCGCCAGCGAGTTCGACCATCCGCCGGCCGACTGGCTCGTGTTCGACCGCGCGTACAGCACGCAGTCGGTCGACACCGCCGCGCTCGAACCCGACAACGCGAACTGCTGGTACGACGCCGCGACGCAGGCGCTGCACCTCGTCGTGCCGACGCAGTCGCCGCTCGAAGTGGCGGAGAACGCGGCCGCGATGGTCGCGAAATGCCGCTTCCCGGTGAAGAAACTGTTCGTGCATCCGTGCTACACGGTCGGCTACGGCTCGAAGGATCACTGCAACGTGCCGTTCTACGGCCTCGTCTGCGCGCTGTACGCGGACGGCCGCCCGGTGCGGTTCGCGAACGACCGCTACGAGCAGTTCCAGACATCGCTGAAGCGTCACGCGTTCAAGATGCATTACCGGATCGCGGTCGATCGCAACACGGGTCTCATGCAGTCGTTCAAGGGCGACTTCGAGGCGAACGGCGGCGGGCGCTCGAACTTCTCGCCGTCGGTGGCGATGGTCGGCGCGACGGCCGCGCAATCGATCTACTACTTCCCGAAGAGCGACCTCGCGGCAGTCGCGATCGCGTCGCGCGCGATCGACGCAGGCTCCGCGCGCGGCTACGGCACGCTGCAGAGCATGGCCGCGACCGAGATGGCGGTCGACGAGATCGCCGCGCAACTGAACCTCGATCCGATCGAGTTCCGCCTGCGCAACGCGCTGCGTTCGGGGATGAAGAACACGCAGGGCGCGATTCCCGCCGGCGCGTTGCGCGTCGACGAAGTGCTGGAACGTGCGAGGCAGCATCCGTTGTGGACGCGCCGTGCGGCGCGCAAGGCCGAATTCGAGGCGGCGAACCCGGGCAAGCGCTACGGCGTCGGCTTCGCGTGCGTGCAGAAGGATTTCGGCACGGGTGCCGAGGCATCGTTCGCGAAGGTCGAATTCGACGAGAACGGCAAGGTGTCGCTGCATCACACGGCTGCCGAGATCGGCACCGGGATGTCGACGTCGCAGGCCGTCGCGGTCGCGAAGTGGCTCGGTCGCCCGGCGACCGAGGTGCGCGTCGCAGTGACCGAATGGCCCGATCTGCCGGTCGAGACGAGCGGCGATCCGTACCTGATGTCGCAAGCCGACCAGGACCGGCTGAGCACGAATCCGCGCTGGTCGCCGGGCTATGCGTCGCCGTCGAGCGCGACGAACTCCGCGTACTACTTCACGCACAGCACGCGCGAAGCCGCGCGCGCGGTGTTCCGCTACGGGTTGTGGCCGGCCGCGATGTCGATCTGGACGCGCGGCCTCGGCGGCGGCCAGGCCGCACCGTACACGATCCGCATCGAGGACGCGCGCTGGGTCGACGGCAAGCTGACCGCCGACGGCCTCGAGCCGCTGACGTTCGAGCAGCTCGCGAAGCAGGCGCATGCGCTCGGCCTGGCGACCGGCGCCGTCGTACACGTGTTCAACCGCTGGCAATGGACCGACGCCGAGTTCGACGTGGGCGGCGCGGTCGATCGTCTGCCGATCGACGGGCTGTCGCTGCGGATCGGCGCGCCGAAGACCGGCGACGACGGCCCGATGCCGGGCACCGCCGCGCCCGCGGGCGCGACCGCGATGCACGGCACGCTGGCGCCGACCGCGAACGGCTATCGCGTGCTGGACCGCAAGCGCGTGTTCATCCCGCCGACGAGCCGCAACAACGCGGCCGTCACGTACTACACGGCGGTCGGCACGCTCGTCGAGCTGGCCGTGCACGAAGCGACCGGCAAGGTCGAGCTGCTCACGCATCACTCGATCATGGAGTGCGGCAACCAGATCTCGCCGCAGCTCGTGTCGGGCCAGTTGCAGGGCGGCCTCGCGATGGGCATCGGCCATGCGCTGCACGAGTACCTGCCGCTTTACGAAGACGGCCCCGGCAACGGCACGTGGAACTTCAACCGCTACCAGCTGCCGCGTGCGACCGACGTCGCCGTGTGGTCGCAGACGGGCGACATCCTGCCGCCGCTGTCCGAGACCGATCCGCCGAAGGGTGTCGCCGAAGTGGTGATGATCCCCGTCGTCGGCGCGATCGTGAACGGTATCGCGCACGCGATCGGCCATCGTTTCACCGACTTGCCGGTGACCCCGCAAAAGATTCAGGAGGTGCTCGCATGACGACCGCCCAAACCGCCGCGTCGGCCGCGAGCGCCAGCGCGTCCGCGACCGGCGCATCCGCGCCGAACGCGGCTTCGGCCGCTCCGGCACCGGCTGCCGCACCGGCCGCCGTCGAGCGTCCGCTCGTCCGCTTTCAGCAGAAACCGCTGTCGGTGAACATCAACGGCAAGTCCGTCGGCCCGATGCAGGTGCCCGAAGGGCTGATGATGATCGAGTTCCTGCACGAGTATGCGGGCCTCACCGGTTCGCGGCTCGGTTGCGGGCAGGGCATCTGTCACGCGTGCGTCGTGATCGTCGACAAGCCGGACGGCACGAGCGAGGAAATGCGCACATGCATCACCGGCGCGCACTTCTTCCACGGCCGTTCGATCCGCACGATCGAAGGTCACGCGAAGCGCAACGAAGCCGGAGAAGTGGTCGAGCTGTCGCCGATCCAGCAGAAGTTCCTCGAGCACTTCAGCTTCCAGTGCGGCTACTGCACGCCGGGCTTCGTCAACGCGGCGACGGTGCTGATCGAACGCCTGAAGCGTGAGCCGGTCGCGAAGGCCGACGTCGAGCGCACGATCACCGACGCGCTGAACGCGCACATCTGTCGCTGCACCGGTTACGTCCGCTATTACGAAGCCGTGAAGGACGTGATCCTGACGACGCCGGGACTCGTGAAGGACGCCGCATGAAACGCACATTCGCCCATCGTGCCGCGCGGGCTGCGGGCCTGCCGGCACTCGCGGCCGCCTGCGCGCTGCTGCTCGCCGCCTGCGGCGGCCATGACGCGCCGGCTTCGAGCGCGGCTTCCGGCGCGCCCGGTGCCGACCAGGTCGCGCGCGGCCGCTATCTCGTGAAGGCCGCGGACTGCGCGGCGTGCCACACCGAGAAGGACGGCGCGCCGTTCGCGGGCGGTGCGCCGCTCGAATCGCCGTTCGGCACGTTCTACGGCTCGAACATCACGCCCGACAAGGACCACGGGATCGGCGGCTGGAGCGCGGACGACTTCTACGCCGCGCTGCATGACGGCAAGGCGCCGGCCAAGCGCCTGTATCCGTCGATGCCGTATACGTCGTACCGGCAGCTCACGCGCGCCGATACCGACGCGATGTACGCGTACCTGAAGACGGTGAAGCCGGTCGCTCAGGAAAACCGCCCGCACGAACTCAAGTTCCCGTACAACCTGCGCTTCGGCATGGTGTTCTGGGACATGGTGTTTCTGAAGGACAGCCTGCCCGATGCATCGACCGGCCAGTCCGCCGACTGGCAGCGCGGCCGCTATCTGGCGGGCGCGCTCGGCCACTGCGCGGAATGCCACACGCCGCGTGCGTTCACGGGTCAGCTCGACGGCGCGAAGCCGTTCGCCGGCGCCGCGCTCGGCCGCGTGGCCGCGCCGGACATCACGCCGGCCGGCCTCGCCGCGCGCGGCTGGACGGGCACCGACCTGCAGACGTTCTTCGGCGTCGGCATCGCGCCGCAAGGCTCGGCGTTCGGCGAAATGTATCCGGTCGTGCACCTGAGCACGCAATACATGACGAAGGACGATCTGCGCGCGCTGTCCGTGTACCTGCTCGGCGATACGCCGCCGGCGCCGCAGGCGGTGAAGCCGGTGTCGGCCGATGCCGCGCAGCTCGCGGCCGGCCGCTCGGTGTATCTCGCGGTGTGCGCGGGCTGTCATGGTTTCGACGGCGAAGGCAAGCCGCACGTGGCGGTGCCGATGAACGGCAATTCGACGCTGCGTCAGGGCGATGCGCGCAACCTGCTGGTCGCGATGCTCGACGGCATCGACGAGCAGAAGTTCGCCGGCTTCGAGAACCTGCAACCGATGCCGGGTTTCGCGCACACGCTGAGCGACGACGAACTCGCGCAGCTCGCGAACTACCTGCGCGCGACGTGGGGCGGCCAGCCCGCGAGCGTCATGCCGGCCGACGTGAAGGCCATGCGTCGGTAAGTCGTGCGGCGCAGCGGGGCGTCGCGCGCGAGGCGGCCGGTTTCCGGCCGCGCTCGTGCGTAACGCCCCGCTCGAGCCTTTCCGGCGGCGCTTCAGTAGCCGCCCCCTCCGCCGCCGCCACCGCCACCTCCGCTGCCGCCCGCGCCGCCATACCGGCTCATCCCGGGGCCTGGCGATACGCCGCCACCCGACGACGTACATCCGGCCGACAGCACCAGCATCAGTGCCGCGAGCAGCGCCGCGGCCAATCTTGCCGAATTCATTTCACTCTCCTTTCGCCGAGAAGGCCGCGCGGCAGGATGGTTCGCGTGAACCGGCGACCGCGCGATGACGAAACGTTTCCGGCGGGCGGTTTATTCCATGCTTTTTGCGTATCGGCACATGGCGACATGGAGCGGGGCAGGCGGTCGCGCATGCAGCCGGGGCGCGGCGCGCCCCCGCAGATTCGCTGCATCCGGGCAACGGAGAGTGAGCAGCCGGAATGCCGCCGTCGCGGCGGCATCCGGTCAACGATAGACGAGATCGGCGCGGCGGTTCTGCGCCCACGAATCCTCGTCGTGGCCGAGCGCAACCGGCTTTTCCTTGCCGAGGCTGACCGCTTCGAGTTGCGACGCCTGCACGCCCAGTGTTTCCAGTGCGCTCATCACGGCTTGCGATCGGCGTTGGCCGAGCGCGAGGTTGTATTCGGACGTCCCGCGTTCGTCGGTGTTGCCCTGGATCAGCACGCGGCGCGACGGGTGGCTGCGCAGGTAGTCGGCGTGCGCCTGCAGCAGCGTCTGGTATTCCGGCTTCACGGAGTACTGGTCGAAATCGAAGTAGACGCTGCGCTTCGCGAGCGGGCTGTTCGGATTGTTGAGATCGTCGGCCGCCACCGTCGCGACCGCTTCGCTCGATGGGGCCGGCGCCATCCCGGCATTCTCGGGCGTTTTCGCCGCGTGGTGACAACCCGCCAGCAGCGCGAAGGCTGCCATGACCGCAAATCGGTTCGTTTTGCTCATCGTGCGTCTCCTGCGGTTGACTGCGAGGAAAGCGTGGTGCGCGCGAACTGTCGCGTCACGCATCCGGCGAGACGGCACGAAAGTGCCGGCTTCCGTGCGCGATGCGCTTTCGTAAGCCGGCGATGCGCCATATGAAAGATTGTCTCGACCGGAACGCCGAAGCACGGCGCCGCTGCAACTAGATTAGGAAAAATGTCACAGCGTGACCAGTTTCTCGGCATTTTTCACACGGGAACGACGCAGGACGCATTCTTGCTTGCGCGGAAACCGCAGCATGCGCGGCGATGCATGATGCGCCATGCCGGTGCGGGCGCGTCTCGTGTCGTGTCGCCGGGTCGTCAGAACTTGTGCCGCAACCCGAGCGCGACCACCAGCTGGTTGCTATTGGCTGACGGCGTCATCGTCCAGACGGTCGCGTTGAACGCGGGATTGCCGTTGCCGCCGCTCACGCTTTGATAGACGGCTTCGAGATACGCGTCCGTGCGCTTCGAGAACGCGTAGTCGGCCTGCGTGACCACGTGGTTCCATTTCGGGCGCGTCTGGCCCGTGCGCGTGTCGAAACGGCCCATCGTATACGTGTACGCGGCGGCTACGCTCAACGCCTGCGTGACGAAGTAGCGGCCATCGACCGTGAAGTTGTCGAAGACGAGCGATTCGCCCTTCAGCGGGGTGATGCCGCTGCCCTGGAGCACGCCGCTCACGCCGTCGGTGGCCGAGTGCGACCACGCGGCGCCGACCGAATGCGGGCCGAACGCATAGCGCCCGGCCACGGCCCAGATCTGCTGGTTGCCGCCCGTGATCGTCGCCGAGCCGTCGACCGTGCTCAGTGCGCCGTCCGGATTCGGCGCATTGCGGTCGCGGCTGATCTTCAGGTAACCGGCGCCGAGCTTCAGCGGTCCGTTCGCATACCCGAGCCCCGCGCTCCACACGGCGTTGTTCGAGAACGCGCCGGCCGTGTTCGAGAATCCGTACAACGCGCCGAACGTCAGCCCGCGATACGTCGGGCTCGTGTACTTCACCGCGTGGTTGATGCGCAGGTTGCGGTTCGAGTCGTCGTTGTCGTACGGATGCACCGCGAGGTTGCCGCCCCAGCCGGGGCCCGACGCGCCGAGCGGCGTCACGAAATCGAGGATCAGGTCGTACTGGCGGCCGAACGTGAGCGTGCCGGCCGTGCGCGAGCTCACGCCGAGCCACGCCTGACGGCCGAACATGTCGACGCCTTTCTGCGACAGCTTGCCGTTCGTGCCCGTGAAGCCGTTCTCGAGCGTGAAGACCGCCGCCATCCCGCCGCCGAGATCCTCGCGGCCGCGCAGCCCCCAGCGCGACGCGTTCAACGCGCCGCTCGTCAGCCCGACGCTGCCGCTGCCGGGCGAACCGGCACCTTGCGTACGCTGGTTGGTCGCGTAGGTGATCGACGTATCGATCAGGCCGTACAGCGTCACGCTGCTCTGCGCGTGCGCGACGCACGGAATCAGGCCGGCCGCGCAGGCGGCGAGCACTGTCCCCGGGAGCGCCCCGGTACGACGGCCGCGGCGGACGGCATGCGGCGTGGCAACGCGCGCGTTGGCGGGCTGGATGGTTTTATAGGAATGCATAGGATTTTTTATCGTTGGTCTCCGGCCCGATCGCCGGTGGGTCGCGTCGGCGCGCCGGCCGACTGATCGAGCGGCCATTATTGGAGATCGCGCGACCGTCGATTAAGCCGCTGCACAGGAAAGGTCCTCTGCGAAATCGCGTGGAATCGTGGCGTTTCGATGCAGGGTGTTTGCGTCGAATCGGCGCGCAATGGAACCATCGCGTGGGCGGAAGGTTTCGGCAGGGCCGGGGGGCTCAGCGTGAGCGTCGGTACTTTCACGAGCCTGCGGGCGGATGTCGTCCGGGTGGTGATCCAACGCGCAGGGTCGTGTGTTGCTCGTTGGCGGCGGCATGTATTTCTGGTCTCGTGCGCGCCACCCGGCAAAATTTGCCGCCCGAAGCGGCAACGGTCGAATTGCCGCGTCGGGTTCATTCCGTTCGTAGCAGGAGTCTGCCCGCGCTGCCGCAACCCGGCCGACGACTACGTAATGCGCGACTTTTTCACGCGTGCCCGTTCTGCACAATGGACCATTGCGCGTGGCCCGTCTGCCGCTGTGCCGGCACGTCACGCATGCCGCGGGAGAATGGACATGGTGTTGATGGCTGTGGGCGGGGGCGGGCCGGTGAACGTGCCGCAGCCGCAGAATGACGACGATCCGGCACCGAAGAACGGGGCAGGCAGCACCCCGCCGGCCCAGACGCCGGAACAGCAGGCCCTCGCGGCCGCGCAGGCCGAGACGCAGCGCCTGCTGCAGCTCGCGCAGGCCGAAATGGCGACGCTCAAGCGTCTGCACGACCAGGGCGCGTCGCAGGCCGATCTCGACAACCAGGTGAAGAAGGCCGAAGCCGCATGGGGCTCGGTGCAGGCGGCCGTCGAGAACCAGATGCGCGTCGCGGCGGACGGCGGCGGCGACACGAACAAGGCGATCGCGGGCGTGGCATCGGATCTGCGCAATGCGTCGCCGAACGATCCGGTGTTCGGCTCGGTGCTCGACGATGCGCAAAAGGCGGTGTCGGCCGAATCGGCGCCTGAGCGGGCGACCAACGTGAAGGCGTTCCAGTTCGCGATGGCGATGCAGAAGGATCAGGCCGCGAACGCCGACGTGCAGCAGTACAACGCGTTGCCGGGCGGCATCCGGCGCGCCGATCCCGACACCGGCGCGCAACTGCGCCAGGCGGCCACCACGGCCGACACGAACGCCGACGACGCATACACGGCACTCACCACCGCGTTGCGCCACGAATACAGCACGTCGGCCGCGACGCTGCGCCTGAACGACGCGAAGGCCGACTATGCGGCGTGGCAGAAGGAGCCCGGCGGATTGCGCCGCGCCGACGAGGCCGACATCACGCAGGAGCTGTCGCAGGCGCAGAGCCAGTACGACAAGGTCGTGACGGGCGGCGACGACACCGCGCTGACCTACGTGACGGCCGACGAGCAGAAACAGGTCGTCGCGTCGGTGAAGCAGAATCACGACGGCATGTGGTACACCGGGCTCGTCGACGCGCTGGGCGAGGAAAGCCAGCTCAAGCGCACGATCGCGACGATCAATCCCGACGATCCGTCGCTGTCGCCGCAGATGAAACAGCTCGCGCAGTCCGACCCGGTCACGTTCGCGCTGTTGCAGGACACCGGTGTGACCGTCGATCCGAACGACCCGAAACTGTCGCCGCAGGAGAAGACGCTTGCCCAGCAGAATCCGCTCGCCGAGGCGTTCGTCAAGCTGACGGGTGTTCCGGTCAGCACGGACGGCAAGAGCGAATCGGAAGCGCAAGCCCTGAACGCGCAGATCAACCAGGCGGGCGGCGTGTTCGCGTATGCGATGGCGCACGCCGACCAGAACCAGCCCGGGTACCAGAAGATCAAGCTGCTGCTCGCCGCCGCGCCCGACGTGCGGCTGCAATACACGAAGCAGCAGGTCGCGCAACTGATGGAGAATCCGGGCAGCAATCCGGGCGCGGCGCTTCAGGTGCTGAACACCAACATGAACGCGTCGTTCTCGCTGGACGAACGCCAGACGCTGTGGACGCAGGCGGGCCAGCCGCATTTCAACGCGAACTTCATCCATTCGCAGATCGATCCGCTGATGCAGAAGCCCGATTCGCAAGCGACGGACCAGGCCAGCATGCAGGCGCGTTACGACGGCCGGATGAATGCCGACAAGGCCGGCAAGTGGATGCAGGACATCCTCGCCAATGCCCCGCCCGAATTCGCGGGCGTCGTGCTCGATACCGTCGAGAAGGATTTCGGCAACAAGTGGACGCAGTCGAACACGGGCACGCCGCAGCCTTACGGCGACGGCATCGAGTTCTACAAGGGCCTCAGCACGGCGGTCGGGCTCGCCGATCAGCAGCCGACCGCGAGCGGCGAGCCCGTGCATCGTGAAGACGACGTCGCGAGTTGGCTGCTCGACGCCAACGGCAACGCGAAGACGATGATCTATACGTTGCGCGGCAGCGATGCCGGCTACGGGTTCGACGGTGTGCGGCAGGCGCTGTCGTCGGGCGTCGACCCGTCGTTGTCGAAGGCGCTGCTGTCAAAAATGCAGAACGACGACCGGTTCCGCTCGGGCTTCGCGAACGACTTCCAGCTGCGTTACGACCAGGGCACCAAGAGTGCCCAGGACAAGCAGAACAAGGACGCCGCCAGCGCCAGCTACAAGCTGTTCCAGGCCGATCCGGACAAGCAGCTGAAGGCGTATTTCGACGACTTCCAGAAGCACTTCGACGACAAGTCCTATACGTTCACCACCGGCTCCGATCAGATGACGAACTTCGTCGGCGCCGGGCTCGGGATCCAGCCGGACGACCCGGGCGCGACGCCGACCGACCGGAACGACGTGCCGTCGATGGCGCTGCTCGAACAGTTGATCGTCAGCAACGGGCAGTTGCAGAACGGGACGGCGGTCAACAGCCAGTCGCTGTACGCGAGGAATTCGGCCGCGACGCAGATGATCCAGAACGTCGTCGATCAGATCCGCAAGGTCGGCGGCGACCACGCGGTCGTGTCGCTGGTGCCGATCTACTACGTGTCGAAGGGGACCGGCACCGCGCCGAGCGCGCTCTTCAAGGTGCAGGTGGAGGGGCATCCGGACCAGTACAAGCTGATCGACGATCGCGGCTGGAAGTACGACACCGTCGACGACTACCAGCACAACAATGCGCTGTCCGACGACGGCAAGCTGTACGTGCCGAAAAGCCTGACGAACGGTCCGGCGTCCGGCGGTTTCTCGCAATACGAAACGATCGACGCGCACAAGACCGAGTGGTACCAGCACGCCGAACACATCCTCGAAATGGGTGCCGGCATTCTTGCCGCGGCCGGCGGTGTCGTGCTGGTCGCGAGCGGCATCGGGGCGCCGGTCGGCGGCCTGATGCTCGGTGCCGCGTGGACGGCCGTCGGCGCGGGCATGGCCGTCGGCGTGCCTGCCGCGATCGGCGACCTGAAGAACCTGAGCGATCACGGCCAGTCGATCGGCTTCGGCAACGTACAGGCGCGCGGCGACTGGATCAGCCTGATCGGCAGTGGCGCGGGCTTCGCCGGCGCCGGGCTCGGCGTGGCGGCGAAGTCGCTCGCGGAGGCATCGTCGCTGCTGCGCACGACGGGGCGGGTCTCCGACCTGCTGACGGCCGCATCGCGCGGCGACGGCGCTGCGGCCGACGTGGCTAGTGTCGGCCGTTTCACGCAGGAAGCCGACGCGTTCCAGTCGCTCGCGCAGACGACGGGCCGCACGGCCGGCGTATTCAATGTCACGGGCGGCCTGATCGGCGGCTACCAGATGGGCGACCAGGGCGTGTCGCTGGTCAAGAACTGGGACGCGATGTCCGATTCCGATCGCGCGCAGCAATTGCTCAACCTCGGCATCGGCATCGCGCAGATGGGGCTCGGTTCGCACACGCTGATGGAGCGGCCGATTCGAGCCATCACGAAGACGCCCGCACCGTCGACGGTGTCGCGGCCAGTCGCGATCAACGTCGTCGATACGTTGTACGGCAACGGACTGGCGAACCAGCGTCTCGCGGTCGGCGAGATCGGCAACCCGTGGCAGCACGCGGAGGAGCAGGCGAACAGCTTCGGCGAACCGGCCGACGACGGCGGCACGGTCGCGCCGGCCGACAAGGGGCTGCGGGCGCGCGTCGCCGCGTGGTTGCGCGCGCACCGCATGCAGGGCCCACCGGACGACGCCGCGATCGTGCCGCGGCTCGCGCCCGACGGCGAAGCGACGCCGGCCGTCGCCGACGCGCTGGCTGGCGACGGTGCATCGACGGCTCGGGCCGGCATGCCGACAAACGGCGCGCATCCAGCGTCCTGGGAGATCCCCGCGCATGTCGCGGCCGATCCGGCGATGCTGAGCGAGGTGGTCGGAGGAATCATCGAGAGCGGCAACCGGCTCGAGGACGTCGAGTACTACGTGTACGCGCTGCAGGATCCCGAAGGCAACGTGCGCAACCCCGAGGAAGACGGGCTGCCCGCGACCCAAAAGGGCAACATCGTCGACGACATGAGCGCGGCGCGGGCGGACCAGCGGCGTGCGAACGCGGCCGACGATGCGAAGGCGCGTGCGGCGGTTGCGCCCGACGAAGACGGCACGATCGGCGTGACGCGCTACACGACGTATCACGACGCGCTGATGGTCGGCGCCGACGGCGTGGCCGGCGGCCGCTACCGGATCGCGCTGGTCGATCAAGGGGCGCTCGCCGCGGACGGCTCGGTGCCGCCCGAAGCGGTGGTCGGCCACGTCGGGCTGACCGACGCCGGCGATGCGTTCATGCTGTCGATGAACGATGCATACGACCGCACGCTGCGTGTGGTGTACCCGCGCGGTTTCGATCCGCAGAAGCCGTTGATTCGCAACGAGGGCGGCCGGCGCGTCGACGTGATCAACGCGCCATTCGGCATGAGCGAAACGCAGTGGGCCGCGTACCCGCGCCGCGAGGCCGACCTCGCGATCTATTCGGACAACCCGAGTCAGCCCGAGAACCGGCTACCGGCGGGCGAGCGGCCGTTGATGCCGGTGCCGCCCGGCTATTTCGCCGTGTACGCGCATGCGTGGGCCGATGCATTCGCAAGCGCGACCGGCAAGGCGATGAGCGCCGAAGACATGGCCGAGCTGATTCGCCAGAGCGGCTGGGACGGCAAGTCGCCGGTCATTCTTTATGCGTGCGGCGCCGGCACGCGCGTGAGCCCGCTCGCGCAATTGCTCGCGAACGTGCTGGGCGTGGACGTGTACGGCGCAAGCGGATTCGTCGCATGGCGTTCGCCGCGCTATCGGGCCGACGGCAGCCCCGACTCCGGTTATGCGGGCGGCATCCTGATCGAACCCGGCGCGCCCGATCAGGCCGGCGTGCCGGACCATTCGGTCAGCGGCGAACCGCGTACGTACCGGTTCTCGCCGGCGCTGGCGGTCATCGACCAGGGCGCGCATCCGGTCGACTGGAGCGGCGTCGCGCCGCGCCCGGTGTCGAATCATTGGGGCGGCAGCGCCACGACGGGCGACGCGCGCGTGCCGATCGGCGTGTACGTGTGGCGCCTGTTGACGAAACGCGGCTCGATCATCAATCCGCGCAGCGGCCGGTCGGCCAGCGCGCTCGAGATGACGCATGCGCTGGAAGAACTGGCGTGGAAAGGCTATACGCCGGGCACGCCGATCGCGCTCGAGGGGCCGCGCAGCGGCGCCAATCCCGAGTTGCTGCAGGAATTCGCGGATCTGATCCAGGCGCCGGTATTCGGCCGGCTGGGCGACGACGACGCGGCCGGATGGCGGCGGGCGCTCCCCAATCCGGGCCGACGGCTTGCGCGCTTCGAGATCGAGCCCGACGTGAACGGGAAGTTCTCGCCGGGCGGCGCGCAGCCGATCCGGATCAATCCTCTGGAACTGCGGCCCGTGCCGGGTTCGAACGTCGTGAACCTGCTCGGGCACGCGACCGCTCGGCAGTTCCTGAAGGTGTCGGGGTTCGACATCGCCGAGTCGCACGGCACGGCGCCGCGCGACGTGACCCTGGACAGCGCGGCCGCCGTCACGGAAGGCGGCAAGACGATTTCGCCGCGGCAATTCGCGCGCAAGCTGCTCGACGATCCGGCCTATACGGAAGGCAACGGCGTGCTGCTGACGGGCTGCTATCTCGGTGCCGGCGGTTACTCGTTCGCGCAGGAACTCGCGTACGAACTGCAGGTGCCCGTGATCGCGTCGATCACGTCCAACTCGGTGCGCGGCACCGGTGCGCTGGAACTGCATCCGATCGACGACAAGATCGTCCTGCCGGCAAACGATCCCGACGTCGCGACGCGGCTCTATCTGCATCTGCCCGAGGCGCCCGATGCGAGCGATCCGCCGATGGTGTTCGCACAGCGCGGCGAACCGGCGGCGCGCACGGCCGTGCATGACCATGCACCGGTCGAGCCGGTGCGCGCGATCGACGCGCAGATCGATCAGGACTCGGACAGCGGCCGCCGCGGCGCGGGCGGTACGCAAGGCGATGGCGGACGCCAGGACGTGACGCCGGGCGGGCCCGCGCATCCGCGGCTCGCCCCCGACGCGGAACCGGGCGAGCCGCCAGTCTACGAGCCGACTCCGCTCGTCGAAGTCGGGCCGGGGCAGATCTACAAGGCGGACGAATGGGCCGCACGCGTCGAGCAGGTCGCCGAAGCCGAGGCCGACGACGGCCTGTCGGGGAAAACACAGAAAATCTATCCGAAGACCAGCCGCGTCTATACGGACCGCCGGATCGCCAACGATGGCGTCGTCACGACGACGGTTCATGGTCAATCGGTGCTGCAGCCCGGGTTCGACGACGTGACCGGCATCGACGCGACGCAACATCCCGAGTTCCTGCGTCCGGCCGATACACTGCTGATGCCGCCCGACGATCCACTCCATGCGATCGGCGCGCGCGGGCTGATGTCGCCGCCCGGTCATCACGTCGTGTTCGGCCACGGGATATCGGCCGACGCGATGCTGGGCCCGGAAGGCCGTCCGCTCACGCCGGACGAGGTGGCCGAGCGCGTGGCGCCGCATCTCGAACCGGGGCAGGACGTCACGCTGTATTCGTGCTTCGGCGGATCGAACAAGCACGATCCGCTGCGCATCGCGCCCGGGCAAGTACGGGCGGCCAGCACGACCTTCGCGGCGGCACTCGCGCAGCGCCTGTCCGAGCTGACCGGACGGCCGACATCGGTCTGGGCGCCGCCGGACATCCTGCTCGT
This sequence comes from Burkholderia sp. Bp9004, assembly GCF_003858025.1. Classification (NCBI taxonomy): domain Bacteria; kingdom Pseudomonadati; phylum Pseudomonadota; class Betaproteobacteria; order Burkholderiales; family Burkholderiaceae; genus Burkholderia; species Burkholderia sp. Bp9004. The sequence goes on along the minus strand of NZ_QTQD01000001.1, from coordinate 450,864 downwards.
CGAGCCCGACGGTTCGACCACCGTACGCGGCACGCGGCTGACCGGCCAGGTCGACAAGGATCGTCTGCCGATGCAAAGCTTCCGCGGCGATCCGGCACGCGCGGGCCGGCCGGCGCTCCCCGCAGGACGCGACGCGGAACCGGCCGCGACGACCGCCCGTACCGCGTCGCGCCCGCTCGCCGATCCGCCGCCTCGCCCGACGGTGCCGCGCGTGGCCGATCCGACGTTTGCCGATCCCGACTACGATTTCACCGCGATTCCGGACGACACGTTCGAATCGGTCACGCTCGATCATCCGTTTCGCACCGCGCTGGCCGAACGGCCCGGCGTGATCGGCGACGCGGCGCGCGTGACGCAACCCGGCGGCACGGTGAGCCAGCGCTGGCCGAGCGGCTTCCTCGACGGCCCCGAACCGACCCGCGTGATCGACGGGGTGATGCAGGCGTTCGACGCGGCCGGGCTGACCAACCTGCGCGTGGAATTCGTGATGCGCGATGGCAGCATCGAGCTCGGCAGCGGCACCGATTTCGGTGCGCTCGATCCCGAGGACGGCTGGTTCCGGTTCAGCGGCACGGTGCCCGATGCACCGGCTACCGCTGCCACGCACGCGCCGGCCCGTTCGGCGACCGATGCCCGGCTCGCATTGCCGGAAGGCGCGCGGACGGTCGCGCACGACGATCTCGGGCAGGCAATCGATACGGCGCATACCGGCCCACGGAACCACGCATACGTGCGCACCGATGCGTTGCCGGACGGCACCGCGTTCGCACGGGACGACCTCACACCGCAGGAACGTGTCGCGGCCAGCGCGTCAGCGAACCTCGCTGCGGTCGAGGGCCAGGCACCAACCGACGTCGTGCTGCTGTCGGCGCTCGGCCACGATCCGGCTCGCGCGCTGCGCATCACGACGCCCGATGGCGGCGAGCTGGTCAAGCCGGCCGGTGTCGACATGTACGTCGTGCGCACCCGCGACGCGGCGACCGGCGAGGTGTCGTACCGGCTCGTCGGCATCGACCGCTCGGGCTTGCCGGAAGGCTATGCGGCCGTGCATGCGGGCGGCATGCGTGCGGTCGGGGCGACCGACGGGCGCCCGACCTGGCCGACGATCGGCCCGGCGGGGCCGGCGGCCGGCCGCCTTGCCGGTACGGCCGGCGAATCGTCCGGCGCGGCGGCGCCTGCCGCCGTATCCGGTCATGCGAACCAGCCGGGCGTGCCGCAGGGCGCCGCGGTGGCTGAAGCGAGCGATCCACAGGCGGTTGCCGCGACGTGGCTCGACAGCCTCGGCCGACGCACGCTCACGCGCGTCGATGGCCCGCGCGCGCCGACGCTCGACGGGTTGGGCCGCCAGCTCGGCCCGAACGCGCACGTGCTGATCACCGCGCATACCGACGCGCCGGCCGCCGAGGCCGAACACGCGGCGCCGGCGTTCGTCGCGGTGCTCGAGACCGACGAGCACGGCGCGCTCGGCCCCGTGCGGATGCTGGACGGCAAGCGCGTGCCGGGCGCGCTGCGCAAGGCGCTCGGGAAGACCGGCAGCAGCGGGCGCACGGCACGCCGTCAGTTCGATTTCTTCGTGTCGCCGGTCGCGCACGACGAGCTGATGCAGTTCGGCGGCGCGTCGAAGATCGAGACGCGGGACGGCAAGTCGTCGTGGTCCGTGACGGCGTCGGGTCATCCGGTCGACGCCGCGCTCGCCGCAGACGTGGCGAAACTGCACGACGCACCGGGTTTCAAGCGGCCGCGCCAGGCCGTGCGTGCCGTCGAGGGAGAGCGGCGCTGGATTCACGTGGTCGAAGACGAGACGGGCAAGGTGCTCGGCTACGCGGAGCGCAACACGAACCACGAATGGAAGTACTACGAAAAAGCGCCGCTCGGCGACACCGAGGTTCCCGAGCAGGATCTGCGCACCGTGTTCCGGCGACGGCGCAGGGGCGGCATTCCGGTCCTGCGCTCGCCGCGGCGCGGCATCCGGTTCGTCGTCAGCGACGTCAAGCCGGAAACCGTCGATCGAATCGGCGGCTTCCGGCCGGCGAAGGAAACCACCTCGGCAGAGAAACCGCCGCACCGTTCGCTCGGCGATCTTTTCCAGTCGAAGGTGCCGCTTCGCCGGCCGCTCGAGCGCGCGGAGCAGGGCGGTGAAAGCAACACGGCAACGCGGCCGCCGGTCGATCCGCATTTGCTGCCGTCGCACACATCCGCGCTCAATGCGGTCGATTTCAGCGGCAACAGCGTGCCGCACCTGCTGACTGCGATCCGCAACGGTGCGGTTGACGGCAACCAGCACGTGATCTACGTGTTCAGGACGGACGGCGCCGTGGCCGAGGCGCTCGGCGATCCGGTCGGCGTGATCGCCGCGCGCAACGGCGAGATGCGGTGGTTCGACGCCGTCCGGCACGCCAACAACCCGCATCATCAGGGCGTACCGCTCGACGAAATGCCGATCGGCAACGACCGGTTCGGCTCGGACGTGCATTTCCTGCTCACCCAGTTGCCGCCGCGCGCGTTCCTGCGGAGCGCGCGGCCGACGCGCATCGCGGCGCTCGAAGCGCGCGCGAAGGCGCTGCGCGAGCAGCTGTCCGACGCGGAAGCGCGTGGTCAGCATTCGGCGCCGTTCAGGGCGCTCGCGGCCCGGACGCGGCACGGTTACAACGAGGTGCTCAACGACTTGCAGCGCTTGCGGCGCAGCGGCACCGCACCTGCGCCGCTGTCGATCGAGCCGTACCAGCCCGGGCTCTCGTCGTCGACCGTCGTCGCGTTCAGCCTGCGCAATGGTGCGGCGAAGACCGAGCAGTATTTCCCGACGCACGACCAGATCGAGGCCTACAACAAGCAGGCGCAGCGTGCCGGCAAAGTGAATCTCGTGCTGAAGGGCGAGCCGCAGGCCGTGATGGTCGACCCGGGCATGTGGCGCACGCTGCTCAACAAGCTGTACGTCGGGCGCGACGTGTCGACGTCGGCGTCGCGCTTCCTGCCGGTGCCCGGCAAGCTGCGCGCACGCACCCGGCGCTTGGGCGCGGCGACCGTCGCCGACCAGCGGATCCGGTATTTCTTCACGCGCTCGAGCGAAGCATTGCAGGACCGCATGGTGCCGATGGCACGTTCGCTGTCGCTGAGCGACGATCCGGCGCTGATGCGCAAGATCGTCGAGCAGTACGGCGGTGTGACGCCGGTCGTCACGCTCGTGGTCGATCCTCATCTGCTCGCGGCCGTGCTCGGCAAGGCGCACGATCCGGATTTCCTGCGCGCGGTGAAGGCGCTCGGCGACCAGAAGAACGCCGTGTTCGACGGCGAGAACGGGATGATTCATCCGGCGCCGGGCACGGACGGGAGGGCACTCGCGCTCGATCATCTCGCACATCTGAATCGCTGGCTCGACGAGGCGGCGCACACCGGCTTCGCGATCCGGCTCGAAACGGCGCCATCGCGCGCGCTCGTTTCCGGCACCGACTACCGGTACCAGTCAGGCACCAACGACGCATACCACGATTACGTGCGCGTCATGACGGCGCTCGAGAAGTGGTCGAACGAACATCCCGATACGACGGCGCCCAACGTGATGGTCACGTTTCACGGCTGGGACGCAGTGCCCGAATCGGTGCCGGGCGCAGGGCACGAGAAGCTGTTGCGCGCCGTGCTCGAGCGCGAGGGGCTCGAATGGGTCCACGTCGGCCTGTCGCTCGGCACGCACGGCGCCGACTTCATCGGCAACCAGGACCTGACCGGCGCACTCGCGAAACTGATCGTCGAGAATCGCGCGCGACCCGAAATCATCGACCGCCTGCACGGTGCCGATGCGCTCACGCGCGTGTTCGAGCGCGTCGACCGCCAGACGCTGGCGAACCAGCATCAGCTGCTGTTCGCGGAGGTCGAGCGGATCGGTGCCGCGCAAGGGATGACGCCCGCCGAAGTGGCCGCGCTGCGCCAGAAGCTCTACGAAGGCAACACGACCGTGTGGCTGAACCAGGCGCGCAAGGCGACGATCGAGCATGCAACGGAACACTGGAAGGGCGACGGCAACGAGCCTGGCAACAAGACGGAGAAGGGCGCGCGCAGGTTCGCCGCACGCTGGCTGGAGCAATACGGCGCCAGCGTGCCAGACCGCGTGACCACCCGAGCGCAGCCATCCGCCGCGGACCCGGCCGACCACTGGCGCGCGGTCGTGCGCGATCCCGCGCTGATCAACGATGGCACCAAGCCGATCGGTACCAGCCGGCGGGAGACCGCACAGCTCGCCAAGGTCGAGATTCCCGACGCTAAGCGCGCGCAGGCGGAGCTGCACGCACTGCGCGTGCACGACGAGCCGATCGGCACGAACCGACCCCCGCCGTCGCGACGGCGGATTGCCGGCGAAATGACCGCCGCCACGCTGGCCGGCGGGACCGGCGCGGGCGCGCTCGTCGCGACGGGCAAGGAGTTCGTGGGTACCGCGACGAATTCGCTGTACGCCGGGCTGCGCGTCGGCCGCGTGTTCCAGGCGCTGCATCACGGCGCGGTCGCCAGCCTGAAGAACGGCGATCCGCGCGTGTTCGATCGCGTCGTCGACCGCCTCGTGCGCGGCCTGCAGAAGCAACTCAAGGCGAACGGGTTCGACGCCGACGCGCGAGGTACGCAGCTCGAACAGATTGCACACGAAGGCAAGGCCGCCGCCGCGCAGCTGCGCGCGCTGAACGAGGACGGGACGCTGTCGTTCGACGAAACCGCGACGCACACGCAGGCGATCGCGGCCGACATGCTCGCGCAGATGCAGGGCGTGGTCGGCGGGACGTCACTGAAACTGCTGCACCATGGCAGCCCGCGGCACTCGGTTGGCCGGGTCGGGCGACTGTTCGCACTGGGAGGGTACGGCGGCTCGATCACGATCAACGGGGCCAAGTTCCTCCATGGCGACGGGCTGGCCGGCGGGCAGGCTTTGGGCGGGATCATCAGCGCCGTCTCTACCGGCATCGTCTACAAGGGTGGTTCGCGCGGCGTGAATGCGGAGAATCGCAGTCAGCTGGCGCGGATCGCGAGCGCGACCGGCGACTACGTGACATCGGCCGTTGGTCTGGCAAGCGGCATCCACGGCGCAATGGCCGCCCACACGTTCGGCGACGGGATGACCGGCATGCTCGGTGCGATGTCCGGCGCGCTGCTGGGCGCCGGCCGCCTGCATACGCAATTCCCGAATGCCACGCCGTGGCTCGCGCGCTTGCCGACAGGCATCGCGCTGTTCCCGGTGGCGATCTTCGGAATCATGCAGGGGTACGGCGTGATCTCGGCGTTGACGGGATCGGACGACAAGGACAAGCATCCCGGTTCCGGTCCGTCGCCGACGCCTTCAGGTTCGAGCAGCACGACGCCGACGCCCGGGGCCTCGCTCGCACCGACGCCCGGGGCGACGACGGCGCCGGCGGCTCAGCCGAGTGCGTCTGCGTCATCGACGCCGAATGCGCCGCCGTCGGGGACGCCATCCTCGCCGGCGCAGCCTTCGACGGGTTCGCCGCGCCCGACGCCAACTCCGCTGACGGTGCAGGTGGTCGCCGGCGATTCGTTGTGGACCATTGCGGAAAGTCACGAAGGGTCATTGCTTGCAGCCGCTCGCGTACCGACCGACGAACAGCAACGGATGTCGGACGGTCAACGGATCAACGTCGCGTTGAACGAGATCCTGCAGCTCAACCCGAACCTGGCGAGCAATCCGGGGGAGATCAATCCAGGGCAGCAGGTGATCGTCGGGTGAGGGGGCGCGCGGAACGCGTGCGTGGTCTGGCCGTCGCACGGGGCATACACGGTCACTTCGACGATCGGGCAGGGAGGGCGATCAGGATTCCGCGCGTGAATGGCAGCGATCTGTGGGAGGCGATCTTTAACAGGCGGTTCAAATACTCCGGTCCGTCCTGCACGATGTAGGTTCCCGAGATCAAGGAAGAGCAGGCCGACGCGACGAAAGAGCAATGTGGCGCCGGCGCTGCCGAGCGATCTTGGTCATATGCTGACCGACGATCGGCACGATCTGGTGGTCAATGTTCGATGTACAGGCCAGCCGGGCGAATGAGCCGAAATCGAACGCTTCGCGGTGATCGCCGCGAACGGCCGAAGCGAAAATACGTCCAGCCCGACAGTAATTCAACGACCTGCTAGCCCTGGTTCAGCACGGATACCGCGTACCGCGGATTTGCCCGCCGCCGTGGTAATCGGGTTCAAGAAGTCCGCCGAGACTGCTGGGGACGGCAGCAGCGGGTGGATGCGCATGTCCAGCAACGCGGGGAAGTGGACGGGTTGATCCGCCTGACACAGTGGGAAACAACGCGCCGGGACGACTCGACTCTTTTTTTTCGGGATTCGGCCGGATGCCCGGTGAGCGGCGGGTCCGCGACCGCCTTGGCAATGTTTCCTGCGCAGGTGTTATATTGCGCGCGCATGCGTCCCGACCGGTGAACCAAGAAAGACAGTATCCGCGTACCGGCACGCCAGAGAACGAAAACAGAAACGGGTCCGTCGCGCCATCGGTCCAGGGTCTCCGTGACCAGCGCCATGGGTCCATGCAACGAGGGGATCAACATGAACCGGGTCTATCGGCTGGTCTGGAGCCGCACCTTGCGTGCTCCGCAAGTGGTATCTGAACGCACAAAGGCGGCGCACGGCGGGGGCCGCGCCAGCGATGGTGCCACGCCCGCGCGCCGCTGCACTTCCATTGTTTCCATCGGCGTGTCGCTTGGTCTGGCTGGCGCGGCCTTACCCGGCTGGGCCACCACGTGTTCTACCAGCACCATCGCGAATTGCAGTGCTGCCGGCGGCAACGGCCTTCCGAACCGCAGCGGCAACGGTGGCAGTGGCAATGGCGGTGGCGGCGGTTCATCCGCGCTTGGTCCCGGTAACGCGACGATACAAGTGCCCGGCGGGGCTACTTCGGGTGGCACGGGCGGTACCGGCGCGGTGAACGATAGTGGGCAAGTTGGCCCGGCTGGCGCGGTGGGCGCAACGACCGCCGGGAATACGGTCGTTGGTGCCGATGTTTCCGGGGGGGCCGGACAGGGGTTCGACGGCTTCAACTTTGCCGCAGGTGGCGGCGGCGGCGGCGCTGCCGTGTATTCCACCGGCGCCAGTATCTTCATCACCCCCGGGGTGACCCTGCAAGGCGGTGCGGGCGGGAATGGCGGGGCCGGCACATCGGGGCCTGCGTCGAATGGCGGCGGCGGCGGCGGCGGCGGCGCAGGATTGATCATGGTCGTGCCTTCCGCAGAAGTGAACAACCAAGGCTTGCTGGTCGGCGGCAATGGCGGCACCGGCGGTGGCGGCGGCAATCCTGGCGGCGGCGGTGGCGGCGGCGACGGGCTACTCACCTTGGGGCAGTCGATCCTGGTCACTAACCAAGGCACGATCACGGGCGGGACGGGCGGTGCCGGTGGGGGTGGCGGCACCACCGCCGGAGACAGCGGTGCAGGTGTCAATCTGGCCGGCGGCTTTAACGTGCTGGACAACTTCGGCACCATAACGGGCGGTGCAGGCAACGGCGGCGCGGCGGGCGTGGGCGTCATCGCAAACAACGACTTCATCGTCAACGGGGGAACGATCAGCGGTGGCCTGTTAAGCGATGGCGTCACGCGCGCGGCGGCCATTCGCTTTAACGGCACGCACAACACGCTGCAGTTTGTCACGGGCTCCAACATCATCGGCAACCTGGACGTAGCGGCAGGCGCAGCTGCCTCGGTCGTCGCCGGGAGCGCCGGCCTTTCGCTTGGCAACAACATCACGCTTGGCGATACCGCGTCGCAGGTCACGTTCGATTCCAGCCTCAACACCTTTGTGATGTCGGGCGCCGTGTCCGGCGCGGGCAACGTGGCCGTGAGCGGCAACCGAACGATCACGCTGACGGGTGACAACACCTATACCGGCGACACCACAATCAGCGCCGGCACGCTGCAGATCGGCAATGGCGGGACCACCGGCTCCGTCGCCGGCAACATCGTCAACAACGGCACGTTGGCGTTCGACCGCAGCGACACGGTGTCGTATGGCGGCACCATCAGCGGGACGGGCAGCCTTGTGCAGGCCGGGGCAGGTACGCTGGCGATATCCGGTGCCGCCGGCTATGCGGGGAGCACCACCATCAACGCCGGCACGCTCGCGCTGATCGGTGCCGGCAGCATCGCCGCTTCCAGCGGGGTCGTGAACAACGGCACGTTCGATATCTCGGGGACCATCTCCGGGGCGACGATCAATGCGCTTACCGGCACGGGCACGGTTGCGCTGGGTGACCGCACGCTGACGCTGGCCAATGCGGCCGGCACGTTTGGTGGAGCGATCAACGGGACGGGGGCAGTGACCGTCGGCGGTGGTACGCAGACGCTGTCGGGGGCGAATACCTACACGGGCGCCACCACCGTCAATGCCGGCACACTGGCGTTGACCGGTGCCGGCAGCATCGCCGCGTCCAGCGGTGTCGTGAACAACGGCACGTTCGATATCTCGGGGACAACCTCCGGTGCCACGATCAATGCGCTCACCGGCACGGGCACGGTTGCGCTGGGCGGCCGCACGCTGACGCTCGCCAACGCGGCCGGCACCTTCAGTGGTGCCATTGGCGGCACCGGCGGGCTCACCGTTGCGGGCGGCGCGCAGACACTGTCGGGTGCAAATGGCTTTACCGGAGCAACGTCGATCAACGCAGGCACGCTCGCGCTGTCAGGCACCGGCAGCATTGCCGCGTCCAGCGGCGTCATCAACAACGGCACGTTCGACATCTCGGGGACGACTTCGGGTGCCACGATCAATGCGCTCACCGGCACGGGCACGGTTGCGCTGGGTGGCCGCACGCTGACGCTCGCCAATGCGGCCGGCACCTTCAGTGGTGCCATTGGCGGCACCGGCGGGCTCACCGTTGCGGGCGGCGCGCAGACACTGTCGGGTGCAGATGGCTTTACCGGAGCAACGTCGATCAACGCAGGCACGCTCGCGCTGTCAGGCACCGGCAGCATTGCCGCGTCCAGCGGCGTCATCAACAACGGCACGTTCGACATCTCGGGGACGACCTCCGGTGCCACGATCAATGCGCTCACCGGCACGGGCACGGTTGCGCTGGGTGGCCGCACGCTGACGCTCGCCAACGCGGCTGGCACCTTCAGTGGTGCCATTGGCGGCACCGGCGGGCTCACAGTTGCGGGCGGAACACAAACGCTGTCGGGCGTGAACACGTACACCGGGGCGACGATGGTCAACGCGGGCACGCTCGCCTTGTCGGGTGCCGGCCGGCTTGCATCTTCCACGTCGGTCACGCTCGCCAGCGCAACTGCCGCGCTTGATCTGTCCGCCGGCGGCAGTCAGCAGGTCGCGCATCTCTCCGGCGTAGCAGGCAGCCGGGTGGTATTGGGCGGCAATGCCCTCACGCTGTCCGACGACTCGTCGCAAACATTCAGCGGCAGCCTCAGCGGCACCGGCGGTTTGGTCAAACAAGGCGCGGGCACGCTGACGCTGAATGGTGCCAGCAGCGCGTTCTTCGGGACGACGACGGTGGCAGGCGGCACGTTGGCCGTGGGCGACGCGGCTAATGCCGGTGCGGTGCTGGGTGGCAACGTCCAGGTGAACTCGCTTGGCACGTTGCGCGGCCATGGCACGGTATCGGGGGACGTCAGCAGCAACGGCGTGGTCGCGCCAGGTGGCTCCATCGGAACGCTGTCCGTGGGCGGGAACTATACCCAGGGAGCGGGCGGCACCCTCTCGATCGAGGTCAGCCCGACGGAGGCATCGCAACTACGCGTAGGCGGTGCCGCGACGCTCGGCGGCTCATTGGCCATTCTGTTCGATCCCGGCACCTATACCGCCCGCCGCTACACCGTGCTGAGCGCGGCCAACGGCGTGACGGGCCGCTTCGCGAACGTCGGCACCACCACCGCCGGCGCGAATCTCGGCGCGTTGCGGTCATCGCTGGACTACGGTGCCAACGGGGTCGACTTGCAGCTCGCCGAAGCCACCGGGCCCGGCACGCCGGCCAGCCCGACTGTCATCGCACCAACCAAGACCTCTATCTACACGGCCCTGGGCACGACAGCATTGCTTCAGGCGCAGGGCGCCAGTTCGACGCTGCTCGGCCGTCTGACGGGCCCGCAGATTAACGAGGCGGGTTCCAGCAACGTGTGGGCCGTTGCCAGCGGTTCCAGCACCAAGGTGGGCGGAACGGGCGGCGCGCCCGGCTTCCTTACCCACGCCTACGGCTTCCTGGCGGGCGCGGAAGGGCGGCTCGGCGGTGCCACGGTCGGTGCGGCGGGAGGCTATACGCACACCACGCTGAGTGAAGAAACGACAGGCGCATCGGGTGGCATCGATACGCTGCGCGTCGCCCTGTATGGCGCGCAGCCCATGGGTGCCGTCAACCTGTCGGCCACGCTCGGCTATGGGCTGGATTTCCTTTCGCAGAAGCGGCCATTCGGCAGCCCGGGTACCGCCGAAGGCGATCATCTCGGCCACGAGTTCACCGCCGCCACGCAGGCCAGCCTGCCCATGGACGTTGGCGGCCTCCGGCTTGCGCCGCACATCGGGCTGCGGTATGCCTACGTGCGCGGCAGCGGCTTCGGCGAGAACGGCGCCAACGGCCAGAACCTGCAAGTCGGCCCCGACAGCGCGAGGAGCCTCCAGCCTTACGTGGGTGTCTCGCTCGATAAGACCTTCGGCGATGCCGTGCGACCCGTCGACGTGCAGCTTCGCCTGGCCTATGCGCACGAGGTGCTGGGCGCGGGCCGCGTCGTGCAGGTGCAGAGCCAGGACGGGACCGTGTTCGCCGCGCCGGGCACCGATCTGCCGCGTTCGTTCCTGACCACGGGCGCCAGCGTTACCCTCCAGGCCGCCAAGGCGACCACGGTAGCACTCGGGTTGGATGCGACGATCGACACGAGTCATGTGTCGGCGCAGTCGGCGTATGTGCGGCTCAATCACAAGTTCTAACCGCGTACGCATGGATCCGGCAGTGTGGGTTGCGCTTCGCGCCCGCGCTACCGGCCGCTCGATACAGGCGCCACGTACAGCGCAAGCAATTGCGCCTTCCAGTTCATGAACACCTGCACCCGCACCGGCAGGTTCCGCCGGTTCTGGTTCACCAGCGATACCGGCATCAAATCGGTCAGGCAGCTTGCATTCCACGCCCGACGTGTTTCACGCCACGTCAACAACGTATCCAGATCCTCGTCGTCTCTCAGTGGCCGGTGCGCATTGAAGTCGCTCTTCGGCGGCTTCGCGAAGCGCGCGTTGTAGGCGGCCATGAAGGAGGGCGCGTAAGCGTTGGCGTCGGCCACCGTGTTGATCCCGCGCAATCGCATCTGTTCGCGCAGAACGTGTCGATGTTCAGCTCATACATCGCCCGGCCGAACGGTGTCACGCGATTGCCAGTCTTGCCCGGTGTCGAAACTCGGAACACGCTGGCCTTGTCGCTGTAGAACGCCCCGGGTTTGCCGTGCCGTTCGATGTACGCTCGCGTTGCTTCGAAGTAGCTGAAGGTCGATTCCGTCTGTGTGAAGTGCAGCATCATCAGTCGACTCGTCGCGTCATCCACATACACCAGCAGCGTGCAGGCCGGCGCCCGTTCCTCGAACCATCGATGATCGCTGCCGTCGATCTGGATCAGTTCACCGAGGCACGCCCGGCGCGCTCGCGGCTGGTAGACCTTAGGTGGACGCTGCCGGCGTGGCACCCACAAACCGGCATCCGTCATCAGCCGCCGTACCGTTTCCCTGGCCAACTGGATGCCATGGCACTCGGACAACTTCTCGCAGGCCAGCGTCGGGCCAAAATCCGCGTAGCGCTCGCGAATGATCGTCAGCGCTCGCCGAGCCAGTTCCTCGTCCAATCGCCGGTTCCCCGGACGACCACGTTTGCGCGACGTCAGTCCAGCCGCACCAGATTCCCGGTACCGAATCACTAGCCGTTCGATCTGCCGGACCGTTAGGCCCAGTCGTTCGGCCGCGCGGCCAGGCTTCAGGCCCAAATCCACTACAGCCTGGATTACCTTCAGACGGTCGAGTTCTCGCATGTTCAATGTCACCAGTGCTGTTCGGTGCATCGCCGGCTCCATGATCTGACAGGGAGCCGGCAAGCTTACCGAGGTCCAAACGCGACATTTCTAAATGGCTAGAACACGACATTTCTAGAAAGCTACTACACAGAAACTATCGATAATTCACGTTATGTAAAATAATAATCATCACGACGATCATGAACCCACCGTGCCGCACCGCCGTGTCGCGCGCGTCATCGTCGACGTGCGGCCTCCTCGATTACGACTGCGAGAGCCTGTGCCAGCGCTCGACCGCCGATTCCGAACCAGCGGCCGTTCCACCTGCCGCGATGCGGCGAGCCTCTTCGACCGCCGCCTGTTGATCGAGTGGCATCTGCCCGACGGTTGCCACCGTTTGCGAGGCATCCGCCGCGACATCCGGCTGTTGCAGCCCGGCTCGCGATGCAGCCGCCGGTCGCCGCCGAAACCAGATCGAACCGCGTGGCCAGGAACGGCGCCTAGGTCATCATGCGCGCGCGAAGCTTCTCTCGGAGAAACGCACCGTGTTCCCGCGCGCGCTGTCACCGGGCCGCGAAATACCGCATCGTTCCTTTATCGTTTCTTGCGCCTGGTGGCGCGACGCGTCGACAGTCAGGCCGACAGCGCGGCCCGCGCGCTCAATGGCCGCATGTCGGTCCAATTGACGCTGATCCATTCGAGACAGACGTCCCGGGTTCCCGGCGGACCCACCGCCCGCCAGCCTTCCGGCACACATTCCAAATGGGCTCTATCGCTCGCCGCCGGCCGGAAAAACAACGGGTGAGAATCTCCGATGTTGTGTTTACCTGAGTGCCCGATTAATATCGATCGCATTCCGCAGTCAAATCTCTTAAAAAATCTGCAGGCTTGACAACAGGCGTATCTGTCCGATCAAGTACTCCGAATATTCCTAAATTTATTTCGTCATCAATCAGATTCGGAAGAAGATCGTCCATAAGATAGTCGAGATCAATCTCCCTTGTGAGACAGTTTTTCCAATCTCCAATTGCGCATAATTCGGCGAGTTGGCGTGCCGGCCACAGTGGAAATATCGGATTTTCATTATCGTCCGCTCCCATTATCCATCCATCGTCGTATAGACCCCATGCAACCTCCCAGTCGACAATTTTCTTTACCGAGTATTCATATCTCCTTCGCCCTTCCGCTTTGGTCAATTTTTCGATCTGGATACGAGTCAAAGTCAACATTTTGGTCTCCGATCAATGGGTGTTATTAATACATTTCTTGCACTTGCTCGTCGCGCGTTTGGTTGTTTGTTTCTTGTTCTTGCTGCCATGATCATCATACTTGTGTTGCCGCTGGTGCAGCTGGGTGGTGTTCAGATCTGTGTGCAGGTAGTCGAACCCCTTTGCCGATTCGTAACCTCTCCAGTGGGCCATGTCGAAACCATATGGCACGCGAACGGTTTTCTTCTCATTGCCTAGTTGGTTGCGACTCTTCGTTTCTATGGCATACGTCTCTTGCCGTATCCATCCTCGTATGTAACTGGGTTGCTTGTCATCATCTGCAAGCGCTTTGAGTCGAGGTTGCTTTCCGGCATACGATCGCCTGCTTCTGCGTCTGAGCCCCAGCGGGTCATTCCAGCCATACAGATTGACAGCAAGTTCGTAGGGATTGATCCCACCATCCAGGCCGATCGGGTCTTGTGATATATATATCCCGACTTCCGGATCGAAGTAACGATATCGATTGTAGTGCAGGCCGCTTTCAATATCATGATACTGACCAAAAAGACGCAGTGGCTGATAGATTGAGTTGCCGTTGTTTTTGTTGGCTTGCCCTAGGATGGTATAGCTCGCATTCCACACGATTGACCCTGATACATCGGTCATTCTCGTTGGTGCGCCGTTTGCATCCAGATGAAAAAAATACAGCTCTTCGGATGTATTATATGTGACGGCGAGTGGATTAAATGTCCCTGGAAAGTAGATCCATTCCAGATTTTTTAATTCGCGCACATCCCCGGTGCCAGTCATGTCGGGATCGTCAATACGGTCTTCAATTTCTGCGGCCAGGGCGTCGCCATCCCACATAAATCGACTTTGTATCGTTGATGACGTCGCGGTGCCTGATCGCTGCCCGGATGGCACAAGGACATCCTTCCGGGTGAACTTCCCCACTCTTCGATGGAAAGCATCGTACGTATATTGTGTGGAAGTGCTCAGGACTTCGTCCATCGTTTGTTGAACCGTGCGAGCTTCGATCAGGAGTCCATCGCCATCCCAATAGAATTGCGAATCCTGAACGCTATCCTGCCTGCGCACCAGGTTACCTGCACGGTCAAATGTATATCTACGGCCTCCATATTCACCTTCCCGGGCGAACGTAGTATTTTTTATACGGTTCGGTAAGTGGGTCGCTTCGACTCCGGCGCGGGTCCGCAGCAAGTCACCCGCTTTATCGTGGATGAAGCGATGAAGCTTGCCGGCAGGATCGATGTGGCTGGTTACCCTGCCTAGCGGGTCGTATTCGATTCGCTCCGTACCGCGCAGGGAATCGCGTTTCTCGACGAGTTCTCCGTTTGCGTCGTAGGCATACTCATTTACAAAGAGCGGGCCAGTGTCAGTAAGCAGCTTTTGTGTCGTGAGCAGCCCATCCGGTCCGTAAGTCAACTCCCGACATTGGTGTGCTCCCAGTTGTTCGCGAACGATTTGCCCGAGTCCGTCGCGCTCGATCAGGATCGGCGCGGCGTCGTTGATTTGCACCGATGAAATGGAGTTAAGTGCATCGTAGGTGTAACGCACGCTGTTTGAACTAGCGCGCGACCGGCATGAAGTACGACGCTCGATACGGTTTCCTGCCGGATCGTAAGCGAACGAGATGCAGAAATCATCCCCCTGTTTTTCGGAAAGAACGCGCCCATCCAGGTCGTACTCCAGATAGACTGAACAATCAGGGGAATGGGCTTGGACGAGATTGCTGTCCTGATCGTATCGAAACGTCTCTGATCGTACCCCGGAGGCCTGCCGAGAGTCGGCTATGCGCTTCTCTACAACTCGCCCGCGGGCATCGCTGACGTACTCGATTTCCTGTCCGCGGGGATCGGTGCTGCGAAAGAGTGCTCCATTGGGGTGATATTGATACTTCCACGATTGCCCCCAATAGTCGATCTCTTCAACGATACGGGCCAAGGGATCACGTTTCAACGTGTGATGCTCGCCGCGTTCGTTGACAACGCCCACCAAATCCTCTTCAGAATCGTACAGATATTCGACGACGGTTCCATCGGCAGCCAACCGCTTGCTTATCTGGCCAAGCATTGTGTACTGGAACCACGTGGCATTTCCGGCTGGGTCCCGGTGACACGTGAGATTCCCGTCCGCGTCGTAGCTGAAGGAACTGGCCTTGGCATCCGGCTCCACCGCACGGATCAGGTTGTCGTTGCGATCGTATTCGTAGCGATAAACCTGCCCCAGAGGGTCAATCACTTGGACGATATTGCCGCGTCCGTCGTGCGTATATCCGATGCGATGACCCAGAGGATCGGTCAAGAAGGCAAGATTTCCGTCGCTATCGAATTCGATCCGGGTTGTCGCTCCGCGGGGATCCGTAAATGAAGTCAGTTGCCCGTATGCATCGTATGTGTAGCGAGAAATGGCACGCGACGGGGTCATCTGCGCGACCAGGTTGCCATAGTGGTCCCATTCGTAGCGCCACGTTTTGCCTCCAGGCGTAGTCAGGCATATAGGGCGGTGATTTTTATCGTATTCGGTCTGTCGGGTATCGCCGTTGGGGTGTATCTCGGACAGGAAATTTCCGTATGTGTCATAGCACCACGTCGTGGTATGTCCTTCTGGATCAGTTTCACGATTTGTCCGCCCCTGCGGGTCGTACTGATAGCTCGTGACGCCGTTCAACGGGTCAATTTCTGCAACCGGCATGTTTCGCGCGTTCAATTGCATGATCGTGGTGTATCCGCGCGAATCGATGAACCTTGCCTCCCTCCGGGCTGGATCGTACGAGAAGCGATAGTCGAACAATCCATCGTCGCCCCACGCTCGCTCAACACGTTGCTTACCGTCGTCACAATTGCGATAGCTGTAGTAAAACGACACGCCCCGGGCGCTGGTGTGACCGACCATCAGATGCGCGTCTGTGTAGTCGAAGCGATGTGGCTGAGTCATCGCGTCCACTGCGGCTCGCAGATCACGACAGTCGTCATGCTCGTAAGTGACGAGAAAGTGTGTGCGGCCAGTACCATCGCGCAAAGCCAGCGAGGCCAAACAAGCCGCCGAACGCACATCCGGATCCGCATTCGTTATGTTTCTCAGGCTGCATTCGAGTGTGCGGCCTGTTGGCCCGTCCCGTGTCCATTCGGAGATACGCTCAAGGCATCCGAGTGCATCTCGTTCGAAGACCCAGGCGTTGCCGTTTAAATCGGCTATACGTTCGATTTGCAAAGTCAGGCGGGCATTGCTTGGTAGCGCACGAACCGTTTGACGCCATTGCGGCGGCAGCGCGAAATCGTATTCGATCCCCTCGCGCGTGCGCAGCGTCAACTCATCTTCGTATTGGTACAACGCGTATCCACGTTGCCAGTCGTACACACGCACTGGCCAGCCGTGGCTTGCCGGAAGCACGTCGAAGGCAGTTGAATGGTCCGGAAAATTCGCGACTGCGCCCACGGCGCCTTCGTGCCAGATCAACTCGAGTCGTATGTCGGCCGGTGTTTGCCAGCCTGTACCGGCCACTCCTTCATAGGGGGGATTGCTCGCATAATGCCGTTCCCATACGAGCGGCAATCGTCCGGATATCGTGAAGTCGCGTTGCTGCACGACCACTTGCCCTGTCGTAACGTCGACCGGTTCTGCCTTTAGCACGTTGCATCGCAAGAACCCCGGTTTCAAATGCAGCTTATCCGCCAGCGCATGCGCCCACTTGGACCCCTGAAACGCCTTGAACAACCCCTTCGCCGCCGCAGCCATATTCATGATCGGCGGCCCGCCGACCATCACCGGTCGCCCTGCCGGAATCGGCAGCATCACCGAGCTCGGCATCGACGGATAGGTACGATCGGTATGCGCGCTGTTGTGGCCAGGCGGTTCCAGGCCAATAGACCAGCAGCTCAACGCCGGCAGCGCCATGAACGACATCGGATCGTTATTGGCGAGCACCGTCCGGCTGCCCATGTACGATTCCGCATCGTCCGAAGGGATAGGATCCGGCTCCGGCGGCGGGGCAAACGACTCGCCGAGCGGAAAATGCAGCCCTGGGACATGGTATGAATGCGTCCCGGCAGTTGCCCGCATCAAGCCATTCACGAAGATCGGCCGTCCAGCGGCGCCGCCCATTCCGACACCTGCGCCGAACATGTTTCCAATGCGGCTCTGGAGCGCTGCGGCTTGCTGCTCGAGTTTCAGCCCCTCCGCGACGATCGAGTTTTCCTCGATATCAGTCAGTTTTCCCGATGCAAACTCGGCCGCGTCGTCGAGCTTCTTTGCCACATCGGGATGGTCTTCGAGATACTCGGCCGCCTTCTCCTGTGCAATCGCCATCGCGATGCTTCCGACCACGCCCTTCGCCGCCTCGATGTACTCCCGAAGATCGAGCATGAACCCGACATGCGGGTGCGGCAGAAACACGGGCGTCGGACTCGGTGCAACCAGGACCGAATGAACGTCGATACCGACAACGGGATCCAGATGCTTGACCGCCAGCAATCCCATTCAGCCCTCCCTGCTCAGCGCCCGCCACGCAACGCCGCGACCTTCGCGCTCAGCGCGTTGCGTCTCCGGTCCATCGCACCCAGCTGTGACACCATCCACTCGACAACCATCGGCAGATTACTGTTAGCCCGCATCGGCTCATCGATCATCAATCCCGCATCGAGCGCATTGAAACCGGCCTCCAGCGCATGCTCGCGCTCCCCCGCCCGCTCCCAGCACACGGCGCTCATGCGCCACGCCTCGACCGTCATCAGCCCATCCTTCGCCGCCGTGGTCGAGGCCACCGCACGCTCGTAGCAATAAGCCGAGTGCGCATAATCCTTATGCGTCAGATGCACGCTCGCCTCGCCGAACAACCCGTTCGCAACGAGCTTGTGCCCCGCCGGATGCCCTGCCTCGACCGCGCGCATGCCGCTGCTGGCGGCACTCCGATACGCATCGATCGCCTTCTCCCGATCACGCCACTTCAGATACGCAGCCCCTGCAATCAGATGCACGACAACGCATTGATCGAACCACTGCTCACGCTCCGCGACCTTCAACGCCGCTGCACGCAATTCCTCCAGTCGAGCAGGATTACCGCCTTCGATCATCTCGGTCAGCATCACGAAATGCCGTCGAAACTCGCCGCTCGGCCCGCGCTCGCCCGATTCCGCAAGCAATTCGCGCGGCACGCTGGCCATCGAATACTTGCCGTGCACGACGCGCACCGCGGCGCGATGCCGTTGCTTCAACGCCGCAAACGGCGCGATATCGATACGCGGCACGACAAAACGCACGCGCTCGGCAAGCCGCGGTGCGACCGAGATGATCGACAGCAAATCGTCGATCCATCGCACCCATGCCGCGTCATCCCGCACTTTCCCCGGCTCCAGCACGAATACCATTGCCGGAAAAATATCCGGATGGTGCTGCATCAGGCTGTCGGCAACCGCGAACAGATACAGCAAGGGATTCTTGCCATCGTCGTACGGCGCTTGCCAATCGGCCCGCACCCCCTGCGCATCGGATCCTTCACGCCGGCTGTCGTAGAACGCAATAAGCTCGTCCGTCAGCGCCTTTGCGTACTCCGCTTCATTGACGAACGACGCGCGCATCGTCCTGACCGCACACGACGTCTCGTCCTGAACCTGAAAATAGAGCCGCACGAGCTCCGCATCCGTCTCGTCGGTCTGCCAGATCATCAATCGCGCATCCTGCTCTTTCGCGAAATTCATCCAGTCCGTATGCGCATCCATGAACCTGCGTTCTATCGGATTGGTCGGCTGCCAGTTCTGCATTCGTGCGAGCCTCCGTTATGGATTCAGTTTCAGGATCGCGCCTTCGACCGTGTGTTCGCCGGTCGCCGACGACGTCACCGTCTTGCCGTTCACGCTGTGGGTGTTCGTGCCGGTCGACGCGATGTTGACGCCCTGGATCGTGATCGTGCCGTCACGCTTCATCACGATGCTGGACATCCCGCAGACGAGCGAAAGCTGATCGCCGGCGTTGACGAGCATCTGGTGCTGCACGTTCGTCGTATGGTTCGCGCCGACGTTGACGGTGTGCTCACCGCCGACCGTGTGCGTATGGGCGTTGGCAATCGTCGATGTACGTGCACCGATTTCCTCGGTATGCGACGACGCAACCAGCGTCTTCATGTCCTGCGACGTCGTTTGATACATCTGTCCGACATTCAGCGTCTTGCCTTCGCCGATCGTTTCGGTCTTGCCATGCGTGACCGATTCCGTGTGGCTGCCGCCGATCGTCGCCTCACGATCCGACGCGATCGTGACGGTCTCCTTCTTCCCGACCGTTCGCGTGCGGTTCCCGCCAACCTCATGCGTCTCATCCACGCCGATCTGCGCCACCCGGTTCTGCCCGATATTCACCGACTCGTTCTGCCCGACGCTGCGTTGCCGGTTGTTCTTCACCTGCATCGTCTCGTCGTTCCCGACCGTATGCGTATGGTTGTTCCCGACGGAAAGCGAATGATCGAGTTCGGTCTCGGCGTCGAAATTGCGCTCGGCATGCATCCACAGCTGCTCGGCGCCCTTCTTGTCCTCGAACCGGAACGCGTTCGCATGGTCGGTCGTCCCGCCCGGTGACGACCGCGACAGCAGCCCGCTCTGCGTCGCGCTGCCCGGCAACCCCCACGGCGGCATCTTCTCGCCGTTGTAGACCCGCCCCGTCACGATCGGCTCATCCGGATCGCCGTTGAGAAAATCGACGACAACCTCATCGCCGACACGTGGAATCTGCACGCCACCGAAGCCACCCCCAGCCCAAGGACTCGACACTCGCACCCAGCATGACGAATCCTGATTGCTCTGCCCGTATCGGTCCCACCGAAACTGCAACTTCACCCGCCCATACTGATCGGTCCAGATTTCCTCCCCCGGCGGCCCGACCACGGTAGCCGTCTGCGGCCCGTTCGTCCGCGGCCGCGGCGTTTCACGCGGCGACCGATAAGGCAGGCTCGACGGCTGCACGAGCAGCATCGTCTGATGCACCACAGCCTCCGCGCCCTGATCGCTCGCATACGCGTTCTCCTGGAAACGGTACCGACACCGCACGATCAGGTACTCGCGGTTCTGGTCGGCACGCGGGCAATGCGCGAGCGTGAACAGATACCCGGGCGCCGCCCCACGCACGTCCGTCTCCGCACTCGCGCGCTCATGCTCGGCCTGCTGCTCCTCGAGCCGCACGCGGCTGTAATGCGCACCAGGCGCATCGTCGCGATACCCGCCCGGCCATTCGAAAGACGCAAAACTGTCGTGATCATGCCCACGCGGATCGACCTTCTGCGACGAAAGATCGGCACGCGGCTTCGTATAGTCGTAGTCGGTGGTCTGGTGCTTGCCGACGCTCACTTCCTGCGCGGGCAGCCAGCCGTCGATGTGTTCCTCGTCGGCGATCGCGGTGCGATCCTGCGCGATGTACGGGATCGTTTCGTAGCCGGGCAACGCGACGTGGGACGACATCGCGTCGCACAGCACGAGCGTATGACTGTCGGCCGCGTGCCGGAAATAGAAATAGATGCCCTCGAACTCCATCAATCGCATCACGAACGCGGCGTCGGTCTCGTTGTATTGCACGCAGAACTCACGCGGCACGTACGCATCGGTCAGCTTGTTTTCGATGGGGAAGCCGTAAGGTGCGAGCACTTCCTGCACGATGTCGGGCACGGTGCGGTTCTGGAAGATCCGGCAGTCGGAGCGGCGCGTCGCGAGCCACAGCCACGGCCGCACGACGAGCTCGTAGCCGTAGTGCCGTTCGGCGCGCCGGCCGGCCAGCGTCGCGCGCGC
The DNA here is from genome assembly GCF_003858025.1 of Burkholderia sp. Bp9004. Lineage (NCBI taxonomy): Bacteria > Pseudomonadati > Pseudomonadota > Betaproteobacteria > Burkholderiales > Burkholderiaceae > Burkholderia > Burkholderia sp. Bp9004. The sequence continues at coordinate 429,889 of NZ_QTQD01000001.1, read as the reverse complement.
GACGATCCCGTTCAGATAGCGCGTCGACAGGTCCTGCTGCTCGATCCGCACGGTCACGGGCTTGCCGAGCATGTCCTTCAGCGACAGGCTGTGGCTGTCAGCCAGAGCCTCGATCCGGAATTCGAACAGGCGGCCGAGTTCGTCGCTGCCATCGAGCGTGTGGAACTTCAGGTCGTCGCCGTGCGGGCTGTCGAGTGTGAATACGCGATTCACGTCGTTCCCTCCTCGTCGAACCGGTAAGCGAATTCGCCGCCGGCGGCGCTCACCTCGATCGACGTCAGCGTGCGCCCTTCGAGCGTGGCTTCGAGGATCGAGCGGCCGATGCGCGGCATCACGGTATGCGTGAGGATCGCGTCGACCATGCGGCCGCCGGATTCGATCGTCCGGCAGCGTTCGACGATCAGCGCGGTCGCCGAATCAGTGCATCGCAGCTGGATTCCGTGATGCAGGTCGATCCGCTTCTCGAAGCGCCGCAACTGCAACTCGACGATGCGCGCGAGCGTTGCATCGGTCAGCGGGTAGTACGGCACGACGGTCAGCCGGCCGAGCAGTGCGGCGGGGAACACGTCGAGCAGCGGCGCGCGCAGTGCATCGGCGAGCGTCTGCATGTCGGGCAGGCGCTCGGGGTCGCGGCACAGCTGCATCACGCGATCGGCGCCGACGTTCGAGGTCAGCAGGATCACGGTATGCCGGAAGTCGATGTCGCGCCCCTCGCCATCCTCCATCCAGCCCTTGTCGAACACCTGGAAGAAAATCTCGTGCACGTCGCGATGCGCCTTCTCGATCTCGTCGAGCAGCACGACGCTGTACGGACGCCGCCGCACGGCCTCGGTGAGCACCCCGCCCTGTCCGTAGCCGACGTAGCCGGGCGGCGCGCCCTTCAGCGTCGATACCGTGTGCGCTTCCTGGAACTCGCTCATGTTGATCGTGATCGCGTTGCGCTCACCGCCATACAGCGTGTCGGCCAGCGCGAGCGCGGTCTCGGTCTTGCCGACGCCGGACGGCCCGCACAGCAGGAACACGCCGTGCGGTTTGGTCGGGTCGTCGAGCTTCGCACGCGCGGTCTGAATCCGTTCGGCGATCAGTTCGACCGCATGGTGCTGCCCGACCACACGTTCGCCGAGTGTCTCGGCGAGCTTGAGCACGGCTTGCGTCTCGTCGCGCACCATCCGGCCAAGCGGAATGCCGGTCCAGTCGGCGACGACGGCGGCGACCGCATGCGTGTCGACGGCGGGCAGCACGAGCGGTGCGTCGCCCTGCATCTCGGCGAGCGCCTGCTGCGTGGCTGCGAGGCGCGACAGGACATCGACGCGTGCGTCGCTCGTGAGCTCGTGCGACGGCTCGTCGTCGAGCAGCGCGGCACGCGATTCGACGATCGAGGTTAATGCTTCGCGCTCGGCTTGCCAGCGCGTGTCGAGCCGATCGAGCTCCGTCTGCACGGTGGCAAGCTCGGCATCGATCGCGTCGCGCCGTGCGGTGTCGCCGCTGCCGAGCGCGCACTCGCGCGCGATCCGTTCCCGCTCGACGTGCAGGCCGTCGATGCGCCGTCGCGCGTCCTCGATCGGCGCGGGCACCGCGTGCTGGCTGACGGCGACGCGCGCGCAGGCCGTGTCGAGCAAGCTGATCGCCTTGTCCGGCAACTGCCGAGCCGGGATATACCGATGCGACAACGTCACGGCGGCCTGCAGCGCGTCGTCGAGCACCAGCACGCGATGGTGGGCTTCGAGCTTCGCGGCGAGACCGCGCAGCATCGTCACGGCGGCGGCCTCCTCGGGCTCGAGAACATGCACGAGCTGGAAGCGCCGCGTCAGCGCGGGATCCTTCTCGATGTACTGCTTGTACTCGGACCACGTGGTCGCGCCGATCGTGCGCAGCAGGCCGCGCGCGAGTGCCGGTTTCAGCAGGTTCGCGGCGTCGCCGGTGCCGGCCGCCCCGCCCGCGCCGACGAGCGTATGGACTTCGTCGACGAAGAGGATCGCGGGCCGCTCGGACGACATCGCTTCGTCGATCACGCCACGCAGGCGGCTCTCGAATTCGCCCTTCACGCTCGCGCCAGCCTGAAGCAGCCCGATGTCGAGCAGGTACAGCGCGACGTCTCGCAGAGACGGCGGCACGTCGCCAGCGGCGATGCGCAGCGCGAAACCTTCCGCGACGGCGGTCTTGCCGACACCGGCCTCGCCGACCAGCAGCGGGTTGTTCTGCCGGCGCCGCAGCAGGATGTCGACGATCTGGCGGATCTCCGCGTCGCGCCCGACGACGGGGTCGATCTCGCCTGCCCGTGCACGGGCGGTCAGGTCGACGGCGAAGCGCGCCAGGGCCGAGCCTTCCGCTGCTGGCATACCGCGCGTCGCGGCGTCGCCGGAGCCGGTGCCCGAGCCCGAATCGGCACGCGCAGCCGGTTGCGCTTCGGGCGAGCCGTCGACGATCGATGCGAGTTCGTCGGCGAGCACATCGGGCACGATGCGCTCGAACTCGCGTGCGATCGCGTACAGCACGTTGCGCAACTGCGGCGTTTTAAGGATCGCGAGCAGCAGGACCGCGCCGCGAATCCGCGTCGCGTCGTATTTCAAGGTCGCATAGACCCACGCGCGCTCGACCGCGTCGTCGATGTGCACGGACAGGTCCGACACCGACCCCGCGCCGCGCGGCAGCCGATCGAGCGACGCGACGAGGCCGCGCTCGATCGCGGCCTCGTCGATCTCGAACCGGCGCAGCACGCGCTGCAGGTCGCCGTCGGGCCGCTGCAGGAGCTGCTTGAACCAGTGCGCGAGTTCCACGTACGGATTGCCGCGCAGTCTGCAGAATCCGGTCGCCTGCTCGAGCGTCTCGTAGAGGAGCGGATCGAGCTTTCCGAACAGGTTGACGCGGCCGATATCGGACATGACGGTTCCCGTTTAGGCGGTTTCGCGATGAAGGACGGCGCCGGTGCGCGGCGGGCCGCCACGGCGTGCGTCGTAACGGACGACGAGATCGCGCGCGGGGCCCGCGTCGAGCCGTTGCCCGAGCCACGCGGTACGGCCGAGGCCCTGCGACGCGCCGAGCGCGATCGCCGGCACCGCGTCGGCCGCCAGTTCGAGCTGAACGTCCCAGTCGAACTCGATGCCGACGTATTCGCGCACCCAGTGCGCGAGCTGCCGTGCGTGCGGGCCGCCCGGCAGGAAGCGCCGGTACGCGTCGAGCGACAGCGGTCCGAGCACGATCCGGAAATGCGACTGCGCGTCGCGCACCGCGATGCCGAGCGCGACGCCGCCGACGCGCAGGGTCGGCCGCGTCGCACGGATCACGCAGCGCTGCGAGCGTTCGATCGCGACCCAGCGCGACACGTGCTCGACGATGCGCGCATCGACGCCGAAATGACGTCGCAGGATCTGCACGAGCCCTTCCGGGTTGCGCGTGTGCCGTACGAGATGACCCGCGTGGAAATAAAGCGCATGCGGCGCGAGCGTGTCGGCAGCCGTGCGTTCCGCATCGGGCTGCCCTGGCGGCCCGTCGCCATGCGCGGCGCGCCCGATGAGGCTCGCGACATACGCGTCGAACCGTGCGCGCCCGGGACGATCGAGGCTCACCGTCGGTTGCGCGTCGGCCCATGCTCGGTAGAACAGCAGGATCAGCCGGTGATGAAACAGGTCCGCGAACGCGGCGAAGGTCGGGTCGTCGTGCTGGGCTGCGCGCTCGTGCGCGTATTCGGTCAGGTGGGTCGGCAGCGGCCCGTTCGGTCCGAACAACCCGAAACCGTGGATCGCGATGCGCGGCAGCGTGGCGCTGCCGTCGCCATCGTATGCACCGGCCACCATCGACGCCGCGAACGCGAGCGACGGCTGTTGCCCGAGCCGCAGCGGTTCGTCGCGCGGCCGCGCGGCATGACCAAGCGGTGCACGGCCGGGCGACAGCGCGTCGAGCCAGCGCAACGCCTGGAACAGGTCGTAACCGTGCGGCGCAGCGCGCAGTCGCGCCCACCATGCGTCGCGGCGTGCGGCTTCGGCGGCCGATCGAGCGCCGGGTGGCGTGCCGTGTTTCATATCGCGGGCCGCCTGCCGATGCGCGCAGGCCAGTGCGCGAGCGTGCCGCGCTGCACGCTGGTCAGCACGCATTCGGCGAACGCATTGATCGATACATGCCGCGCGAAGAACTGTTCGAGCACCGCACCGAGCAGGAACGGACTGTCGCCGGAGAACGCGTGATCGTCGACGGTCACGTCGACCTGCACGCCGCGCCCGAACATCAGCGGCCCGAGCGCCGGCAGCCGCCGGAACACCGGCGAGAACGCGACGCGCCGCACGCCGTCGATCTGCCGGCGCATCGCGGCATCGGCCGGGTCGGCGTGCAGGCCGAGCAGCTCGCGCAGCGCGTGCGCGCCCTCGTCGTCGTCGAGATCGGTCAGCGTCTGCCGGGCGAGCCCGAGATGACGGATGAGCCGCCAGGCCGTCTGCGCGTCGGCGATCGGCGGGCGCGGCCGCGACGGGCCGCGAATCGCGGCGATACGCTCGACGGGCGCCGAGATGCGCAGCGTGAACGTGTTCGCATCGCCTGGCGGCAGCAGCAGCGCGAGATCGCGGTTGGTGCACAGGGTGTCGACGGACAGGTAGCGCATCGACTCGTCGTACGGGGCGCACTGGCTGTCGACGAGCGACACGTAGGTCTCGCTGCCGACGTAGCCGGTGCGCGTGCCGTTCGCGCGTGCCTGCGCGGACACCAGCCGAGGCTCGCGACGCATCGTGTAGTACGCGCCGTAGTTGCCGTCGTCGCTCGCGAACGATGCATGGAACGGCCGGAATTCGCGCGACTGGCCATCGTCGCGCTGCTCGCTCGCCAGCCGCTGCACGGCATAGATCTCGTGATCGAGCGGCCGGCTGCGGTCGACGACGACATGATGCTCGCGCGCGCCCGGCTGCAACCGGATGCGGTCGCCGCGACGTGCGAAGAGGTTCACGGCCGGTGTGCAGTTCAGCGCCAGATGCCGCGCATCGACGGCCGCCTCGAGTGCGGCGTCGTGGCGGTCGAACAGCACTGTCAGCTCGCATTCGTCGCCGGTGGCGCGCGCGAGCGCGGCGCGCAGCCCGCCGACGCTGAAGAACAGGAAGCGCGCCGGAAACGCGAAATACTCGCGCAGCAGCCGGTAGCCGTGGAAGCTGCGCCCGTCGTCGGGCAGGATCGCCTGCGCCGGATCGAAACCCTCGTGGACGATCGCATCGGCGTCGAGCGTGTGCAGCCAGCGCGGCGGCTGCCCCGGGTCGTGGCAGACGACGCCGAGCGCATGCGCGGCGATCAGTTCGAGCAGGTGCAGCGCGTCGCGTTCGGGGCCCGCGAGATGAAAGGTCAGCCGCTCGAGCGGCAGTTGCGACAGCCTGGCGCCGCCGCGCGCCTTGAGCCGGATGCGCAACGCGCCGCGCACGTCCTGGCGTGCCGGTACGGCGCCGCGCGGCAGCCACGACGGCGCGCCGGTGACGGCCGCATCGGTCAGCTCGAGCGGCCACAGCGTCAGGTCGTGCGCGGTACGGAATTCGCATGCGGTCTGCTCGGATGCGGCGGGCCGTGCGCGCAGCGCAGTGCCGGCCGGCAGCCGCCAGCCCTGCGCGAGGCTGCCTTCGTTCAGCATCGGTGTGAACCGCACGATCGCCATCGACGGCAATGGCGCGAGATAGCCCGGATACACGGCGTCCAGCAGCGCCTGGGTGAACCGCGGAAACTCGGCGTCCATCTTCAGCTGCACACGCGCGGTGAGGAAGCTGAAGCCTTCGAGCAGCCGTTCGACGTACGGATCGGGCGGCCCCGACTCGGTGAGCCGCAGCCGCGCGGCGATCTTCGGGAACTGCTGCGCGAATTCGTCGCCGAGCTCGCGCAGGTACGCGAGTTCGCGGTTGTAGTAGTCGAGCAGGCGCGTATCCATCGTGTCAGTTTCCCGCCGCCGACCGCAGCGACATCGCGCCCGTCTCGAGATCCAGGTCGGAGCGCAGCACGAATTCGACCGGATGCGGGATCGACCACAGCGTGCCGCGAATCTCGAACAGCAGCACGTTGTGACGCCGTTCGCCGGCGCGCCCGTCCGATGCACCGGCGAGGCTGCGGACCTCGACGCTGTCAGGCGCGATGCGCGGCTCGAAGCGCACGATCGCGTCGCGGATCGACGCCTCGACCGACATGCGCTCGACGCCCGACATCGGCTTGCCGACCAGCGGCCGCATCCCGTAGTTGAGCACCGAGGCCTGCGCGTGCGCGAACGCGGCCCAGTCGACGAAGCCGTCCTCGGCGTTGCGTGTATTGAGCAGCCACGCGAGATCGCGCAGCACGGCCGCGCGCAGGCGCTCGGCGCCGATCCCTTGCGTGCCGGGCAGATCGGCCGTGCGCTGCGGCGCGTCGTCGGTCAGCCGGTCGAGCAGCGCGGGCTGCAGCCGGTCGCGCATGCCGCCGTGCCGGCCGGCGCGGGCTTGCGGGTCGTCCATCGTCATCGCTCCGCCGTCACATCTCGGTGTTTTCCTTGATGTTCCAGCCGACCGACACCTCGGCGCCCTTGCCGCCGTTGTCGTTCTGCTGCCAGTACTGCTTCTTCACCTTCGCGGCCTGGAAGCCGTAATGCATCATCAGACGGTCGGCCGCGTCTCCCGGATCGATGCCCGCGACCTGCGCGGACGTGACGAGCACTTCCTGCAGCGTCACGCGCATGAACTCGATCTGCGAGCCGCCGGTCTTGCACGCGGAGATCTCGACCTTGGGCAAGTGCTTGCCGCTCGCGCAGTTCTTGATGATCGCGGGCGCACCCTTGTCCATGTACGCGGCCACGACGAGATCGTTGAAGCTCGCCTTGCCCGCATTGCCGCCGCTGCCGCTCGCCATCGCGCCCGGCTGGCTCGCGCCCCACGTGAACGACTCGATGTCGGTCCAGCCCTTGTGCTGCGCGTCCGCCGATTCGCCGGTCACGCCGTCCACCTTCATAAACATAGCCACGCCCATTGCCGTCTCCGTTTCGGTGCGAAATCAGGTTGAATGCCGGGTTGAGTGCCCCTTGCCGCTCACTCGTTCGCCGCCTTCGCGGACGGCAGCCGCGAGATCAGCCGCAGCGACACGGTGAGCCCTTCGAGCTGGTAGTGCGGTCGCAGGAAGAATTTCGACGTGTAGTAGCCGGGGTTGTCCTCGACCTCGTCGACGACCACCTGCGCGGCCGCCAGCGGCTTGCGCGCCTTGGTCTCCTGAGACGAGTTCACGGGGTCGCCGTCGACGTAGTTCATGATCCAGTCGTTGAGCCAGCGCTCCATGTCGTCGCGCTCGCGGAACGAGCCGATCTTGTCGCGCACGATGCATTTCAGGTAGTGCGCGAAGCGGCAGCATGCGAACAGGTAAGGCAGGCGGCCGGACAACCGCGCGTTCGCGGTCGCGTCGGGGTCGTGATACTCGGCCGGCTGGTACAGCGACTGCGCGCCGATGAACGCCGCGAAATCCGAGTTCTTCCGGTGCACGAACGGCATGAAGCCGTTCTTCGCGAGCTCGGCCTCGCGGCGGTCGCTGATGGCGATCTCGGTCGGGCATTTCTGGTCGATGCCGCCGTCGTCGGTCGGGAACGTGTGGCTCGGCAGCCCTTCGACCGCCCCGCCCGACTCGACGCCGCGAATCGACGAGCACCAGCCGTACAGCTTGAACGAGCGGTTGATGTTCGCGGCCATCGCGTAAGCCGAGTTCGCCCACGTGTAGCGGTCGTGATTCGCGGCGTCGGTGTCTTCCTCGAAGTCGAATTCGTCGACCGGATTGGTGCGCGCGCCATACGGCAGCCGCGCGAGAAAACGCGGCATCGCGAGGCCGACGTAACGCGAATCCTCCGACTGCCGCAGGCTGCGCCAGCCCGCGTATTCGGTGTTCTGGAAGATCTTGGTCAGGTCGCGCGGGTTCGACAGCTCCTGCCACGAATCCATCTGCATCAGTTCCGGCGACGCGCCCGCGATGAACGGCGCGTGCGCGGCCGCCGCGATCTTCGACAGCTCGCCGAGCATCTCGACGTCCGGCGGGCTGTGATTGAAGTAGAAGTCGCCGACCAGGCAGCCGAACGGCTCGCCGCCGAACTGACCGTATTCCTCCTCGTAGATCTTGCGGAACAGCGGGCTCTGGTCCCACGCGACGCCCTTGTAGCGCTTGAGCATCCGCGCGACCTCGTTGCGCGACGCCGGCAACGCCTTGATCTTCAGCAGCTCGTCGGTCTCGGTGTGCGTGACGAGGTAATGCAGGCCGCGCCATGCACCTTCGAGCGTCTGGAATTCGTCGTGATGCAGGATCTGGTTGATCTGCTCGGACAGCTTCCGGTCGATCTCCGCGATGATCTGCTTCACGCTGCCATATGCGTCGGTCGTCATGCCGACCGTATGTTCGAGCGCCTGCTGCGCGAGCGTGCGCACCGCGCGCTCGACCGACTCTCGCGCCTCGGCGGTCTTCGGCTTGAACTCCTTCTGCAGCAGCGCGGCGAACTCGCCGTGCGCGACGGCCGGCTGCGCGGCGTCGCGGGTGTCGCGTACATCTGCGCGGGACTGGACGGGGTCATTCATCGCGGGCCTCCGGTTGGGTCGCGTCGCCGGCCTGCGCGTCGGCGCGCGGTTCGCGCACGAGCGTCTTCAGCAGGTCGGGATCGTTGATCGCGCGCTCGATCAACTGCTCGGCGCCGTGCTTGCCGTCCATGTACGACAGCAGGTTCGACAGCTCGGTGCGCGCATCCAGCAGCCGGCGCAGCGCGTCGACGTTGCGCGCGATCGCCGCCGGCGAGAAATCGTCGATCTGCTCGAACGTCATGTCGACGTTGAGCATCCCTTCGCCCGTCAGCGTGTTCGGCACCTGGAACGCGACGCGCGGCGCGACCGACTTCATCCGCTCGTCGAAGTTGTCGACGTCGATCTCGAGGAACTTGCGCTCCGGTAAATCCGGCAGCGGCTCGGCACGCTTGCCCGCCAGGTCCGCGATGACGCCCATCACGAACGGCAGCTGCACCTTGCGCTCCGCGCCGTAGGTCTCGACGTCGTACTCGATCTGCACGCGCGGCGCCCGATTGCGCGCGATGAACTTCTGTCCGCTGCCTGTCGCCTTGGTTCTGTCCGCCATCGTCCGCTCCTTCACATCGATCAGATTGCGTGTACGTTGCCGCCGCGGGGCGGCTTGCCTCATTCGCTCCGTTCGCCGCTCAGCAAGTCCAGCTTCGGCAGGCTCTCCGGAGCGAGATCCCGGATGATTTCGTAGAAGTCGAGCGCAAGCAGCCGCTGCGCGCGCCGCAGCAGCAGCGGCGCCGGGTGGCTCGGCTCGTGCAGTTCGAAATAGCGGCACATCTTGTCGAGGCCGAGCCGCACGTCGTCGCGGCTCGCGACCTCGGCATCGCGCCAGGCCTGTCCGTTCGGCACCGTGGCCGGCACGGACGCGCCGTGCGCGGCGCCTGGTGCGGCCGGCATTGCCGGAATCGAACCGTCCGCCGGCCCTGCCGCTTGCACCGGTGCCGGCTCCGGCATTTCGCGCACGATGCGTTGCAACGCCTTTTCCGTGTCGCTCGCATCGGGCGACCATTCGCTGCCGAGCCGGTCCGTGACGCGCGCGCGGATCGTGTCCAGCGCACCCAGCGCCGCGCGCACGGCGTCGATCGGCACGCGGCCGTCGTCGCGTGCGATCGACAGCGCGGCGACCAGGCCGTCGCGGCTGCCTGCCGCCGGGCCGCCCGCTTCGTCGCGGCCGTCGAGCGCGCGTTCGGCGTCGCGCACGCTCGGGCCCCCGTCGAACAGCGGCTGACGCCGCGCCGCGCGCGCGCATTCGTGCGCGCCGGCGACATCGGCGAGCGCGTTCATCCGCGGTGTCGGATCCTGTTCGCCGTCGGCGTCCAGGCGCGGGTGCAGGTCGTCCCACCAGCGCTCGATCAGGCCGGCGACGACCGCGAGCCCGTCCGCGTAGCCCGGAATGCCGTGCTGCTCGGTCCAGCTGCGCGCGAGATGCGCGGCGACACGCAAGTCCTTCGTCCGCTCGCTCAGCGCGAGCGCAAGGCGCTCGACCGCTCGCCAGTCGGGCGTCTCGGCGGGAATCACGGTGTCGCCGTATTGCTGCTCGGCGCGCGGTGTCGCCCGCTCCTGAAGCTGCAGGAAGTCGGCGTCGTATTCGAGGTTCGGGCCGCACGGGGCTTCCGGCGAGACGTCCGCCAGCAGCCGGCCGATCAGCTCGGCGCGCGGCGTCGCCGCCGGCAGGCCCGGTGACGGCGAGGACAATGCGGCGGCGGCCAGCGCCGCCTGGCTGACGTCATTCGAATGCATAGTCGATGTTGACCGGTTTGCTGCCGAAGTCGATCGCCACGGTGCGGTGCAACGGCGGCAGCGAGCCGTTGCGGATCTCGATCTGATAGACACCCGGTGTCAGCGACACCGAGCGCAGCGGCGGGCTCGCGCCGCGCCGTGCGCCGTTCACGTACACGTCGCCCCACGGGCGCACGTTGAAGCGCACCTGGACGGTTTCCTGCTTCGGCGGGCGCTGCTCGGCGGCCGATGCGTTGATCGCGGCGACGGCCGTCGCCGCTTCCGATGGCGATGCCGACGCGGGTACCGGTGCGCTCGACGGCGATGCAGCGGCCTCCGACGGCGGCACGTTGACGACGCGCTCCGATGCGTCGAGGCTGCCGGCCGGTGCGATGGTCGTGCTCGAACCGGCTTGCGACGGCGTGGCGCCCGCGATGTTCGTGGCGGGCGTGGCGACCTGCGGCGCGGGAACGGCAGCCCCCGCGGCGGGCGTGCTGGCCGGCGCGGCGGCCAGCGTTGGCGGCGGCACCTGCGCGGACGATCCGCCCGGCATACTCGACGTCGGCACGACGATCGGCGTCGGGCCGTGCTGCGCGAGCATCGCGTCCGATGCGCCGGCCGAGGACGCGACGCCGGCCAGCGGCTGGCTGGCGCCCGCTTCCGGTTCGCTGGCGACTTTCGCGGGACGCGACAGATAGGTCGCGGCGATGCCAACGACGATCAGTGCTGCCAGCGCGCCACCCACGTAGGTCTGCGTGCGCCGGTTGCTCGCTGCGATGAACGATGGGCGGCGCGGCGGGCGGGTCGGCGGCGATGCACCCGGCGAGGACGTGGATGCGCCAGCAGCGCCAGCAGCGCCAGCAGCGCCAGCAGCGCCAGCAGCGCCAGCAGCGCCAGCAGCGCCAGCAGCGCCAGCAATCGGCACTGCCGTTCCGTTCAGGTTCCCGATATCCGTTGCGCGGCCCTGGCCGCTGTCCGCCACCGCGCTTGCGGATCGCATGCCGGCGTCGCCATGCGCTTCGGTCTTCGAAGTCGACCGTTCGTCGTCCAACGCTTCCTTTGCACGCGCCTCATCACTTTCACGTCCGCCGGATCGCCCCGTTTTCGCGGAGGGCGACAACGCCTGCGATACGGACGACGAAGCAGTTGAAGAAGCGGACGAAGCCGGCGAAGCCAGCGCTCCCGCAGCAGCAGCCGACGCCAAAGACCCGCCATCTTCCGGCTTGTCGCCAGCCCCGACGGATGCAGTAGACGGCGTACCGGAAGTGCTCGGCTGGCCTTCCGCCCGCTCAGGCTGCGACGACCGCACATCCGTCGTTGCGTCGTCCGATACCGTCCCGCGTTCACCGGCCGACGCCGCAGCAGCAACCCCGGCCGACGTTTTTCCCGTCGCAGCAGACGCACCCGAAACACCGGAGGCCACCTTCCCTGCTCCGCCTCCCCCGGCATCGGCCGCCGGCGGCACAACGGCCGCACCATACCCGCCGCCCGTCGGGTCGAGATCGCGCAACCCGAGTTCCGCCGCGAACGCCGCGACCGACTCCGGCCGATCGGGGATCCGCAACTGCAGCGCGTGATCGATCGCCGCCAGGAACGCCGGGCTGTACACCTCGCCGGCCGGCAACTCGCGCGACGCGAGCGGCCGGTACGTGTCCTTGATGCTGCGCACCACGGCCGCGGGCGGCAGTTCACCGGTGATCAACGCGTGCATCACCGCGCCGAGCGCGTAGAGATCCGTCCACGGTCCCTGGCTGAACGCGGGATCGTCGGTGTACTGCTCGATCGGCGCGTAGCCGGGCTTGATCATCATCGCGCCGTCGTCGACGAGATCGCCGATCCGCTTGCGCGCCGCGCCGAAATCGAGCAGGATCGCGCTGCCGTTCGGGCGGATCAGCACGTTGTCGAGCGCGACGTCGCGATGGAAGCACTGCGCGCGATGCAGCGTGTCGAGCGCGCCGAGCAGCGCGCCGACGATGTTGCGCAATTGCGTCTCGCTCATCCGCACACCGCCGTCGAGCAGCTGCTTGAGCGTGCGCCCCTCGTAGAACGGCATCACCATGTACGCGGTGCCGTGGCTCTCCCAGAAGTGCAGCACCTTCACGAGCCCCGGATGGTCGAATTGCGCGAGCAGGCGCGCCTCGTTGAGGAACGCGCCGCGTCCCGCGTCGAACGCCTGGGCGAACCGCTCGGAGCGCAGCGACACCGTGTAGTCGCCGCCGCGCGTCGCGAGCATGGACGGCATGTATTCCTTGATCGCGACCGCGCGCCGCAAGGTGCGATCGAACGCGCGATAGACGATGCCGAAACCGCCGATGCCCAGCACCTCGTCGAGCTGCAGCTCGCCCAGGCGATGACCGAGCGGCAGCGGCCGCACCGTGAATTCGGGCGCGTCGCCGCGGGTCGCCGTGTCGTGCTCGTTGTCTCTCGATGAAGGATCCTTCATGTCTACCTCGCGATACCGCATCCGTATTGCCTGCGTTGCCTGCCTCCGACCGCCGACCGGCACCGTCAGCTACCGCCGAACAGCGTCAGGAACAGCGCGTTGTCGGGCGCGCCCGTATGCGCATGCGTGCGCAGCGGCGAGCCGTCGGCGCGATTGGTCCACCAGAAGCTCGTCCCGCCGTGCGGATCGAAATAGCCGGACAGCCCGGGCCATGCGGCGAGCGCCGGCCGCTCCGGCAGCGACGCCGGGATCGCATCGACCACTTCCGCCGTCGGCCCGTCGCCCGGTGCGAGCCGAACGCGGTCGAGCGTCTCCTCGAGGTCGACCGGCGCGCGCGCATGCCGGATCGCGTCGAGCAGCGCATGGCCGATCTGCCAGTAGAACGCGTCGGCCGCGTCCGGCAGCCCGTTCCAGTAATCGGCCGCCGGCATCGGCAGCGTGACGATCACCGGGTAGTAACGCCCGACACGGTCGCAGCTCGGCGCGAGGCAGCCTGCCTGTACGCACGACGCGCCGGCGCCCGCCGGCACCAGGAAATTCCAGACCGGCGCGACCGTGTAGTGGCGCGCGATCTCGTCCGGGCCGCGTTGGCGCATCGCGGCCATCCCCTGCTGAAGCCAGCGTTCCCACCACTGCGCGAGCGCATGCGGCAGCCGGCTGTTCACGAAGTCGCCGGCGCCGGGAATCTTTCCGTACCAGGCCGGGGCGTCGCCATCGGCGCGCGCGAGCGGCGGGAGGCGGCTCATTGCTTCGGAGGGCATGTAAAGGACTCCATCTGGGGCAGCCTGAACGGATTGCGGACACTGCCCGCATTCACCTGCAGCACGAGCGGTTTGCCGTCGACGGTGAAGCGCGCGACCATCTGGTCCGAACCCCGCCCGGCCGACACGGCGGCGCGGTCGAACAGCCGATGCAGCGCCCACGGCCCGTCGGTGGTGAAGCCGTCGGTCGCGCCGGCCTGCCCCGACACCTGCAAGCGGACCTGGTTGCTGCCGCGCGTGCCCGGCCAGTCCACCGCGCTCTGCACGAGCGGGCCGTGCGCATAACGGACGATCTGGCCGTCGACGTCGAGCACCATCTCCGTGAGCGACGGATCCATTTCGAGCGGCTGGATCTGCACCTTCAGTTGCGCGGTGCGTGCGCCGCCGCCGAAGTAGACGTCGCGGATCACCGCGGCTTTCTCGAACGACGAAAGCATCGCGGCCGCCGCCGGATCGGCATCCGCATTGCGGTTCGCGAAACGCCACGGGCGCGACGTCGTATCGACGATCGACTGCAGGTTCTTCTGGAAGAAATCGTCCATCAGGCCGCCCGGCGCGAACATCTGCGCGAAATCCGCCGGTGCGACGTCGCGCGACGATCCGCGCGCGAACGGATAGCGGCCCGCGATCGCCTGCCGGCAGAAATCGCCGACGTTCGCGCCGGCCCGCTGCGCGACGCTGCGCTGCTCGACGGTCGCGACGCTGCCGTTCGCGACGTTCGACAGGTCGTCGAGCACGTCGCGGAATGGCGTGGGCAGCCGCCCGGCCTGCGCGCGCAGCCGCGCGGGCGCGTCGGACGGCGGCGGCTGGGCGCCGCTGCGCAGCGCATCGTCGGTGGCTGTCAGGTACGTATAGAGCGCGTCGATCGACTTCAGCACCGCGTCGAACGCCTGCGCCTGGTCGCCGCTGCCCGGCGCGAACGCGCGCAGCCCGGCGAAGTGGTTGTCGACCACCTGCTCGGGGCTCGCGGGCGCCGCGGCTGACGGATTCGCGTCGCTCGCGCCCTGCCCCGCGAAGATCTGCGACAGCGAACTGCGCGCCTCGTCGACCTTGTCCTGCGCGCGCGACGCGAGATTCCGACCGCCGCCCGGCGCATCGCCGAGCGCCGTGTCGCGCGCGAGCGCGATCATCAGCCGGGTGAGCGGCGAATCCGCCGACGACAGCGCGCGCGCGACCTGGATGCTCTGCGCGAGCGTCGCCGTGCGCTGCAGCTTGATGTCGGCGAGATAGTCGTCCCAGATCTTCAGATAGTCGTTCAGGTACAGCTGGCGGATGTCGCGCGCCCATGCGGCGGCGTCGTTCGGCCCGGGGATCTCGGACAGCCCGAGATTCAGCACCCACACCTCCTCGCGCCCGTATGCGTCGACCTCGCCTGCGAGGCGCGGCGCGAACACGTTCCGGTAGCCGTTGCGCGTATACAGGCCCGGCACGCCTTCCGACAGCGGCTTGCCGCTCTGGCGGCGGAACACGAGCGACGCGTCGGGCCCCACCGCGCGCGCGACGCTGAAATCGAACGCGGACGTCGCCGGCCGCAGCGTGCGCGTGAGCTGGCGATATAGCCGCTGCGAGAACGGCACCTGCCGCAGCCGGTCGCGTACGTCGGCCACCCGCCGCTCGTTCATCGGATACGGCGACACGGCCACCCGGTTGCCGAACAGCGCGGCGAGATGCGCGCGCAGCGCCGAGCGTTCGGCCGGCGAGAAATCGGGCGGCAGCGAGCGCTCCATTTCCAGATCGACGACGGCCTGCACGAACGCGGGATCGTAGTGCGCGCTGTCGTACAGCATCAGGTAGGCCTTCAGCGCCGCATACGCATAGTCGGTTTCGTCCGGCCGTGCATCGCTCAGCGCGGCCTCCATCCGGCGCGCGGCAATCGGCAGCAGCACGTCGTCGAGCGCGCGCCGGTACACGACGTCGACGGCCTCGTCGATCTTCTCGCCCTGAAAGAGCCCCCAGCGGTACGCGAGCGGCGGATGCGAGCGGTCGACGCCGCCGGCATTCGCGAGCCCGCCGAGCGCATCGAGCACCGGCAGCAGCCGCGCGATGTCGGCCGCATCCGAGAACTTCGCGCCGGCGATCTGCGCATCGACGGCGGGCACCTGCTGCGCGATCCGGTCGAGATACGCGCGATTGTTCGCGTAGCTGCGCAGCCAGGCAGCCAGCACGACCACGCTCACGACCGCGAGGAGCGCATAGCCGGCGATCTGCAACACGCGCCGCTTCTGATGCCAGCGCAGGTCGCTGCCGGCGAGCGCGGCTTCGCGGAAGATGTGTTCCTGCAGCAGCGACTTCAAAAAGAAACTGCGCCCGGTCGAGCCGACCTGGGCAACCGGCGGCATGCCCTCGATCTTCAGGAAGCGCTTGATGCCGCTCATCACGCGGTCGAACGCGGTGCCTTCCTGTGTGCCGCTCGTCAGGTACACGCCACGCAGCATCGGCATCGGCTCGAAGCTCGACACGGAAAACACCTCGGCGACGAACTGGCCGAGCATGTCCTGCAAGTCGGCGACCTGCTGCGGCAGCAGGTACGCCATCTCGCGCTGGCGCGCATCGGTCTGCGTCGCGAGCAACTCGGGCAGCCCGTCGTTCAGCCGCTGATGCAGCAGCCGGTATTCGCGGTCGAACGCGGCACGCAGGTCGAAGCCCGGCGCCTCGCTCTGCGCGAGCGGGAACGTGAAACCCCACACCTGCGCGCATTCCGCGCGGCCGAAGCCGCCGAAATACTCGGCGAAGCCGGCCAGCAGGTCGGCCTTCGTCACGAGCAGGTAGACGGGAAACCGGATGCCGAGCTGGGCGCGCAGCTCGAGCAGCCGCTTGCGCAGCACCATTGCGTGCTGCGTGCGCTCGGCTTCCGACGCGCCGACCAGGTCGGCGACGCTGATCGTCAACATGGCGCCATTCAGCGGCTGGCGCGTGCGGTACTTCTTCAGCAGCTCGACGAAGCCTTTCCACTCGGCTTCGTCGAGTGCGCGATTGCCTTCGTGGGTGGTGTAGCGGCCGGCCGTGTCGATCAGCACCGCGTCGTTCGTGAACCACCAGTCGCAGTGTCGGGTCCCGCCCACGCCGCGAATCGCGGCACGGCCGAACTGCTCGGCAAGCGGAAAACTGAGCCCGGAATTGACGAGCGCGGTCGTCTTGCCCGAGCCCGGCGCGCCGATGAACACGTACCACGGAAGCTGGTACAGATACTGGCGCGACATCCGGTCGAACCAACGCGCCAGCCCCTTGCGCGCGGTGTCCGCCTGCCCGAAGCGGACTTTCTTCAGCAGCGCCGCGGCCTCGTCGAAGCGGCTGCGCAGCTCGTCGAGCTGGGCCTTGGCCGGATCGTCGGCGTTGGCCGGCCCGGGCGCGGACTCGCGCAACTGGTTCAGCAATTGCGCGTTCAGGCGGCTCGCGTGCCAGCTTCGCCACGCCACGCGTGCGCCCCACGCGGCGAACAGCACCGCGATCGTCGCCGCGCGCACCCAGCCGCTCTCGAGCGGCCGGATCTCGGCGAACGCGAACAGCGGCCCGGCGAGCCACACGAAACACGCGAGCACGACGAGACCGGCGAAGGACCAGATCTCCCGCGACGGCAACGGCCGGACGAAACGCGCGACAGCCTGGTTCATGTCAGTGCGCTCCCTGCGTCGCGCCGGCGGCGGCACTGCCGGGCGCCGGCAGCAGCGTGATCTCGACGCGCCGGTTCAGCGCGCGGTTCGCGGGCGTATCGTTCGGCGCGACCGGATCGAGCGTGCCGCGCCCCTCGGCCGCGAGTCGCTCCGGATGGTCGAGGCGCGCGGCGATCATGCCGCGCACGGCCTCGGCGCGCTCGCGCGACAGGTCCCAGTTCGACGCGAAGCGTGCCGTATGCACCGGCGTGTCGTCGGTATAGCCGGTCACCCGCACGTTGCCGGGCACCTGGTTCAGCGCATCCGCGACGCGTGCGAGCACTGGCGCGTAACGGTCGATCACCGACGTCGAGCCGGACTTGAACAGCCCGTCGCCGCGCAGCACGATCACGCTGCGATCCGCGTCGTCGCGCACCGCCACGAGGCCGGCCGCGATCTCGGGCGCCAGGAACTTCGCGACGCGCGGCGCCGGCGCCGGGCGCGGCGGAGCCTGAGCAGGCTGAAGCTTCGGCACGTGCAGCGCATCGATCGACGCGAACAGCCGGTCCGAATGCCCGGCCAGCGCGATGCGCAGCCCGACGAACACGCCGAAGCCGATCAGGAGCGCGAGCGCCACGCAGACCCATAGCGGCACGACGAAGCGACGCGACACGTCGCGCGTGACGACGTCGCGCCAGTGCGGCGACAGCGCGGGATCGAATTCACCGCGCACCGAGCGGATCGTGTGGGCCAGTTGCCGGCGCAGCGCGTCGAGCTCCGCATGACCGTTGTCGAGCACCCGATAGCGGCCTTCGAAGCCGAGCGCGAGACAGAAATACAGCAGCTCCAGCAGGTCGAGGTGCTGGCGCGGCTGCTGGGACAGGCGTTCGAGCAGGTGGAAGAACTTCTCGCCGCCCCAGGTTTCGTTGTGAAACGACACGAGCAGGCTGTGCGACGACCACACGCTGCCGCCCCACGGCGTCAGCGCGGCTGCTTCGTCGAGCGCCGTGCACAGGCAGTAGCGCGCGCCGATGATCGCCTCCGACGGCACGCCGGCTTCCTGCGCGCGCGCCTCGAACTGACGGATCTCGACGACGAGATGCTCGCGCAGCCACGCCGGGTTCGGATGATGGACGGTCGAACGGATCTGCGGCACGAGATTGAGCAGCGGGTTGGCGGCCGCGACGAGCGGGTTCGTGCCGCTCGCGGCCCAGCGGCCGGGGCGCGGCTGCGTGGCGGTCGGCCCCGCCGCACCGGACGCGGCCGGCGGATGCATGCCGCCCGGATTCGGCGGCACGAATCCGCCTGCGCCGGCGGAAATCGAATCGGAGGAAGAATTCATCGCGCTGCCCGCCCTCACCCGCGAATCGCCCAGAACTCCATCGAGAGCCCCGGAAATTCGCCGGCGAAATGAAATGCGAGACCGCCGGAGCGCGCCAGCTGCTTCCACAGGTCGCTGCCCTTGTCGATCTCGAAGTACGTATGACCCGCGTGGTACGGGATCTGCCGCGGCGCGACCGGCAACTGGCGCATCGTGATGCCCGGCAGCTGCAACTGCACCAGGTCGCGGATCCGCTCGACCGGGCCGAGCTTTGCCTGCGCGGGAAACCGCGCGCGCAGGCTGTCGGCCGGCACGTCCGCCCGCACGGCCAGCACGAAGCCGGCCGTGTCGCGCAGCGCGGGATCGGCGAGCGTCGCGACCCGGATGCCGTTGCCCGCGTCGTGCAGCTCGATCTGGATCGCGTTTTGCTCGAGCACCGTCGACAGCGACCGGCGCAGCTCCGTCATCAATTCGGCGAAGCTCGTGCGCAGGTCGTCGTGCACGTAGACGGCGAGCGATTGCGGGCGCCGGCCGGCCGCCGTGAACGTGCTGAGGTCGCATGCGAGCTTCAGCCAGTCGCGGAACAGCGCCTCCGGATGCGTCGCGACGTCCTGCTGCGCGTGCCAGGTCAGCGCCAGATAGCGGTTCACGAGCTGCAGCAGCAGGAAATCCGCGACTTCCGATACGCCGCCGCGCCCCGGCTCCGACAGGCGCTCGGCCAGCGCGTCGCTGCGCTGCGTGAGCAGTCCGTGCAGCTCGCGCGTGTACGCGAGCAACGCCGCATCGCGCTGCGCGACCAGGCGCGGCGGAATGTAGCCGTCGTCGACGAGCAGCCGTGCGTCGGTGCGTCGCTCGACGATCCGCACGACGCCGAGCGCATGCCAGTCGCCGGTCAGCTCGGAGTCGAGCATCAGCCGGACGTTCAGGCGCCCCGTTTGCAGCAGTGCGGGGCCGAGCGCGACCGCGTTCGCATCGGCCACTTCGTATTCGCGCACGACGTAGCGTGCGACGTCCGCACCGCCGCTGCCGCCTGCGCCCGCGCCGAACGCCACCTCCTCGCCGCCGCCGCGCCACAACGGCAGCGCGAGCACGACGAGCTGGTCCTTCGCATCGGCCGGCACGTCGAGCGGCTCGGGCAGATCGTCGGGATGCGACAGATCGAACGGCGTGCCGTCGCGCATCACGCCCGCCGCCGCGCGTAGCGCGACCTTGCCGAGCGCGAGCTGCTCGCGGTCGATCTCGAGCGTGTCGAAGCCCCAGTAGAACCCCTGCAGCGGCAGGCAGCGCAGCGCAACGTACCGTTCCCAGTGCCGTTCGAGCTGCTGGAAATGCTGCGGCCGAAGGAACATCCCTTCGGTCCACACCACGCGCTGGCGCAGTGCGGCGACGGGTGTCGCGGACATCGTCGGTTCGGTCATGGGCGCCCCCGCGTGTCGTTCAGCGCGAGACCGCCGTTCCTGACCGCGATCGACAGCTTCAGCTCGCCGGGCGACGTCTGCCAGAACTTGTATACGTTGAGCTGCTTCGCGCGCGGCAGCGGCACCGTCAGGCGCCAGCGGTTCTTGTCGAGCATCCGGTATTCGGCGATCACGCCGATCGCGCCGGCTTCGACGTTGCCGCGGTAATGCAGCGTGCGCGACTCGCCCGGGCGCAGGATCACGCGGTCGGTGCCGAGGAGGTCCGCGCCGAGGATGTTCTCGGGCTTGTCCTGGAGCGAGAAGAAGTCGGCGCCGTCGAACGCGGACGCCGCGCGCAGCTGGAACACCTTCAGCACGATCGGCGAAGGTTTGCGGTTGAAGTCCGGATTGACGTCGGGCGCCACGTCGACCGTGATCGCATACGGCACCGCGGCGGCACGCTCGGTGGCGCCGCATCCGGGCAACAGCAATGCACATCCCAATACGATGAACCCGCTCGACCGCCAGCGCATATTTCATCCTCGCAGCGCAATAATTCCCCCGTCGATTTCCGTACGCGAAATCGACACCTCGAATTAAAAAGGGACAATTAATTGACCGGTAATTATGTGGCTTGCATATCCTTCCGCTCAAATATCATTCGGCAATTTATTCTTGTAAAAAGCCGGGTCAAATCGCCAATTACGGGACGGGATCAAGATTGGGGAAATGACGAGGAATTGAATTGATTTCGGTCATTTTGAAAAGGCGCGTTAATTCGACCGGTTCGCCACGGCGGCCCGGTTCTATTGCATGGACACTGGCCGCATGGACGCTGAACCCAAGCCTGACGGCCGTCGGCGGTGGGTGGCTACGCCCTGCGGGTCGTGTCACGCTGTTTGCGTTGCCCGAACGGAGGGCCGGCTTTTCCGATCATTGACCTGCGCCGGGCAAACAACTGACGAATCCCAAAAGCACAGCGAACTATAGAATCGATTTTATGGATTAACAAGTCGAAAACCCGGAATCGATTTGAGCGATAACTCGAACGCAATTTACAAAATGAAACAAAACGTAACGGCGACATCGCCAGCCTTGATTGGCACTAGAATCCAACAGCACTTGTGCGCCACCTTCCAATAACGCAAACACTTCATTTCAGAATGAAAGGCCATTCATCGATCGTGATTTTCCTTGGCGCCTTGTTGCTGGGAATCGGCGGGTGCGGTACGTCCCCTACGCAGTCGGCGGCGCGCGCCGCGGTCGACAGCGCGCGCGCGGCGTATGGCGCGGGCGACTACGGACGCACGATCGCGATCCTGAGCCGGGCGAAGGAGATCGACGGGGCCGATACCGACACGCAGGTCGCCGCTCACAAGCTGCTCGCGTTCAGCTATTGCGTGACGAACCGCGTCGCGCAGTGCCGCGCCGAGTTCTCGAAGATTCTCGACCTCAACCCGCGCTTCGACTTGTCCCCCGCCGAGAAGGGACATCCGATCTGGGGGCCCGCGTTCGAGTTCGCGCGCCGCAGACATGCGTCGTCATCCTGACCGAACCGGATTCCCCGCGAGCGTTTCCTTACCGAGCGACGTATGACATGCAACTGATCGTGATCGAACATGCCGGCGAGCCGGTCGAAAGCGACTCCTACGACGCCGTCGTGTTCCACCCGCCCGGCGGCACCATCGGCCGGGCGACCGACAACCATCTCGTGCTGCGCGACGACACCCGGCAGATTTCCCGGCTGCAGGCCCTGCTGCAGGTCGGTGACGATGCGTGCCTGCTGAAGAACCTGAGCAGCGTGTCGACGATCGAGGTGAACCGCGAGCCCGTCGGCTATGCACAGGAGCGCCCGCTCAATACTGGCGACATCATCCGCATCGGCCCGTACGTGCTGCGTGCCGAGCGTGACGACGGACATGAGGCGCCGGTCGTCGACATGCCCGCCGCCTCCAGCGCGAGCGCCGACCTGCGGCGCACGCCGGAAACCGCCGCACACGCGCACCTCGACGCGAAGACGACCGGCAACCGGTTGTGGGGCCTGCTGCAGGATCGTCTCGCGCCGCGCGGCAAGGCGGCGGACACAGGTACGCGATCCGGTACGTCAGCGCGCAGGGAGGCGGCGCAGCCCGCGAACCGCGCCACGCCGACCGCGCCATCGCAACGCGACCTGAATCAGTTGTCGACCGACCCGCTCGACTTGTTTGTCCAGTCGTCGCCCGATATCGGCGAATCGGGTTCGGCGTCACCGTCCGGACGCGGCAATGCGGATCGCGGCGCGTCGTCCGCGACGCAAGCCGACCATGCGCCCGAGTGGACGCAGCACGTGCGTGTGCAACCGGCGACGGCGCATGCCGAGCCACGTCCCGCCGACGAGCCTGCACCGCAGGCGAACCGCGCGCCGACGCCCGATGAATTGCTGAACGCGTTCTTCGAAGGCGCCGGCCTCGATACCGCCGCCGAGTCGCATCAATGGTCGGCCGAGCAGCTGTACATCGCGGGGCAGTTGCTCGCGCTGTTCGCGAACGGCACGGTCGAGCTGCTGTCGTCGCGCAGCATCCTGAAGCGGGAGGTGAAGGCGCACATGACGATGCTGCTCGATCGCGAAAACAATCCGCTGAAACTGCTGCCCGACGGTGGCGCCGTGCTGCGCCAGATGTTCGGGCTACCGCTGCCGGGCTTCATGTCGCCGCAGAGCGCGGTCAGCGACGCGTTCCAGGATCTGCACGCGCACCAGATCGGCATGGTCGCCGGCATGCGCGCCGCGCTGATGGATCTGCTGACGCGCTTTTCGCCGCAACGTCTGCGCGAGCGAGACGATGCGATGCGCTGGTACGAGAAGCGCGTGCCCGCGCTGTACAAGGCGAGGATGTGGGACCGCTACGCGGCGACGCATCGCGACACGGTGTTCGCGATCGAAGACGATTTTGCGTCGGTATTCGGCAAGGCGTTTCTCGCCGCGTACGACGCGGAGGTGGAAAGCTATCGCGGGAGCAGCCGGCATTGAGCGGCGGGCGTCGTATGTCCCGTGCTCGACGGGAACGACCGCCACTCCCGGGCGAAGCCGACTGCCAAGACCGCCATCGACGCAGAAATGACAAGGCCGGGCAGAACGCCCGGCCTTCGGCAACGCGACGGCGCGTGCGCGCCGCGCAAACGGCGGCACGCTCGCGCTCGAATGGTCGTCAGACCGCCATCACCGTCACCGACTTCGTGACGAGGTACGGTTCCAGCGCTTCCGGCCCGCCTTCCGACCCGTAGCCCGAATCCTTCACGCCGCCGAACGGCATTTCCGGCCACGGCGTCGCGGGCTGGTTGATCCACAGCATCCCGACTTCCAGGCGCTGCGTCAGCAGGTGCACGTTCGCGAACGAACGCGTGAACGCATAGCCGGCCAGCCCGAACGGCAGACGGTTCGCTTCGGCGATCGCGTCCTCGAGCTTGTCGAAACCGCGGATCGCCGCGACCGGGCCGAACGGCTCGTTGTTGAACACGTCCGCTTCGAGCGGCACGTTCGCGATCACGGTCGGCGCGAAGAAGTTGCCTTCCGAGCCGATCCGTTCGCCGCCGGTCTCGATGCTCGCGCCGACCTTGCGCGCGTTCTCGACGACCGACGCCATCGCGGTCAGCCGGCGCGGGTTCGCCAGCGCGCCGAGCGTCGTGCCTTCCTCGAGGCCGTTGCCGACCTTCAGCCCCTGCGCATGCTGGACCAGCGCGCGCGTGAATTCGTCGCGAATGCTGTTGTGCACGAGGAAACGCGTCGGCGAAATGCACACCTGGCCGGCGTTGCGGAACTTCGCGCCACCGGCGGCCTTCACCGCCAGCGCGACATCCGCGTCCTCGGCGACGATCACCGGCGCGTGGCCGCCCAGTTCCATCGTCGCGCGCTTCATGTGCTGGCCCGCGAGCGACGCGAGCTGCTTGCCGACCGGCGTCGAGCCCGTGAACGTCACCTTGCGGATCACCGGGTGCGGAATCAGGTAAGACGAGATTTCGGCGGGATCGCCGTACACGAGACCGATCACACCGGCCGGCACGCCCGCGTCGACGAACGCGCGCAGCAGCGCGGCCGGCGACGCCGGCGTTTCTTCCGGCGCCTTCACGAGGAACGAGCAGCCGGTCGCGAGCGCGGCGCTCAGCTTGCGCACGACCTGGTTGACCGGGAAATTCCACGGCGTGAACGCCGCGACCGGACCGACCGGCTCCTTCACGACGGTCTGCTGCGCGCCGAGATTGCGCGGCGGGACGATCCGGCCGTACACGCGGCGGCCTTCATCCGCGAACCATTCGATGATGTCGGCTGCCGACAGCACTTCGACACGCGCTTCCGTCAGCGGCTTGCCTTGCTCCTGCGTCATCAGCTGCGCGATCGTGTCGGCGCGCTCGCGCACCAGCGCGGCCGCCTTGCGCATCGTCGCCGCGCGCTCGTGCGCGGGCACCTTGCGCCATGCTTCGAAACCGCGCTGCGCCGCGGCCAGCGCGCGGTCGAGATCGGCGATGCCCGCGTGGGCCACCTTGCCGATCGTCTTGCCCGTCGCCGGGTTCACGACATCGAGCGTCTTGCCGCTCGCGGCGTCGACCCACTCGCCGTCGATCAGCAGTTGTGTATCCGTATAAGTCACGTTAGCCATCCAGACACCCCAGTTTTGCGTTCGATAAAACGCGCGCTGCCGCGAACGGCCGCGCGCCGGTTGATAGAAAGCACTGCGTTGCCGGGCGCCCTGCACCCGGCAACGTTCGACGACGCGCACGCGGCGCGCATGCCCGTCGTCATCCGCCACGCACGGCCGCGCTCAGCGCGCAGCCGCCGTCGCCTTGCGGAGTTTCGCGACGTCCGCCGCCTGCACGGCCGGCGCGCCATTGTTCCAGCCGGCGCGCATGAACGTCAGCACGTCGGCGATCTGCTGGTCGTTCAGCTGATTCGCGAACGCCGGCATCGGATACGCGGACGGCACACCGCCGATCACGAGCGACTCGCTGCCGTTCAACGTCACGTTGATCAGCGACGATGCATCGGTCTCGAGCACGTTCGGGTTGCCCGCCAGCGGTGCGAGCAGCGGCGCGTAGCCGCGACCGTCCGCGCCATGGCAATTCAGGCAGTAAGCGTTATACACCTTTGCGCCCGGATCGTTCGCCGGCCGGCCCAACGCGACCTGCGTCGGCTTCGGATCATAACGGTTAGGCGGCGCGCCCGTGCCCCCCGCCGCCGGCAGCGATTTCAAATAGCGGGACATCGCCGCGAGATCGTCGTCGTTCAGTTCCTGCGTGCTGTGGTTGATCACGCTGACCATCGAGCCGAACGCGGTCGCATGCTGGTTCGCGCCGGTCTTCAGGAATTGCACGACATCCGCATCGCTCCATCTGCCGAGCCCGGTATTGTGCTCGCCGGTTAGGTTCGACGCGAACCAGTTGTCGATCGGCGCGCCCGACAGGAACGCCGAGCCGCTTTCGTCCAGCGCCTTCTCCTGGAAGCCGACGCCGCGCGGCGTATGGCACGACCCGCAATGCCCGAGTCCCTGCACGAGGTACGCGCCGCGGTTCCACATCGCATCCTTCGCCGCCTTGTCGGTATATGGCGTCGTGTCGAGGAACACCGCGTTCCACAGCGCCAGCGGCCAGCGCATGTTGAGCGGCCACGGAATGTCGGACGCACGGTTCGCCTGCTTTACCGGCTCGACGCCATGCATGAAGTACGCGTAAAGCGCCTTCACGTCGTCATCGCGCAGCTTTGCGTACGACGGATACGGCATCGCCGGATACAGGTGATGGCCATCCTTCGCGACACCCGAGCGCAGCGCGCCCGCGAACTCGGCCTCCGTATAGCCGCCGATGCCCGTGTCCGGGTCGGGCGTGATGTTGGTCGTGTAGATCGCGCCCATCGGCGTGATCATCTTCAGGCCGCCGGCGAACGGCGCGCCGCGCGGCGCGGTGTGGCACGCCACGCAATCGCCGGCCTTCGCGAGATACGCGCCGCGTGCGAGCAGCGCGCTGTCGGAGGGCGCCGTTTGCGCGGCATGCGCCGCCGTGCCGGCCATCAGCGCGGACAGCGCGATCAACGATGCGCCAAGCGTGCGAGCGGCGCGATTCAGACTGTTCGGGGTGAGGTTTCGCATGGTGTGCCTCTCCCCTCAAGCCGTCTTCAGCTGGCTGCCGACCGGGAGCTTGCGCAGCCGCGTGCCGGTCGCCGCGAAGATCGCGTTGGACAGCGCCGCCGCGGTCGCAGCGGTGCCCGGTTCGCCGATTCCGCCCGGCGCCTCGGCGCTCTTCACGAGATGCACCTCGATCGGCGGCGTCTCGTTGATGCGCATCATCCGGTAGTCGGTGAAGTTGCTCTGCACGACGCGGCCATCCTCGATCGTGATCTCGCCATACAGCGCGCCCGTGATCCCGAAGATGATGCCGCCCTGCACCTGCGCCTCGATCGTGCCCGGATTCACGGCCATCCCGCAGTCGACCGCGCACACGGCACGCTTGACCTGCACTTCGCCGCCCTCCACCGCGACATCGATGACGATCGAGAAGAAGCTGCCGAACGCGTGCATCACCGATACGCCGCGCCCTTGCCCCTTCGGCAAGGGCGCGCCCCATCCCGCTGCCTTCGTCGCGACGTCGAGCACGTTCAGCGCGCGCGGCGTCTTGCCGAGCAGCGCGCGGCGATATTGCACGGGATCGGTCTTGGTCTGCGCGGCCAGTTCGTCGATAAAGCTCTCGACGACGAAGGTGCTGCGCGTCGGGCCGACGCCGCGCCAGAATGCGGTCGGCACGTGACGCGGCTCCTGCCGCACGTAATCGATCAACTGGTTCGGCAGGTCGTACGGCAGGTCGGTCGCGACTTCGACCGCGTCGGGATCGACGCCGTCCTTGAACGCCGGCGGTGCGAAGCGCGCGAGGATCGACGAACCGACGATCCGGTGCTGCCACGCGACCGGCTTGCCGTTCGCGTCGAGGCCGGCCGAAATCCGGTCGTAGTAGTACGGCCGATACATGTCGTGCTGGATGTCTTCCTCGCGGGTCCAGACGACCTTCACCGGCGCGTTGACCTGCTTGGCGATCTTCACGGCCTGGCCGATCATGTCCGTTTCGAGCCGCCGGCCGAAACCGCCGCCGAGCAGGTGGTTGTGCACGACGATCTTCTCCGGCGGAAAGCTCGTGAGCCGCTGCACGGTGTCGACCGCGCGCGTCGGCACCTGCGTGCCGACCCAGATCTCGCAGCCGTCGCCGCGCACGTGCACCGTGCAGTTCACCGGCTCCATCGTTGCGTGCGCAAGGAGCGGCTGTTCGTAGACGGCGTCGATGCGGGTCTTCGCGCCAGCGAACGCCTTGCCGACGTCGCCGTCCTTGCGCGCGACCGCGCCCTTCCCGTTCGCGGCGGCCTGCGCGAGATCGGCGACGATGTCCTTGGTCGACACCTTCGCGCCCGCGCCTTCGTTCCACTTCACGACGAGCGCCGACGCGCCGCGCTTCGCGGCCCACGTATGATCGCCGACCACCGCGACCGCGTTGTCCGCGCGCACGACCTGACGCACGCCCGGAATCTTCTTCGCGGCCGTATCGTCGACGCTCGCGACCGTGCCGCCGAACACCGGGCTGTTCACGATCACCGCGTACAGCATGCCGGGCAGACGCACGTCGAGCCCGAACTGCGCGGTGCCGTCGACCTTCTCCGGCGAATCGAGCCGTTTCACCGGCTTGCCGATCAGCTTGAAATCGGCCGGCTGCTTCAGCGCGACATCCTTCGGCACCGGCAGCTTCGACGCGGCGTCCGCGAGCTGGCCGTACGATGCGCGCCGGCCGCTCGGGAGGTGCCGCACTTCGCCGTTTTCCGCCCGGCAGGTGGCCGGATCGACGCTCCATTGCTTCGCCGCCGCGGAAACCAGCAGCGTGCGCGCGGTCGCACCCGCGCGGCGCAGCGGTTCCCACGCGTAGCGCACCGACGTCGAGCCGCCCGTCAACTGGCCGCCGAGCAGCGGATCGAGGAACAGCTTCTCGTTGGGCGGCGCATGGTCGAGCGTGACGTTCGACAGCGGCACTTCGAGTTCCTCGGCGATCAGCATCGGCAGCGCCGTGTAGACGCCTTGCCCCATCTCGACCTTCGGCATCACCAGCATGACCTTGCCGCTGCGGTCGATCTGCACGAACGCGTTCGGCGCGAATACGCCGGCGCGCGCACTTTCGTCCGCATCGCCGCCGATCACCGAGCGCCGTGCGTCATCGCCCGCCGCCGGCATGCTGAAACCGAGCAGCAAGCCGCCGCCCGCCGCCGCGCCGAGCGACATGCCCGCCTTCAGAAACGAACGGCGCGACATGCCGGCGCCGGCCGCTTGCCCGGCGACCTTGCCTGCTTCGATCAGTCCTCGCGACATGTCACGCTCCCTTCGCGGCTTGCTTGACGGCCGCGCGAATCCGGTTGTACGTGCCGCAGCGGCAGATGTTGCCGGCCATTGCCGCGTCGATGTCGGCGTCGCTCGGGTTCGGGTTCGACGCGATCAGCGCCGTGGCCGCCATCACCTGCCCGGACTGGCAGTAGCCGCACTGGACGACGTCGAGCTCGCGCCACGCTTCCTGAACCTTCTGCCCGGCCGGCGTCGCGCCGACGGCTTCGATCGTCGTGATCCTGCGGCCCGCGACGGCCGCGACGGGCAGCACGCACGAGCGCGCGGCAACGCCGTCGAGATGGACGGTGCACGCGCCGCATTGCGCGATCCCGCAGCCGAATTTCGTGCCGGTCAGGCCCACGACGTCACGCAGGACCCACAGCAGGGGCATGTCGTCGGGGGCGTCGACCGTGCGGTTCTCGCCGTTGATATTGAGGGTGACCATTCAGACTCCGGGGCCGGTGTGTTGGGGAAGCGGCGCGAACGATCCGTTGCGCCGCATTGTCGTTGTCATTGCCGTCGCGTCATGCGTGACGGCTGCCGCGCGGCCCGAGCTCGAGCGAGCCGCGACGACGGTGCCGCGCCGTCACTCGGCCACGTCGATGCCCGACAGCACCTTGATGACGGGCGGCGCCGCGAACCAGTCGGCCGACTTCGCGCGGAATTCGGTGAAATGCGGGCTGGCGAGATGCGCGTCGAACGCGGCCTGGTCGTCGTAGATCTCGTACAGGTGCAGGTTCGGCGAACCGTCCTGCTCGCGGAACAGGTCGTAGCGCCGGTTGCCCGGTTCGACGCGCGTCTTGGCGACCATGCTGCGCAATTCGGCCTCGGCGGCCTGCGCGTGTTCGGGTTTCAGGAACAGGGAAGCAATCACGTGAAGCGCCATCTTGTCACTCCTTTCGAAACGGAATCGAGCATGCCACAAGCTGGCGTCTCGCGACGCCAGCGTGCAATCGTTGTGTGTCGTCTTGCGCCGGTGTCAGGCCAGTTCGTCCGGACCCACGCGCACGACGACCTTGCCGAAATTCTTGCCGGCGAGCAAGCCGATCAGTGCTTGCGGTGCTTCGGCGAGGTCGGGGACCACATCTTCGAGCGTCTTCACCTTGCCCTGCGCGACCCACTCGCTCATCTCCTTCAGGAACGGCGCATAGCCGGTCGCATAGTGATCCAGAATGATGAACCCCTGCATGCGGATGCGCTTGCGCAGGATCGTGCCCATCAGCGCCGGCACGCGGTCGCGGCCGCTCGATACCGCGGTGTCGTCGTACGCCGCGTCGTTGTAATGCGCGATGATTCCGCACACCGGCACGCGCGCATGATCGTTGAGCAGCGGCCACACCGCGTCGAACACGGCACCGCCGACGTTCTCGAAATAGACGTCGATGCCGTTCGGGCAGGCGGCCTTCAGTTTCTCTGCAAATTGCGGATCGCGGTGATCGACGCACTCGTCGAAGCCGAGCGTGTCCTTCACGTATGCGACCTTGTTTGCGCCGCCTGCGACGCCGACCACGCGGCAGCCCTTCAGCTTCGCGATCTGGCCGACCACCGCGCCGACCGCCCCGCTCGCGGCGGCCACGACCACGGTTTCGCCCGCCTTCGGCTCGCCGATCTTCAGCAACCCGGTGTACGCGGTGAACCCCGGCATGCCGAGCACGCCGAGCGCATGCGACGGATGCGGGAAGTCGCGGCCGAGCGCAATGAGGTCGCTGCCGTCGGACAGCGAATAGTCCTGCCAGCCGCCGCCCGCGACGACCAGGTCGCCTTCGCGATACGCGGGCAGGTTCGATGCCACGACACGGCTGACCGTGCCGCCGACCATTACGTCGCCTAGCTGGACCGGCGGTGCATACGACGGCGCGTCGCTCATCCGGCCGCGCATGTACGGGTCGAGCGACAGCCAGACCGTGCGCAACAGCACCTGACCGGCGCCGGGCACCGGCACGTCGAGGGTCTCGGTACGGAAGTCGTTCGGGGTGGGCGCGCCGACCGGGCGCGCGTTCAGGATGATTCTGCGGTTTGCTGCCTTGCTTTGCGGCATGGGAACCTCCGTCAACAGGAAGGGACGTGCACCGGGCACGATCGGATCAACTTGGACAACCTTGATGCGAGGCTGCGAGCCGTGCCAGCCAGTCGGCCGGCGGAGCCGCAGCCTTACGGGTAAAGCAACGGGATTTCAGTGTAAGTAGACCAGTCGTCTAGTATTCACCCAAAAAACAAGGCGCGCCTGCGCGCGCCCACGTTACGACTGCGCTCCGTCCGGCTCGAAGGACGGCAGGTTCAGCATCCGCCGTGTTTCGAGCATCGCGCGTTCGAGCGGTTTGCGGTTCCGGTGAATCTTCTCCAGCAGCGTCGCACCCAGCCACAGCTCGTAAAGGATCGCGGCCGTATGCGCCGGATCGTCGACGCCGCTCAGCGAACCGTCGGCCAGCCCGGCCTCGATCCCGCCCGCGAGCCGCTCGATGATCTGGCCGGTGCCGCGCCGCAGCACCGCGCGCATTGCCTCCGACAGATCGGACACTTCCGCGCCGAGCTTCACCGCGAGGCACTTGCCTTCCGGATCGTCCGCGCACTGCGTGTGCAGCCAGTTGCCCCAGTACGTCATCAGGCGTTGCGCACCCGTGCCGGCCTGTTGGCCGAGCAGGTTGTCGAGATGCTCGAGATAGCCTTCGAAATACGATTCGAGCAGCGCCTCGCCGAACGCCTCCTTCGAGCCGAAGTAATGGTAGAACGAGCCCTTCGGGATGCCCGCCGCGGCGAGAATCTCGTTCAGACCGACCGCCGAGAACCCCTTGTGGAGCATGATCGGCTTCGCGATATTCAGAATGTGCTGGCGGACTTCCGCGCCTGAAGATGCATTCATGATGGCGTATCTTAACAACGATTAGACCGGTCGTCTAGCAACGTCGAGCCGGCGAGTTGAGCGGCACTTTACCCGAATCGCACCGCGTCGCGGATGCGTTATCGCCGTACCGTGGCGCCCATGTCACGCGGGTTTGGGAGCGCGCTTCCTGGCGACCGGTTTCGCCGCACGCAGACTGCCGCCCGCCGGCCGACCGGGCGCCCTGCGCACGGGGGCGCGTGATGCGCGTTCCGCACGCAATGCATCGAGTTCACCGACATACGCGGCATTGGCCGCGCGGGCGCCGTCGAGCTGGCCTTCAAGCACCCCGCAGCGGTGCTGCGTGTCGGCCAATTGCGCCTGCAGCGCCGCGAGATCCTTGCGGTGCTGCGTATCGCGCTGTTCGGCGCGCGTCGCGGCCGCATCGAGTTCCTTTTGAACGCGCGCGGCCGCGAGCCGTTCGCGGTCGATCTCCTGAAGCGCCCGTTTCTCCGATGCTCGCAAGCGTTCCTCCGCCCGGCCCGCGTCGTCGCGCAGCCGGTCGAGCTGCGACGTGAAATCGGCGCGCGCTTGCGCCAGCGCACGATCGGCGTCTGCATTGTCGGACTTCAGCCGTTCGACTTCCGCCTGCAGCGCGCGGTGCGACGCTTCGTCGGCCGCCCTTGCCTGCTCGAGCTCCTGGATGCGCACCTGGGCCGCCAGCAACGCGCTCGTGCGGTGCTCCAGCGCGGTTTCGGTACGGGACAGGTCGGTTTGCAATGCAGCGACCTCCGCCTTCGCCGCCGCTCGTTCGGCTTCGACTTCGGCGCGCAGTGCATCGAGCGCTGCGGCGGCATCGGCAGTCGAGCGACTCCACAACGCGGCGACGAGCTCGCCGGCCGCAGCCTGCAGGTCAGCCGGCAAGTCGGGGTGCTCGATGCGCACCCGACTCTTCTCCCGCAACTCGGCCCAGAACTCGCCGAGAACCGCCGTCGGCGTGCTCATGCTGCCCTTGCGCACGAGCTGGTACAGGCGGTTCGCGGTGGGCGTGATGCCGAAGCGGAAGAACATCAATGCGCAGACCTCGCGATACAGCTCGCGGGTTTTCGGGAAATCGGCCTTCAGGCGGTCGATTTCGGCGATCAGGCGGGATTCGTCGGCAGCAAGGTCGGACATGGCAGGTTGCGTCGATAGTTTCGTGAATAATATAACGTAAACCGTTAAATATCCAATCATCAGTCGCGGTTGATTTGACATTATTTCTATAATGTCGAGATCAGTGGTCGCCGGTCTCGCGTTTGGCATCGCCGTCGTCCGTTTGCACAATTTTGTAACCCTGCCTTTGGTGCGCCTTATACAGGTCTTGCCCAGCACGGCTCGGCGGCCTCGCGCCACGCTCATCGACATGAATTGAGACCGAGTCCTGCTGCCTGAAAATGCACTCCGCTATTGAACGGTTTGCGACTGCAGTCGGGAAATTTGTAACCACGCCGACCGAACAGCTGGATGCGATGGTCGTAGTAGATCGCTATTCCTCCCTGCTTTCCTGGGTGGCTGACCGAGCCGAACGAGCCGCGATGGATTGCCTTGACGGTGATCAACGCAAAGAAGCGTTCGACCAGGTTGAGCCACGAACTGTAGGTGGGAATGAAATGCATGTGCCAGCGGGGGCGTGTCGCCAGCCACGCCTTGACCTTCGGATGCTTGTGACTGCTGTAGGTCGACGATGCAATGCACGTCGAGTTCGGCTGGCACGGCCTTGTCGATTTCGTGCAGGAAGGACAGGAATATACGGTTGCTGGCCCAGCAGCTTGAAGTAACGATGCACACCAGTTGGCGAAATGGCGGTTTCGGCGGCGATCGTGCGCATGCTCCAGTACGTGGAGCCATCCGCGGGCTTGGTGTGCAGGGCCTTGTGAATCAGTTGTGCCAACCGCCCGCCGTCGTTGGTACCTTACTTGATCTTGACCACGACTTTACCCTTCGCGCGTCCTTGCGCCAGGTACTCAAGCGCTTCCTTTGCTTGTTCAAACGGAAACACCTTGTCAATCACCGGATGGATACGTTCGGATTCGAGCAGTTTGCCGATCTCGGCGAGTTGAGCACCGTCGGGGCGTACGAAGAGAAATGAGTAGGTGACATCCCGCTTCCTCGCAAGACGCATGATCTTGCGGCTCATCAGACCGAATACAAACTTCAGGACGAGGTTCAGCCCGCGAGCACGGGCGAACGCTGCGTCCAGCGGACCGATAAGAGAGACGATCTTCCCGCCCGGCTTCAAGATTCCTACCGATTTTTCAACCGCGTCACCCCTAATCGTGCCAAGCACCACATCGTAGTCGCGCAGCACTTTCTCGAACGCTTGCTTCTTGTAGTCGATTACTTCGTCCGCGCTCAGGCTTTTCACCAACGGGATATTACCCGTGCTGGTATTGGTTCCCACCTTGGCGCCGAAATATTTGGCCAGTTGGATCGCAAACGTTCCAATACCGCCGGACCCCGCAGGAATGAACACCTTCTGACCCGGTTGAAGATTGGCACGCTCCTTCAGTGCTTGCCATGAAGTGAGCCCGACCATTGGAACCGAGGCGGCCTGCACGAAGTCCAGATTAACCGGTTTCGGGGCCGCAGCGCTCTCCGGTACCACGGCAAATTCGGCGATGGATCCTCTTCCAAGGTCGAACAGACTTGCAAAGATGGCGTCGCCTTTCTTGAAGCGAGTGACGCGGCTGCCGACATCGATCACGATGCCGGCCAGATCGCTGCCCATGGTCGCGGGCAGTTGGACCTTCAGGACGGGTTTGAACATTCCCGTTGGAATCATGTTGTCGATCGGGTTCACCCCTGCGGCGTGAACCTCAACCAGCAGTTCGTCGGGCTTGAGCGTGGGGCGCGGCACCTCGGCGAACCCGATCTCGGGTGATTTGCCATAGCGTTTGAATGTGAGTGCTTTCATGTTGCGCTTGCTCCGATGGTGCTTTGTATTCGCGAGAAACGTCATACGCCTCTGGTCCACAAGGTATTCATTGCGATAGAAATTCCAGTGCCATGGGTACGAAGTTGGTGTGATGCTGGAAGATTCCGCCGTGGCCGGCGTCCAGATAAATGACGAGTTGCGCCTGGGGGATGCGGCGGCCCATATCGTGGCTGAGCGCGGTGGGCACCATAATGTCGTTATCCCCATTGGCGATCAGGACAGGCATGGGCAGGCTGGCGAGATCCTGTGGCGCTTGCTGGCCCCACGCCTTGATCGCCTTGAGTTGACGAAGGAAGGCGCGAGGTGTCGGCCCCTTGTCGCGGCCAGACTTACGTTCCTTCAACCGTTTCAAGAAGGCGCTTGCCGCGTGCTGGCCGTTGGTCGTGGACGTGAAGAACAGATACGCCTTCGGATCGCGCAGCGTTAGCAGGCCTTTGAGCATGAGTGGCCAGGACACAGCGCCCACACGATCAATCCCGTGACCGCCGGCGGGGCCCGTGCCAGTGAGTATGAGCTTGCGCACCAAGCCCGGCGCCTTGAGCGCCACGTCCTGCGCGACGAAGCCGCCAAGCGAGAAGCCGAGCAGATCGACTCGATCGAAACCCATTTCGCGAATCAGCGCGATGGTGTCGCGCGCCATCTCGTCCACGGTCACGGGCGCGATGCCACCGGATAAGCCAATTCCTCGATAGTCGATGGCGACGACGCGATGTGTCTGAGCCAAGCCATCGACGATGCGCGGGTCGAAGTTGTCCAGCACGGCGCCCCAATGGTTCAGCAAAACCAAAGGAATGCCGCCGTGCGGACCCAGTTCACGGTAGGCGAACTGGGTTCCAGCCGCGTTGACGAACTTGTTTGGTGCCCGCGTATACGACGTTGTCGATTGGGTGTCCGGGTTGACGCTCTGCATCATTGACTCCTTGGGCGCTGCTTTCATATGTCGAGCGTCATGCTGACGGGGAAAACGGTGGGACTTGAATCCGCGCCGCAACCCGGAAACTCGAGTGTGGCCTCAACCATCGATTCGGATAACGGCGCTTCGTCGGCGGCGCGCGTCAACGTCGACGAAGCGTTCGTGCGTGGCTTCCTTGGATCGGGTGTCGGTCATCGTGGTATCCGTCGTTCCGCCGTTTGCCGCAATTGAGTGGTCAGGCGCGGAGCTGATAACGCTCGGCCGCGTGTGCCTGTCGAATATCCGAAAGCAGTCCCTGGCGAGCGCCATCCAGCGCGTCCCACCGCCCGGCTACGTGCAGCGGCGGGATCGTGACCAGTTCGCGACGGTCGAACCCGATCAGTGCGGCATCAACCAACTCGCCCACTTCCATCACCTCGGGCAGCGTGTTCACGTCGACCCCGGCGCGCTCCCAGATCTCCGTGCGCGTCGCCGCCGGCAGGACGGCTTGCACGTAAACACCCTTGGGCGACAACTCGAGATTCAGGCCCTGCGACAGAAACAGCACGAATGCCTTGGTCGCGCCGTAGATCGACATGCCGAACTCGGGCGCGAAACCTACCACCGAGCCAATGTTGACGATCGAGCCGTTACCGGACTGCACGAAGCGTGGCGCGACCGCGGCTGCAAGCCTCGCCAGCGCCGTCGTGTTGAGCGTGATCAGGCGTTCGATGCTTTCAGGGGTTTGCTGCAGGAAGCCGCCCGACTGAGCCACGCCGGCATTGTTGATCAGAATTCCTATTCGATCGTCATCGCGCAGACGAGCCTCGAGCGCGGACAGATCGGTGGACTGGGTCAGGTCGGCCTGCAGCACTTCTACCGCCACACCGGTTTCCTCCCGCAGGCGCGCTGCCAACGCATCGAGTCGCGCCTTGTCGCGGGCGACGAGAACGAGGTCATGGCCACGCCGAGCGAAGCGCTCGGCGTAGGTGGCACCGATGCCGCTGGAGGCGCCGGTGATGAGGACTGTCGGAAGCGTGGTCATGGGTACTTTCCTTTGCAAGGGTTCTTCTGGCTGAGGCTTGATCAAGAGCACGAGCCTTAACCGGAAATCGTCGGGTAATCGATGTAGCCCACCGCGCCACCGCCATAGAGCGTCGCCGGGTTGAATTGCGTCAGGGGTGCGCCGTGCTTCAGGCGTTCGACCAGGTCCGGGTTGCTGATAAACGGACGGCCAAACGCGAACAAGTCCGCTCTGCCCTCATTGAGTTGAGTGGTGGCGAATTCCAGGTCGTATCCGTTGTTGGCCAGATAGGTCTGCATGAAACGGCGGCGCAGCGCGTCATAGTCGAATGCCGCCACATTGCGTGGGCCGCCAGTCGCGCCTTCGACCACGTGCAGATAGACGATGCCTTGTGCGCTGAGCTGTTCGGCGATGTAGTCGTACTGCGCTTGCGGATCGCTGCAGGAAATGCCGTTGGCCGGCGAAACGGGCGAAATGCGCACGCCCGTGCGCTCTGCGCCGATTTCCTTGACCACGGCGGCGACTACTTCCAGCAGCAGGCGCGCACGTTTTTCGATCGAGCCGCCGTAGTCGTCGGTGCGCTGGTTGGCCCCGTCCTTGATGAACTGCTCCAGCAGATATCCGTTGGCGCCGTGAATTTCCACGCCGTCGAAACCGGCGGCAATCGCGTTGGCCGCAGCCTGTCGAAAGTCGTTCACGATGCCCGGCAACTCGGTGAGTTCCAAGGCGCGTGGCTCGGACACGTCGGCAAATCCGTTGTTGACGAAAGTCTTCGTCTCAGCGCGGATAGCGGAAGGTGCGACCGGCGCCGTGCCGCCAGGTTGCAAGTCAGTGTGCGAGACGCGGCCCACATGCCAGAGCTGCACGAAGATGCGTCCACCCTTGGCATGTACGGCATCCGTGACCTTACGCCAGCCAGCAATCTGCTCGCGCGTGTACAGGCCGGGAGTGTCCTGATAGCCCTGGGCCTGGGCCGAAACCTGGGTGGCCTCGGTGATGATCAGTCCGGCCGAGGCGCGCTGGGCGTAGTAGGTCGCGGCGTACTCGCTGGGCACCAGCCCGGCGCCGGCACGGTTACGAGTCAGCGGTGCCATGACGATGCGATTGGCGAGCGTCAGGCCACCGAGGGCGTACGGCTCGAAAAGCGATTTCTCTGACATGTCGTTCCAGCGTCGGATGGTGGGAATGGCTCAATGATGACGATCATAATCTAACGTGTCAATACTTTGATGACGACCAACATCAATGTATAGTCAGGCCATCAGACAGGAACGCGCCAACGGAGAGGAAAGTGAAAGTCACCAAGGCACAGGCCCAGGCCAATCGGGCCCACGTTGTTGAAACAGCGTCGACACTGTTCAGGGAGCGCGGTTTTGATGGGGTCGGAGTAGCGGATCTGATGGGCGCAGCTGGTTTCACCCACGGCGGCTTCTACAAACACTTCCGCTCAAAGACCGATCTGATGGCCGAATCGGCGGCCTGCGGCATGGCGCAAACCGTTGCGCTATCGGCCGGGGTCGACGCATCGGAGTTCGTGCGGCAGTATCTCGCGCGCGAGCACCGCGACTCGCGCGCAACCGGATGCACGATGGCCGCGCTGGGTGGGGATGCCGCGCGTCAACCCGAAGCGGTCCGAGCCACATTCGCGGACGGCATCGAAAGACTGCTGGCGGCATTAGTCCAAGAACGTGATTCGTCAGACGGTGCAGACGCGGCAGAGGCCCGAGCCAACTGCCTCGACATCATGGCGCATGCGGTCGGCGCCATCGTGTTGTCGCGCGCGTGCCCGGATGATTCTCCACTGGCCGACGAAATCCTGACGGTATGCCGCGACAAGATTCTCGCGACACTGAGGCCCCCGGCGACAGCGCGCGAGCCGCGCTCGCAATCATGGTAACGACAGCTCCGCCAAGTCAAATTGACATCGGGCGCCGACGGCCACCTGGAGGATATCGGAGATCATCGAATACGATAGCGCCGGCAACTGTTGTTCCCTGCGGGGCCGACTATCGTTCTCTCCTTTTATCATTCGGCTCCAAACCGTCCATGGCCCACGCATGGATAACCGTCAACGCTCCAAGATCAATTTCTTTGGGGTCGGTTGCGCCGAAATATTGAACCCATTTTTTGACTAGTTCGGCCTGCCCCGCAGCAGATGTACGGCTACGGGAAGTATCGGACATGACGGAATCCTTATGATTATTGGTGTTCGAAAATGACAGACTGAGTCCTTGATTATCTTGCCGCTGAACGTACCGTCACCGTTCTGCGTAATCTGTACAAGGGCGGTCGGCTGGTGAGTGTGATCGTCGATCGTCTGCCATATGCCGACCGGCGTGCCGGAAACGTCGGCAAAAACCGGCATCGCACATGTTAGCAGTGCGCCTGCGATTGCCATCGCTAGCCCAGCCTCGCTTGACAGCGCCGGCGGGCTTTGTGTCGACATGGTTCGAAGAATGCATAACGCGCGCAGCCAGCTTGCCGCAATTGGGGGCGGTTCCCTGGTACGCAGACGAGCCGTATCGTGCGGAACTCGACAAGCATCTATCGTTGCCGCGACGACAAGGTTGAGTTGTCCGGCGAGGCGGATTCTCTTACCTGACGGGCGAAGTCGCCGGGCGGCAACGGTCGGTTCGCCACCTCAAGTGCCTCGGCGCACGTCAGGCCGAGCATCTGCAATACCATCGCCGCGGCTCGCTCGGGGAACTTGCCCTCGTCCTCCATCGGCTTTCGTGCCGCGCCCGCCGCCGCGTAGGACTCCGCAGCAATCACCGCCAGGATCGTCCCCGTCGTCGCGAGCACGCTCATGAACGGATCACCGACGACAAAGCGGCGCGCCGAGATTCCTCGCTCGCTATCCCGCCGCAAGCGTTGGCCCAGCCCGTGGCCGAGCGCGCGCTCGGAAAGTCCCTCCCGCATCAGGAACCGCGCCCAGAGCCGCTCGCGGCGCGCGCGCATCAGCGTGTGGCGCACGCAGACGGAAACGACCTCCGCCGGATCCGACAATCCGCTCGCCAGACGCTCGAGCCCGTCCGCGAAATCGTCGAACACCCACTCCGTCAGCGCGGCGAAGATGCCGTCCTTCGATTCGAAGTGGTAGTAAAACGAGCCGAACCCCACATCCGCCGCCTCGGTGATCTCGCTGATCGCCACGTTGTCCCTGCCCTTTTCCGCCATCAGGCTGAACGCCGCCTGCAGCAAGCGCATCCGCGTCGCCTGCTTGCGCCGGGCGCCGCGCGGCTGACGCTGCTCCGCCTCGCCCGCTGATGCGTTCGACCGGCGGGGCCGGACCGGTGCGTCGCCCATGAGCG
This sequence comes from Burkholderia sp. Bp9004, assembly GCF_003858025.1. NCBI lineage: Bacteria > Pseudomonadati > Pseudomonadota > Betaproteobacteria > Burkholderiales > Burkholderiaceae > Burkholderia > Burkholderia sp. Bp9004. Next base: position 390,745 of record NZ_QTQD01000001.1, on the reverse strand, counting down.
CGCCTCCCTTTTTCGAAAGAATGTTCTGCATGGGGCAATTCTAGATTTTTCTCTCATACTTGACAACATTATCAGTTATGAGTCTAATCTCGGTCATCGCAGAGCCGGTCCCTGTCCAGACACCGTCCACCCCACGCTAGCGAGCGTCGGCGACGTGCGGACGGCCGCGTCGGCGCATGCGCGGCTATCGCCAGGCGGGAGCCGCGCCATGTCGGCAAATGGAATGGTCTGCACCCGGAACATTGGAGTACTGATTGATCGCCAGGCGTACCGCCGCGGAAACACTCCATGCGCCTGCATGAACCAGGGCGACCCGCCGTGGTCGCCGACCTCTTTTCAGTTGGCCCTCACTTGTCTTGGAAACATCGTGAAATCACCCGGTCTTGACGCGCTGACTTCGACGCGCCCGTTTCTGACACGCATCGCGCCGCCGCTTCGGCGAGCTCCGATTGCGTTCGCCTGCTGTGCGATTCTCCTCACGGCGTGCCACTCGCACGAAGCCCCCGCGCCCGAACTGCAGCCGGTGGTCGCGCTGCCCGTTCATGCGGACAACGGCGCAGTGCAGCGCGTGCTGCCCGCGCAGGTTCAGGCGCGCTATTCGACGCCGCTGTCGTTTCGGGTCAGCGGCAAGATCGTCGAGCGCCGCGTGCGGATCGGCGACACCGTCAAGGCCGGCCAGACCCTCGCGATGCTCGATCCGGCGGATCTGCACAACACGCTGCTGAACGCGCGCGCGCAGCTCGATGCCGCCGAGCATCGCGTTGCCTATGCGAAGCAGCAGCTGGATCGCGACCGCGCCCAGGCTCAGGCCAACCTGATCGCACCCGCGCAGCTCGAGACGACGCAGGACGCGTATGCATCGGCGGTCGCGCAACGCGATTCCTCACTCGCGCAAATGGCGCTCGCGAGCGATCAGCTGCGCTACGCGACGCTGGTCGCGGATCACGACGGCGTCATCACGTCGGAAGATGCCGATACCGGGCAGAACGTGCAGCCCGGCCAGGCGGTGTTTCATCTGGACTGGAGCGGCGACCTCGACATCGTCTGCGACGTCGCGGAGCGCGACCTGCGCGATCTCGCGGTCGGCCGCACCGCACACGTCAGCCTGACGGCCCTGCCGGGCAAGGTGCTCGACGCACGCGTGCGCGAAGTCGCGGCGGCCGCAGATCCGCAGAGCCGCACCTGGCGCGTGAAGCTGACGCTGCTCGCGCCGGGGCCGGACGTGCGCTCCGGGATGACCGCAAGCGTTACTTTCGACGGCGCCGCCGACACTGCCGCGGACCACGCGGTCACGCTCCCGGCCACCGCGCTCTTTCATCGCGGCGACGCGCCGGCCGTATGGGTCGTCCGCAAGGGCAGCGACACGCTGGAGCTGCGCCCGGTGTCGGTCGGACGCTACGACGAACGCACGATCACCGTCACGTCGGGTCTCGCGGACGACGAACGTGTCGTGATGCAAGGCGTTCACACGGTCAGCGCCGGCCAGCACGTGCGTGTCGTGCCGCCGCTGCATGCGGAGGACTTCGCATCATGAACGCTCCGGAACACCAGCCGTCGACCGACGGCACGCTCGCTCGAACCGGCGCGGCATCGCACGACGGCGGCCGTTTCAACCTCTCCGCGTGGGCGCTGAAGCATCAGCAACTGGTGATCTTCCTGATCGGCCTCGCGACGATCTTCGGCGTGATCGGCTATACACGACTCGCGCAATCGGAGGATCCGCCGTTCACGTTCCGCACCATGGTGATCCAGACCTACTGGCCGGGCGCCACGGCGCGCGAGGTGCAGGAACAAGTCACCGACCGGATCGGCCGCCAGCTCCAGGCCGCACCGTACGTCGACAACATCAAGAGCTATTCGCGGCCCGGCGAGTCGATGATCTTCTTCGCGATGAAGGATTCGGCGCCGGTCGATCAGGTGCCGGAAACCTGGTACCAGGTTCGCAAGAAAGTCGGCGACATCCGCGCGACGCTGCCCAAGGGCGTCGTCGGCCCGTTCTTCAACGACGAATTCGGTGACGTCTATACCAATATCTATGCGCTCGAAGGCGACGGCTACTCGCCCGCGCAACTGCACGATTACGCAGACAAGCTGCGCACCGTGCTGTTGAGTGTGCCGGGTGTCGCGAAGGTCGACTACTTCGGCGATCCCGCGCAGCACGTATTCGTCGAGATCTCGAACGCGCAGCTGACGCGGCTCGCGATCACGCCGCAGCAGCTCGCGCAGGCGATCGATGCGCAAAACGCGGTCGCGCCGGTCGGCACGATCACGACGGCGGACGATCGCGTGTTCGTGCGCCCGAGCGGCGCGTTCAAGGACACGCAGGCGCTCGCCGACCTGCTGATCGAGGTGAACGGCCGGACGTTCCGGCTCGGCGACGTCGCGAAGGTCACGCGCGGCTACGACGATCCGCCGGTCACGCAGATGCGTACGAACGGTCACGCCGTGCTCGGCATCGGCGTCACGATGCAAAAAGGCGGTGACGTGATCGATCTCGGCAAGGCGCTCGACGCGAAGGCAGCCGAGCTGCAGCGCGGTTTGCCGGCCGGTCTGAAGCTGGCCGCGGTGTCCAGCATGCCGCATGCCGTGAAGCACTCGGTGGACGACTTCGTCGAAGCGGTCGGAGAAGCCGTCGCGATCGTGCTCGTCGTCAGCCTCGTGTCGCTCGGCCTGCGCACCGGCATGGTCGTCGTCATCACGATTCCGATCGTGCTCGCCGTGACGGCACTGTGCATGCACGCGTTCGGCATCGGCCTCGACAAGGTGTCGCTCGGCACGCTGGTGCTCGCGCTCGGGCTGCTGGTGGACGATGCGATCATCGCCGTCGAGATGATGGCGGTGAAGCTCGAGCAGGGATGGAGCCGAACGCGCGCCGCCGCATTCGCGTACACGAGCACGGCGTTCCCGATGCTGACGGGCACGCTCGTCACCGTGTCGGGCTTCCTGCCGATTGCGCTCGCGAAATCGAGCACCGGCGAATACACGCGCTCGATCTTCGAGGTATCGGCGATCTCGCTGATCGTGTCGTGGTTCGCGGCCGTCGTGCTGGTGCCGCTGCTCGGCTATCACATGCTGCCGGAGCACACGCATCGCGACGGTCACGCGCATGGCGACGAGGTGTACGACACGGGGTTCTACCGCCGGCTGTCGGGCTGGATCTCCGCTTGCATCGACCGCCGCTGGGTCGTGCTCGGCGTGACGGCCGTGCTGTTCGCGATCGCGATGGTCGCCTTCACGCGCGTTCCGCAGCAGTTTTTCCCGAATTCGGAGCGGCCCGAACTGCTCGTCGACATGCGCTTGCCGGAAGGCGCTTCGTTCGACGCGACACTGCGTGAGGCAAAGCGGCTCGAGAAGGCGCTGAACGGTCGGCCTGAAATTGATCACGTCGTGGACTTCGTCGGCACCGGTGCGCCGCGCTTCTATCTGCCGCTCGATCAACAGCTTCAGCAGCCGAACTTCGCGCAATTCGTGATCACGGGCAAGGACGTCGAGACGCGCGACCAGCTGTCGCACTGGCTCGAAGCGACGCTCGCAAGCCGCTTTCCGACCGTGCGCACGCGCGTCGCGCGGCTCGAGAACGGGCCGCCCGTCGGCTTTCCGATCAAGTTCCGCGTCAGCGGCGACGACATCGCGACCGTACGCGGCATCGCGGAAAAGGTCGCGGACAAGGTGCGCGCCGACAACCGCACGCGCAACGTGCAATTCGACTGGGACGAGCCGGCCGAGCGATCGGTGTCGTTCGAGATCGATCAACTGAAGGCACGCCAGCTTGGCGTGACGTCGGAAGACGTGTCCAGCTTCCTCGCGATGACGCTGTCAGGCTACACGGTCACGCAGTATCGCGAGCGCGACAAGCTGATCGACGTCGACCTGCGCGCGCCGAAAAGCGAACGCATCGACCCGTCGAAGCTCGCGGGCCTCGCGATCCCGACGCCGCACGGTCCGGTGCCGCTCGGCACGATCGGCCATGTGCGCGACACGCTCGAATATGGCGTGATCTGGGAACGCGACCGCCAGCCGACGGTCACCGTGCAAGCTGACGTGCGCGGCGAAGCGCCGAGCATCGGCGTGACGCGCGACCTCGACGCCGCCCTGTCGACGCTACGCGCCACCTTGCCGGCCGGTTACCGGATCGAGATCGGCGGCGCGGCCGAGGAAAGCATGAAGGGCCAGACGTCGATCAACGCGGAGATGCCGCTCATGATCATCGCGGTGCTGACGTTGCTGATGATCCAGCTCAAACGCTTCTCGCGCACCTTCATCGTCGTGCTGACGGCGCCGCTCGGCCTGATTGGCGTCGTCGCCGCGCTGCTGCTGTTCGGCAAGCCGTTCGGCTTCGTCGCGCTGCTCGGCGTGATCGCGATGTTCGGGATCATCATGCGCAATTCCGTGATCCTGGTCGATCAGATCGACCAGGACATCGCGGCCGGGCAGCCACGCTTCACCGCAATCGTAGGTGCAACCGTGCGCCGCTTCCGGCCGATCATGCTGACCGCCGCGGCCGCCGTGTTGGCGCTGATTCCACTGTTGCGTTCCGGCTTTTTCGGCCCGATGGCCACCGCGCTGATGGGCGGCATCACGATCGCGACGGTGTTGACCATCTTCTTCCTGCCGGCGCTCTATGCGACCTGCTTCAAGGTGCGCGCCGACGAACGCGAGTCGCGCGCAATGGACGTCGCGTCCTCGGAGACATGCTGATGAAACTCTCTCGTATCACATCTTTGCTGGCCGTCAGCGCGGCGCTTGGCCTGGGCGGCTGTGCGATGGCCCCGAGCAGTGCGCCACCCGCGATGCCGTCGCCGGCGCACTACGGCGCGACGCCCCAGGCGCCGCGCACCGCCGAGGCGGCGGGCGTCGCGCAGCAATTCGACGTCGGCGCCGCGCCTGTCCCGCAATGGTGGCGCCTGTATCGCTCCAGCGTGCTCGACGCGCTGGTCGATGAAGGCCTGCGCGCGAATCCGACGCTGGCCGCGACGGAAAAGACGCTCGCCGCCGCGCAGGAGGAACTGCGCGCGCAGATCGGCGCATCGACGCTGCCGTCGATCGACGCGAATGCGCAGGTCGCCCGCACGCGCACGCCGGACATCTCCGGCGCAGGCGCGCAAAGCCTGCGCTACAACGTGTTTGTCGGACAACTGCAGGCGCATTACACCTTCGACCTGTTCGGCGCCACGCGATACGCGAACGAGGCAAGCGCCGCGCGCGTCGACGTGCGCGGTTGCGAGTTCGAAGCGGCAAGGCGTGCGCTGGCGGCCAACATCGTCGGTACCGCCATCCGCGCCGCGACGCTCGACCGCCAGATCCTGCTGACGGAGCGCCTGATCGCCGTCGCCGAGGCATCCGCAACCGAGGACCAGCAGCGTTACGCGCTCGGTGCGGTATCCCATGTGCAGGCGCTGGCGTCGACGCAGGGCGCGGCGTCGCTTGCCGCGACGCTACCGCTGCTGCGCCAGCAACGCGCGAGCGCAGTTCACGCGCTGGCGATCCTGCTGGGCCGCACGCCCGACGTGCCGCCGCCGGTCCCGTCATTCACGGGCCTGGCGCTGCCGGAACACGTCCCCGTGGTCGTGCCGTCCGACCTGCTGAAAGCACGCCCGGACATCCGCGCGGCCGCGGCGGCCGTGAAGGCGGCATCAGCGGACGTCGGCGAGGCGACCGCGCAGTTGTTCCCCAGCCTGTCGCTCACCGCGACGATGGGGCGCGGCGGCTTCAGCTGGCCGGCGCTGTTGTCGGGCGCGGGCGGGCTGTGGGCCGTCGGCGCCGGGCTGTCGCAGCCGATCTTCCACGGCGGTGCATTGCTTGCGCACCGGCGGGCGTCGCGCGATGCGTACGACGCCGCAGTGCTGCAGTACAAGGCGGCGGTGTTGTCCGCGTTCGGTGACGTCGCAGATTCGCTCGCCGCGCTGGACAACGACGCGCAAGCGCAGGCCGCGAACGAACTCGCGGCGCGCGCGGCAGGCGAGGCGTTCCACGAAACGGCGCAACGCCGCACGTTGGGTGCCGTTCCGATGTCCGCGCAACGGTCGAGCGAGCAGGTCTATCTGAACGCGGAGCTCGATGCGGTGCGTGCCGCGAGCCGCCGGATGACCGATACGGCGGCGCTGCTGCAGGCAATGGGCGAACTGCCACCCGACACCGGCACGACGGTCGCGGCCCGGCAGTAGCCGCTGCTTGCGTCGACGGACCGGCCGGTGCCTTCGGGCCGCACCGGTCCGCCATCTCGACGCCCGATGCCCGGCGTACCGTGCATCGCGCGGTGCCGACCTTCGTTACCCGCATGATTGATTCCCGATGAAATCCGACAACCTGGTCGCCTGCCACGAATGCGACCTGCTGCTTCAGCGTCCGCCTCGCCTGCGTGCACTGACGGCACACTGCCCGAGATGCCGCGCGCGCGTGAGCGGCGCGGCGCACGGCCGCCGCTCCCTCGACCGGCTGTGCGCGTTGACGGTCGCCGCGCTGGTGACGTATTGCGTCGCGCTGGCCTTTCCGATCGTCGCGCTCGATGCAGCCGGCATCGCGTCGCACGCGACGATCGGCGACGCGGTGCGCGCGCTAATGTCGAACGGTGAGCCGGTGGTGGCGGTACTCGTGTTCTGCACGACGATGTTGTTCCCGCTGCTGGAACTGGCCGCGTGGCTGTATCTACTCGTGCCGTTGCGCGCGGGCCGCATACCGCGCCGCTTCGCACCGGTGCTGCGCGGCATTCACCGCTTGCGACCGTGGAGCATGGTCGAGGTGCTGATGCTCGGCGTGCTCATCACGATCGTCAAACTGACGAGCCTCGCTCACGTGCTCGCCGGGCCTGCGCTATTCGCATTCGGCGGGCTTACCGTGATGCTCTGCATGCTGTCGACGATCGAACCGGCCCGACTGTGGGAAGCGCACGACGAACTCGCCGCGCTGCAGCCAGGCGACGCCGACCATATGAAACCGCCCCGCCCCGACATGACGCGACATGCGTCGCCCCGGACAACCGAAAGCAGCGGATCGGCGGGCATGACGGCCCGCACCGCGGGGTGGATCGCCTGCCACCTGTGCTCTCACGTGCAGCTGGCGCACACATGCGGCGCGCACTGCCCACGCTGCGGATCGTCGCTGCACGCACGCCGCCCGCACAGCGTCGCGCGCACGGGCGCGCTCGTCGCTGCCGCTGCGTTGCTCTATATCCCGGCGAACCTGTTGCCCGTCATGCACGCGACGTCGCTCGGCCGAGCCGAGGACGACACGATTCTCGGCGGCGTCGCGTACTTCTGGGCATCCGGCGACTGGGCGCTAGCCGCCATCGTGTTCGTCGCGAGTGTGCTCGTGCCGATGCTCAAGCTCGCCATCCTCGCCTTTCAGGCGATTGCTGCCCATCGCGGCGCGCAATGGCGGCCGCTCGAACGAGCCCGGCTGCATCGGCTGGTCGAGCGCGTGGGCCGCTGGTCGATGCTCGACGTATTCGTCGTCGCGCTCACGATCGCTCTCGTGCATTTCGGCTCGTTCGCCGACATCACACCCGGGCCCGGTGCGCTCGCGTTCGGCGCCGTGGTCGTGCTGACGATGTGCGCGTCGATGCAGTTCGATCCGCGGCTTATCTGGGACGGTGCGCCACGCACGGCCGCCGCCCATCACCAACCCTGAGCCGGCTCAAGCGCCCGCTTTCTCGCGAATTCCAAAACGATGTCTCCGTTCGATTTTCCTCCACCCGAGATCCGGCCGCGCAGCCGCTGGATTCCGTCTCTCGTCTGGATCGTGCCGCTCCTGTGCGCGCTGATCGGGCTGTCGCTCGTGATCCGGACCGTCGCCGCGACCGGTCCGACGATCACGGTCACGTTCGCCAACGCCGAAGGCCTCGAAGCCGGCAAGACCAAGGTCCGCTACAAGGACGTCGATATCGGCTCCGTCCAGACCATTACGCTCACGCCCGACTTCAAGCGCGTGATCGTCAGCATTCAACTGACGCGCGACGCCGCGCGCTTCGCGAACCGCGACACGCGCTTCTGGGTCGTCCGACCGCGCGTGGGCGCCACCGGCATTTCCGGTCTCGGCACGCTGCTCTCCGGCGCATTCATCGGCGCGGATCTCGGCCGCTCATCGGAGAAGCAGACAGATTTCACCGGCCTCGAGACGCCGCCTGCCGTCACCGCGGACCAGCAGGGTCGACGCTTCCTGCTGCACGGCGACTCGCTGGGCTCGATCGACATCGGCTCACCGGTGTTCTATCGGCATCTGCAGGTCGGTCAGGTGGTCGGCTTCTCGCTCGACAAGGACGGTACCGGCGTCGATGTGCAGGCGTTCGTGAAGGCGCCCTACGACAAGTACGTCAGCGTCAATGCGCGCTGGTGGCACGCAAGCGGCGTGGATCTGCGGCTCGATTCGAGCGGCCTGAAACTCAACACGCAGTCGCTGGCTACCGTGATCGTCGGCGGTCTCGCGTTTCAGTCGCCACCCGGACAACCGGACGCGCCGCAGGCAGCCGACAATGCGCCGTTCCGGCTCGCCCCCGACGAAGCCGACGCAATGCGCGACCCCGACGGCACGCCGCTGATGGTCGTCATGCGCTTCGACCAGTCGCTGCGCGGGCTGTCGGTCGGCGCGCCGGTCGATCTGCGGGGCATCGCGCTCGGTCAGGTCACGAACATCGGCATCGAGTACAACGAACACTCGCGCAACTTCAGCATGAAGGTCACGATGGCACTGTATCCGTCGCGACTGAGCCGGCACAGCGATACGGCGCTTCCCGCGCCCGATACGGCCGGCGGCCACGAACTGCTCGAGCACCTGGTAGTCCAGGGGCTGCGCGGACAGTTGCGCACCGGCAGCCTGCTGACCGGTCAGCTCTATGTCGCGCTCGACATGTTCCCGAAGGCGCCGCGCGCGAGCGTGGACGTGCGCCATACGCCGGTCGAGCTGCCGACCGTGCCCAATACTCTCGATGAACTGCAAGTGCAGATCGCCGACATCGCGCGCAAGCTCGATCAGGTTCCGTTCGACCGGATCGGCAACAATCTGAACGGCGCGCTGGCGCACGCGAACCAGTTGTTCGGCCACCTCGACGAGCAGGTCGTGCCGCAGGCGCGTGACACGCTGGCCGCCGCGCAACGCACATTCAACGCGGCGGAGTCGACGTTGCGGCAGGATTCGCCGATGCAGTCGGACGTGCATGAGGCGATGCAATCGCTCACGCATACGCTGCAGTCGTTGAACGCGCTCGCGGACTATCTGGAACGTCATCCCGAGTCACTGCTGTTCGGTAACAAGGGGGACCACCAATGAAAGCACGATCGTTTGGTCGGCTTCGCATGTCGGCGCGCATCGCGACGTGCGTCGCACTCGCGGCGCTGAGCGCGTGCGGTTCGCCGCCGGTGCATTTCCACACCCTCGCGGTGGCAGACGATGCGCGTGTTGAGGCCACCGCCGCGCATCCCGCATGGCTGATCGACATTCAGGCCGTGCACGTCGCGACGCCAGCGGACGGCAACCGGCTCGTCGTGCAGCGCGGCCCCCAGCGGGCCGACATCCTGGAGCAGGAGCGCTGGGCCGCGCCGCTCGGCGACGAAATGCGCGACGGACTGTCGACACGTGTCGCCTCGATGCTCGGCACGATCGATGTTCACCGCGTCGCCCACCCGGACGGCACGCCCGTCTACAGGGTCGCGGTGGACATGCAGCGTGTCGAGTCGTGGCCGGCGTCGCACGTGCTGCTCGACGCGACCTGGAGCGTGAGTTCCGCGGCCGGACAGCCGGCACTGACGTGCCGCAGCATCGTTCGGGCCGATACGTCGGCGGGCTACGATGCGCTCGTCGATGCGTATCGCCGCGCGCTCGATGCGCTTGCGCTCGGGATCGCCGCAGGCATTCGCACGGCGGCCACGCACGCCGCGCCACCGGCCGATTGCCGTGCGGGCGCATTCAAGCGCCCGAACGTGCCCTCTGATGTCGGTCGCGGCGCGCCGGACGCGCTCGACGATTGAATCGGCGCCGTGACGACGCGACAGACCGGATCGTCGACACGGTTCCGATCATCGGCTTCAGCAAGATCTTCGAGACGGAACTCAGGCGCCGCGAAACTGGCGCCGCATTGGTTGAATACCGAGTTGCTGGCGCGTCGGTCGACGTCGCCGCAAACGGATCGGGCCGCACGACCCGTGCCGTCGCCCAGTGCGTCCGGGAATCCTCCATTGGAACGCAGCACCATCGCAAATTCCGAGTGAACGCAGTAATCGGATAGTGTCCAACGAGGGGGACTCCAAGGCTTGACGCCATCAACCTCTCATGGCGCTCAGCGCGTCGCCGCCGCAGAATCCTGCCCGGCGCGCGCATTGCTCGTTCGCAAGAAATGGGCAATGTTCAGAGAAACAGTATCCGCCTTGGCCTTCGAGCGCACCTTCCGAGCGACGCTCAGGATCGGGCTCAGTTGCTCATAAAAGCATTCAAGTTGGCGCGCATCGGACGCCAATCGCTCAAGATCGAGCGCTTTTTCAAGAACCGCGCGTGCGACATGAAAACGTTGAAGTCCGCGCCCCACTCGAACCTGAAAGACCACACCATCGCTGTTGTGCGGCACCCCTGCCCAGACAAGCGAACCGCTGTCCATAAAGCCTCCGAAGATTCACAATCGTCACATCAATATGCCAGAAGCGCTCACTGCGCACATTGGTATTTCAAAATTGTGACGCTTGGCGCATCGGAATTTTCACGGCAAGCCGAATATTGCAGCGCAACAAGAATGCTCGTAGACTGGGTTCGCACTCGATGTAGTTCCCCAGCAGTCGCCCCATGACGGGAGAGCACGCCATGACGACTTCTTCACCCTCACTGAGTCAGTCGCCCCCGGTCCTCCATGTGTTCGAACAAGATGGGGGCTGGCATTGGGGCATCACGATTCCTCGCCGCACGGGAAGCGGTTTCAAACTGATCGCATTCAGCGAGCACAGCTTTTCCGCTGAAGACACTGCGCAACGCGACGGCGATCGCGCGCTGGCCTCCATAGTGGCAAGTGGCGGGAACTAAGCGTTTCCGGCAGTTGCACGCTCCTTGAGTTTTCACATCCAGATGCAATACTCCTATCACCCTCCCATGCGAGACCTCTCACCGCGCGCCATGACGGACCACACCACTTGTCTGACATACCCAATCGTCTGCGACGATCTGAGCCTGTCGTTCTCTGCCTATGGCACCGGTTGGGGGTACGTTGCGGTCAAGCTCCCGGCCAACATCATTCGAGAAAAGCTCGGCGCAAACACGGCGACACCGGAGCAGTTGCTCACGGCATTTGAAAGCAATCGCGACAAGATCACGATCGCGGTCAATCAACATGCATTGCCGAGCGACGGCCGGCACATCCAGCTCGACAAATCAGACTTCTAGATCGGAACCAGCTGTGGGCCGGCATGCCGACCGCGGACAGGAGGTGGTACATGAACATCCGGATCCTGATTTGCTGCACCTTCGCTCTTGTTGCCACCGCCGGTCAAGCCGCCGATATCACCGGTGCCGGGAGCACGTTTGCAGCTCCGATTTACACGAAATGGGCTGATGCGTACAGGAAGGCAGGCGGCGGCAGGGTCAACTATCAAGGCATCGGTTCGTCGGGCGGCCTCAAGCAGATCAACGCGAAGACGGTCGATTTTGCCGGTTCGGACGCACCGCTGAAGGATGAAGAGCTCGCGAAGGAAGGCCTGTTCCAGTTCCCGACGGTGGTCGGCGGCGTGGTGCCGGTCGTCAACGTGCCGGGCGTGAAGGCCGGCGAACTGACGCTGTCGGGCCCGGTGCTCGGCGACATCTACCTCGGCAAGATCAAGAAGTGGAACGACCCGGCGATCGCCGCGCTGAACCCGAAGGTCAAGCTGCCGGATACGGACATCGCGGTCGTTCGCCGCGCTGACGGCTCGGGCACGAGCTTCATCTGGACGAACTACCTGTCGAAGGTCAACGGCGAGTGGAAGTCGAAGATCGGCGAAGGCACGACGGTCAACTGGCCGACGGGCACGGGCGGCAAGGGCAACGACGGCGTCGCGGCCTTCGTGCAGCGCCTGCCGGGCGCGATCGGCTACGTCGAGTGGGCGTACGCGAAGAAGAACAACATGACCTACACCGCGCTGAAGAACTCGACGGGTGCGGTGGTCGAGCCGAAAACGGAAACCTTCAAGGCTGCTGCTGCCGGCGCGAACTGGTCGAAGTCGTTCTACCAGATCCTGACGGACGAGCCGGGCAAGGACGCATGGCCCGTCGTCGGCGCGACGTTCGTGCTGCTGTACACGAAGCAGGACAAGCCGGAACAGGGCAAGGAAACGCTGAAGTTCTTCGACTGGGCGTTCCGCAATGGCAACCAGGCCGCCACGGATCTCGACTACATCTCGCTTCCGGATCCGGTCGTGGCCGAAATCCGCAAGCAGTGGAAGGCGAAAATCAAGGACGCCACCGGGAAAGCGCTAGCCGATTGAGTGCGGTGGGATCGACAACAATCTGAATGGCACGCATGGCGCATGCGAACCAGTTGTTCGGCCACCTCGACGATCCGGAATTGCGTGCGTCGAGCTGGCCGCACTCACCGCGCGCGCTTCCCCGTCCACGGGGTTCTCCACGCTCCCGGCCAACGACAGCGGGGGCAGCATCTCCGGCGTCAAATGCGACGCCGAATGATCAACACGCTCGTCATCCATGTGCCGGCTCCCGTGCCCGGCAGCCGACTGGTCATGCACGCAAGTCCGACACGGGGCACCAGCCTCTATGACGATCGCTGTGCCTCACCTGTCGGCGACGAGATTCGCCGCCGTGCGCTTTCAATTCCGGTGACGCACCTGGTCGAACGCGGTCGGCATGCACCGACTGGACGACATGCGCCACGCTCGGCGCAGCAAGTCGGCTGACAGGTACCGCACCAGCGCTCGGGATGGCCTCGCCGGCGCCTGCATCGCCCCGTCAGTCACTGTGCCGTTTCGGCCGTTTCCACGACCGGCAGCGGCCGGCTTGCGATCTTCTCGGCATCCGCACGCTTGAGCCCCAGCATATGCAGGAGCGTCGCCGCCGTGCGTTCCGGGAAATGCTCTCCGTTGAAGCCGAGTTCCTTGAGAACACCGGCCGCCGGCGCGCCCGGCGCGACGAAGTTGAGTTCGGCGGCAATTGCGGTCAGCACCGTACCGCCCACCGAAAGGAAGCCGATGAACGGGTCGGCAACCACGAAGCGCTTCTCGGCGATACCGCGCTCGATGTCCCGCAGTAGGCGTTGACCCAGGCCAAGCGTCAGGACGCGCGCCGAAAAGCCCTCGCGTATCAGGAAGTGTCCCCATACCGGCTCGCGCCGGGCACGCATCAGCGTATGCCGCACCGCGACAGAGATGATTTCCGCCGGGTCGGACAAGCCGCTGGCCATGCGATCGAGCGAATCCGCGAACTCCTCAAATACCGATTCCACCAGCGTGGCGTAGATCGCCTCCTTCGATTCGAAGTGGTTGTAGAACGAGCCGAAGCCGACGTCGGCGGCCTCGGTGATTTCGTTGATGGCGACGCCTTCCATGCCCTTCTCCGCCATCAGTCTGAGCGCGGCGTCCAGCAGGCGGGCACGGGTCTCCCGCTTGCGGCGCGCGCCACGTGGCTCACGCTCTTCAGCGACCGCTGGACTGGATGCTTCCGGAGCGGAGCGCTTTGGTGTCCGGCGACTCGGTGTATTCGTCATGAGGTTTCCGATGCTTGTTCGTGCCCAAGTATAGATTCAAATGTCTACATTGACAAAACTATCATCTATGACTTTAATGTCACAAAAGGTGACTGACAAACCCTCGAGAACCGATCGAACGACGAATGGAGATACGGTGGAGACACAACTGCACACGGGCGCCCGCGCGTCCATTCACAACAACTCGCGCTCGTTGGCGGAGCGTGCGCTGCCTTTGGCGCTCGGCACACTGATTGCCGGATTCGAGGCAGTCGGCGCCCCGATGGCCAATCGGCGGGTCTGTCACGAAGTCGACGTCTTGATCGTCGACGAGGCTGCCGAGATACGCGTCGCCCCACGCGCGATCGCATTCGGCAACGAAGCGCTGCGGACTCCCGGCACCTGCGCCGTGAAGCGCCGCCTCCATGCGAAATCGACGATCGACTTCGCAATATTTACGGGCCGGCCAGTCACGTCGCGCCCCGATTCGATCGCATGCCTGCCGTTGCGCGGCAAGCCCCTCGGTGCGACGGCGTGTGCCCTCGCGAGCGTCACTCGATCTGCCTGATTGTCATCCGCCATGAAACTGACCACCACACAACCGGCTCGCCATCCTCACCCCACAACGAAGGCATCGGCGCTCGCCTATTTGATCTTCGATCGCCCCGATCTCGACGAGGCAGAGCACTTTCTCAATGACTTCGGTCTCCGAACGGTGCTGCGGAATGACACGCAATTACTGCTGCGCGGAACCGGCACCGCACACTTCTGTTATGTCGTTCGCCGGGCGCCGAAGGCTCGCTTCGTCGGCTTCGGATTGCGGGTCGACAGTCGCGCCGATCTGGAGGCGCTCGCCAAACTCCCTGGCGCGTCGGAGATCGAGGCATCGGATTGGCCGGGCGGCGGCCATCGGGTGCGGCTCGTCGATCCGTCGGGTTTTCGGGTCGACGCGATCGCGGGCCAGACACGGGCCGACACGCTGCCGCATCGTGCTCCGCTTCCATTCAACTCGGTCGACGCGCCCGTGCGGATCAACGAGACGCAGCGGCCACCCGCACACGCGCCCGAGATCATTCGTCTTGGGCACGTCGTACTCGAGCTGGCCGACTTCCAGGAAACCTGCGCGTGGTACACGCGACATTTCGGATTCATCCCCAGCGACGTCCAGGTGCTGCCGGACGGCTCACCCGCAGTTGCATTCATGCGGCTCGATCTTGGCGAGAGGCCGGCCGATCACCATACGCTCGCGCTCGCTCAAGGGTTCGTGCCGACGTATAGCCACAGCGCGTACGAACTGGTCGACGCCGACGCGGTCGGCATGGGCCAGCGCATGCTCCGCGACAGAGGGTGGACGCACGCGTGGGGCATCGGCCGGCACATCCTGGGCAGCCAGATCTTCGACTACTGGCAGGATCCATGGGGCGACAAGCACGAACACTATTGCGACGGCGACCTGTTCACGGCCGACGAGCCGACGGGCACGCACGCAGTCAGCCGCGAAGCGATGGCGCAGTGGGGCCCGACGATGCCACGCAGCTTCACGAAACCCCGGTTCACGCCCTCGAGCCTTGCGGCGCTGCTTCGCAACCTGCGCCGCAGTCCCGATCTGACGATCCGCAAGCTGCTGACCCTGGCGAAATTGTTCGCCTGATCCCCATCCGCCTGTTCGACTCACGAGAGACACATTCATGTCACTGCATGTCCTGCACTTCCGGCACAACGGCCGCGCCCAATGGGGTGTGGTCGCCAACGGCGCCGTCACGCCGATTCCCGGCGACTTCGAAACAACCGCGAGCTTTCTCGCGGCGAATCCGGTTGAGCGGCTCGTCGCGCTCGACGGGCCGACGATTCCGGAGACAGATGTGGAGTGGCTGCCCCCTGTAACAGCCAACCAGCAATTCGTTTGCCAGGGCGCGAATTATCGCCAACACATGATCGAATCGGGCATGGATCCGGACGCGAAGAAGTTCAACATGATCTTCACGAAGGCGACGAGTTGCATCGTCGCGGCCGACTCCCAGGTCGTGAAACCGCGGCACGTCAGGTTTCTCGACTACGAAATCGAGCTCGGCCTCATCCTCAAACGCAACATCACGTCTCACCGGCAGATCACGGACACGAACCTGCACGAGTATGTCGCCGGCACCGTGATCGTCAACGACTATTCCGCGCGCGATGTCCAGATCCCGCAGATGCAGTTCTACAAGGGCAAGAGCTTCCGGACCTTTGGCCCGGTCGGCCCCTATCTGTGCCTGCTCGAGCGGCGTGACTTCCCGAAGCTGAAAGCGCTCGACCTGACGCTGACCGTCAACGGCGCGGTGCGTCAGCAGGACTCGACATCGAACCTCGTCTATGGTCCGGCGGAAACGTTGACCGAGTTGTCGGGCGTGCACGACCTTCGCGCCGGCGACCTGCTCGCGACCGGCACGCCGGCGGGCTGCGCACTCAGCATCCCGTCGCCGCTCAAGCAGCGAGCGGTCGCGCTCTTTCCCGAATCCGTCAAATGGAAGATGTTCATGAAGGTGCAGGCGGGGCGAGCGCAGTATCTGAAGGCAGGAGACATCGTCGAAGCCCGGATCGCGAGCCCCGACGGAACGATCGATCTGGGCGTGCAACGTAACGAAATCGTGGACGAAGCAGCATGAACGGCATCGCGACCCGGGACGACGTGCTTGCGATTGAAGCAACGGGCCTTCCGCCGGACCTTCCGACCAGCACGTACGAGATGATCTGCGCTGGTGCGGCCATCGATCCGTCCGCCCCTGCCCTCTCCTTTTTCATGACCGCCGACGCGCACCGCGACGCCGAATGCTGGACCTATCGCGAGCTGGTCCGGGACATCACGCGCACGGCGAACATGTTCGCGCGCCTCGGCGTGAATTCGAATTCCGTGATCGCTTACGTGCTGCCCAATCTTCCCGAAACGCATTTCGTGATCTGGGGCGGGCAGGCGACCGGCATCGTATGCGCGATCAATCCGCTGCTGGAAGGCGAAGCGATAGGCCATCTGCTCAACGCGGCCGGTGCCAGCGTGCTTGTGACGCTCGCGCCATTTCCCGGGACCGATCTCTGGCAAAAAGTCGCGGAGATCCTTCCCCGGGTCGAGCCGCTTCGGCATCTCGTGCTGGTCAATCTGGCCGATCGCGTGCGGGGCACGGCACGGTCAGCGGACCGGACGCTCCAGCATGACGCGTGTGCGCAGCCTTACGGCGCCGGCGCCTTGCGCGAGACGGTGCCTGCGCACATCCAGATCCACGACTTCGGTGCGGCGATCTCACGGGAATCCGGTACAGCGCTCGACAATGCACGCCGCATTCAACCCGGGGACATGTCCTCTTACTTCTGTACCGGTGGAACCACCGGGTTGCCGAAAATCGCGATGCGCAGTCACGGCAACGAAGTGGCGAATGCATGGAGCGCCGGGCGATTCTTCGGCAACAGTATCGGCCCCGGCAAAACGACTTTTTGCGGCTTGCCGCTCTTTCACGTCAATGCCGCGATGGTGACCGGCCTTCTGCCGTTTTCGCGCGGCGCCCATGTCGTGCTCGGCACACCGCAGGGCTACCGAGGTAACGGTGTCGTCAAACGCTTCTGGGAAATCGTCGAACATCATCGCATCAATTTCTTCAGTGGCGTCCCGACACTTTATGCTTCGCTGCTCGACATTCCTGTCGGCGATCATGTTATCGACTCGCTCGAATACGGCCTGTGCGGTGCCGCGCCGATGCCGGTCGGGGTCTTCAAGGCCTTCCAGGAAAAGACGGGCATCCGGATTCTCGAAGGTTACGGCCTGACCGAAGGAACGTGCGTGAGCAGCGTCAACCCGACGACCGGCGAGCGCAGGCTTGGATCGATCGGCCTTCGCATCCCCTTCCAGGCGATGAAAGCCGTCGTCGTGGACGAAGCCGGACGGTATCTGCGCGATTGCGCGGCTAACGAAGAGGGGCTGCTGGTCATCTCCGGCCCGAACGTTTTCACCGGCTACACGCATGCCGACCAGAACAAGGCCCTCTGGCTCGATCTCGGCGACGGCAAGCGCTGGCTCAACACCGGCGACCTCGGCCGATGCGACGTCGACGGTTACTTCTGGCTGACCGGCCGCAAGAAGGATCTGATCATCCGCGGCGGACACAATATCGACCCGGCGACAATCGAGGAACCGCTGCATCGGCACCCGGCGGTCCAGATTGCCGCGGCAATCGGGCGCCCCGACGCGTATGCCGGTGAATTGCCGGTCGCGTACGTTCAGCTCAAGCCGGGCATGACCGCCACCGAGCACGATCTGGACATGTTCATGCAGCAGGAGATCACCGAGCGCGCCGCCCTGCCCAAGCACGTCCGAATCGTCGAAGCGATCCCGCTCACAGGCGTCGGCAAGATATTCAAACCGGAACTCAAACGCCGCGAGACGGGTGACGCGATACGTGCCGCATTGGACCAAGGCGGCGCCCCCGGCGCATCAGTCGACGTCGCAACCAACGATTCCGGCGGAATGTCGGTCGTGGTCGAACTGAGCGATCCAGTGCACGAGACTGCAGCTCGCGTGGTGCTGGGCCGGTTTCCGTTTGCGTTCTCGATTTCGACCACCGCGAGGCCGGTACGGTCGCCAGGATCGACAGCGACAGATCTGCGGTGACGGAGGCGCACGACTAGCCGCGATAACACACACTCGGAAAGCGGCTCGTCATGATCAATAAGGTGTCCACATTAGTTGTTATTCATGAACCGGATCGAGACAGAGGAGACACACGATGAATTTGAGGCGAATGACGCGTTTCGCAGGCGTTGCGGTTTGTGTCTGCACGGCTGCACTTGTCGACAATGCGGACGCACAGACAGCCGGAAGTATCACCACATCGGTGGGATGGCTGCATATATCGCCACAGGGCAATGCAACGCCGCTGACCGTGCAAAGCGTTGGCGGCGCAACGGTGAATCAGCAAATGGCCGGTACCGGAGCGCACGCCAGCTCGACCGATACGATGGGAATCACCACCGAGTACTACGTCACCGACAACATTGGTGTCGCCATGCTGCTTGGACTGCCTCTGAAAGTGAATCTGATCGGTGACGGGACGTTGCAGAAGTATGGCACCCTCGGCACCACACGGCCGATGCCGCCTGCCATCGAGCTTCGATATCACCTGTTTTCCGCTGCTTCGAAATTCCGTCCCTATGCGGGACTTGGCGTGAACTACACGTGGTTCACGCAGGTTCGGGCAACCAATAGCCAATTCATCTCCGACAGCTTTGGGCCGGGCGGCTCGGCGCGCGCGACACTCAGCGCATCGTGGAACCCCGTGTTCGAGCTGGGGGCGAGTTACGCGATGACAAAACACTGGTCCGTCGGTACTTCCATCAACTACATGCCGGTGAAGACCCACCTCACGTTATACGGACAGACCGCGACCGGGACACCGATCGTTTCCACATCGACGCTCCGACTCAATCCCGTCAGCGTTTTCTTGAACGTCGCTTACACGTTCTAGCCGACGCGCCCGCATGGAAGCAACACTTTGGATCGAACGATGAAACGACAGGCTCTCAAGACCATTCTCTTTGCATTGCCCAAGGTTCTGGACCTGACGGCGCGCCGCTTTCCCGCCTATCGTGATCGCCTCGAGGAGCGCAATCTCGTCGCATGGATCGGGCTCATGGATCAAAGCATCGGTCGCGCCATCGAGTTCAGGAATGGCCGCATTCGGTCGCGCGCCGGCAAGCATCCGCGGCCCGACGTGCGCATGGCGTTCAAGGATGTCGCCACCGCCTTGAAGTTCCTTTCCCCCAGCCCGGACCAGGGCGAAATCGTCCACGCCGCCAAGAACTTCAAGGTGGTCACCGAAGGCGAGGACGAACTGCTGGTCTGGCTCATGCAAACCCTGAGCATGATGCGCACGGTCGGTCTGCCGATGGGCACGCCCATGCGCGACGGCACGCGACGCTACACCACCTGCACCAATGGCGGGCCCCTCTTCGTCTACGTGAAGGATGGCCGCATCGTTCGCGTGACCCCCATCGAGCTGGACGATACGGATGCATCGAGTTGGGTGATCGAGGCACGTGGACGCCGCTTCAGCCCGCCACGGCGAGCATTGGTCGCACCGCACGCGTTGACCCTCAAGTCGCTGGTGTACTCCGACAAGCGCATCCTTCATCCGATGAAACGGGTCGACTTCGACCCGGACGGCGAGCGCAATCCCCAGAACCGCGGCAAGTCCGGCTACGTGCGTATCAGCTGGGACGAGGCCCTGGACATCGTCGCCAAGGAGATCAACCGTCAGAAGCGCGTTCACGGCCCCGGTTCCATCACTTTCCCGATGTCGTCTCATCACCAGTGGGGCAACGTGGGCTACTACCTCAGCGCGCTGACGCGCTTCGCCAACCTGATCGGCTTCACGCGGGTCGCCGCGAATCCGGACAGCTGGGAAGGCTGGTACTGGGGCGCCATGCATCATTTCGGCAACTCGATGCGCGTCGGCGTGCCTTCCGGCTACGGCGGCATCGAGGATGGTCTGAAGGAGACCGAAATGATCGTCTTCTGGTCCTGCGACCCCGAAAGTACCAACGGGGCCTATGCAGGATTCGAGGGAACGCCACGTCGCCTATGGGCCAAGGAACTCGGCATCGAGTTCGTTCACATCGACCCGCACTGCAATCCGACCGCACAGCTGCTGGGCGGCCGCTGGATCCCGGTCCGGCCGCAAACCGATGCCGCCCTGGCGACCGCCATCATGTACGTCTGGACCGTGGAGGGCCTGTACGACAAGGATTACGTCGCGACGCGCACGACCGGTTTCGACGACTGGGAAGCCTACCTTCTGGGCGAAACCGACGGTATCCCCAAGACGCCCGAGTGGCAGGAAAGCGAGACCGGCGTGCCGGCCAAGGACGTCCGTGCGCTCGCGCGCCTGTGGGGAAAGAAGAAAGTGCATCTCGCTGTCGGGATGACCGGCGCGGGATTCGGTGGCGCGGGCCGCGGGGCGACCGGCGCGCAATGGGCGCGTTGCATGATCATGATGATGTCCATGCAGGGCTGGGGCAAGCCGGGCGTGAATTTCGGCTGCCTCGAAATCGGTGCCCCGCACGATCTGCAGTTTTACTTCCCCGGTTACGCGGACGGCGGCATTTCAGGTGACCTGGCGTGGACCGCCAATGCGGTGGACAACTACCAGCGCATGCCGCACATCCTGACCATGAATCCCGTCAAGCAGATGGTGCCTCGGCAGCAGATGCCCGATGCGATTCTCAACGGTCACGCCACCGGCTATCTCTGGGACGGCATGTCCCAGGAAGCCCAGTTTGCGCCGTTCACCTACCCGATGCCCGGCTATTCGCCGATCCACATGATCTATCGCTACGGCGGATCCGCGTTCAGTACCGTGACCCATTCCGGACGCTGGACGGAGGCCTATCGGCACTCGAGCATCGAGTTCGTCGTCAATCAGTCGATCTGGATGGAAGGCGAAGCCCAGTTCGCCGACATCATCCTGCCCGCTTGCACGTCGCTGGAGCGTTGGGACATTGGAGAATGGGCGAATTCAGGTGGTTACGCCCACCATGGGTACGGCACGGTCAACCATCGGATGCTGACGCTGCAGCACAAATGCATCGAACCCTTGGGCGAGTCCCGCTCCGACTACGACATTTTCACCGCTATCCTGACCCGGTTGGGCCTGGGTGGCGTTTTCACCGAAGGCTGTGGCGATCTCGACTGGGTCAAGCGCGTCTTCGATTCGTCGGATCTGCCCGATCACATTTCGTGGCGCGCATTTTGCCGCAAGGGCTACTTCGTCGTGCCGCCCGAAAAGCCCGAGCTGCGCCATCCCGTGGACATGCGCTGGTATGCGGAAGGCAGGAAGAAGGACCTGCCGGAACCTCATCCGCTGCCGTCACAGTTCTCGGAAAAATTCGGCAAGGGCCTGCAGACGCCGAGCGGCAAGCTGGAGTTCGTGCCCGAGTTGCTGAAGCGGCACACTGCGGACAATCCGGAGCGACCACCGCTCAACCGGTATATCCCTTCCTGGGAGGGATTGCGCTCGGACCAGGCTCGGCGCTACCCGCTGCAATTGATCGCCACCCACAGCCGCTTCAGTTTTCATACCCACTGTGACGGCAAGAATTCTGCGGTGAACGGCATCGACGATCATCGCGCGCTGATCGCGGGGCACCGGTTCTGGCTCCTGAGGCTCAATCCGGCTGACGCCGCCGTTCGACGCATTGCCCATCGCGATCTCGTCAAAGTACACAACGACCGCGGCGCCGTGATCTGTGCGGCCGATGTCTCGCCCCTGGTGAACGCTGGCGTGGTGAAGTCCTACGAGGCAAGCGCTGAATTTCAGCTGATCGAGATCGATGGTGAGCAAGTCGAGATTGGCGGTTGCATGAACATGCTGACCCCCGATCGCCCGCAAACCTCAGGCACCAGCAGCATGAGCCCGAATTCCTGCCTGGTGCAGGTCGAGAAATGGCGCGGTGCCGAAGCATTCATGCTCGGTCGCGCAGCGTGAGGAATTTCACATGAGCAAATGGAACCTGATTATCAAAGTCGGCCGTTGCGAGAACTGCCACAACTGTGTGATCGCCGCGCGGGACGAGCACGTCGGCAATGACTTCCCCGGTTACGCGGCGCCCGCCGCGGCCAACGCCGAGAGCCCCATCCGCATCCTGCGTCGCGTACAGGGTGCGTCGCACATGATCGAGACCACTTATCTGCCGGTCATGTGCAACCACTGCGACGACGCGCCCTGCATGCGTGTGGGCGGTAGCGCCATTCGCAAGCGCGCCGACGGCATCGTCATCATCGACCCGGACAAGGCACGAGGCCGAAAGGACATCGTGAAGGCATGCCCCTACAAGGCGATCGTCTGGAACGAAGAACTGCAACTGCCTCAGATCTGGATCTTCGATGCTCATTTGCTCGACCAGGGATGGTCGCGTCCACGTTGCCAGCAGTCGTGCCCCACCGACGTTTTCGAGACGGTCAAGCTCGATGACACGGCGATGGCCGAGAAGGCCCGGCGCGAGGGACTCAAGGTATTGCGACCCAACCTGAGCACGAAGCCCCGCGTGTGGTATAGCGGCCTTGAGCGCTGGGAAACGTGCTTCATCGGCGGAAGTGTCAGTGCCCAGGCAGGGGACGTGGTCGAGTGTGTCGCCGGTGCGGTCGTCACCTTGTATGTCGGTAATCGGCAGGTAGCCGAAACCGTCTCGGACGACTTCGGCGATTTCCGGTTCGACGGCCTGGCCAGGGGGAGCGGCCGCTACCGAGTCGAGATCCGACATGCCCTCGGCAACGCCTGGCGCGAGTGCGAATTGGGCGACAGCACCTATCTGGGCGAGATCAGGCTCAGTCAATCGACAAACGCCGTGGCGATCGAGTGCGCATGATCCGAAAGGCTGCCGGCTCGCACGTGCGGACCGATGCGCGTCGTCGTTGCTCGCCGCGCTCGCGATCGGCGCAGTCGTGATCCGCACCGGCATCGGGCTCATCCGGCGCGGCTGTGCGTCGTGGCCGGCATTGGCCGATTGCGCGTATCGCTCGACGCGAGGGTCGTGAACGCGGGCCGCCGCGCCGGCCGTAGACCCGCCGATACTCCGGAATGAAGAAGAGGCTCGCGCGGTGCGAGCCTCGTTTGCATGATGTCGCCATCACCGTGTCGCGCGCAACGCATCGGCCGATGCCGACGTGTCGCCGGGCGAACGCATCCGTTGCCGATGCGGCGGCTTCGACTGCGCCGCTTACCCGAGCGGCACGACACTCCCGAGCAGGATCCGCACGAGCGTCGCCTGGCGCGTGACGCCCGTCTTCGAGAAGATCGCACGCAGGTGCGTGCGCGCCGTGTTCTTGCTGATTCCCGATTCGTCCGCGGCCTCCTCCAGCGTCAGCCCGTTGGTCAGCAGCAGCGCGAGCGACGTCTCGGCCGGCGTCAGGTCGAACAGCTTGCGGATGATTTCCTGCGCGCCCTGCGGCTTGCGGTCGGGGTCGCGCAGAAACAGCGTGACGGCCGGCCGGCGCTTGTTGTCCTCCGACCAGTCGGACAGCAGCACGGTGCGCACCAGCAGCCCGAGACGCGGCTTGTCGAAACTGCGCGTGATCGGCATCGCCTCGACGGTCGCCGCAGCCGTGCCGTGATGTCCCATCACCGCGTGGCGGATCAGCCGCTTGAGCGTGCGGTTCTCCTGCGCATCGGTCGCCTCGATCGTGCCGCGCGCAATCGTCAGACCATTGTTCTGCTTGAGGATCTCGTCGGCGACGCTGTTCATGTCGATGATCGTGCCGTTCTCGTCGAGCGTGATCGTGCCGATCTGCATCCGGTTGATCGCGTTCGCGTAGATCGACCGCTCTACCTCGGCCGTGTCGAGCCGCGAATGGAGCTCGACCGCGCGCTTCAGGTGCGGCAGCAGCAGCGCGCAGATCGCCTTGTCGCGCGCGGAGAACTGCTTCGACGCATGGTTGCGGCACACGCGGAACCGGCACTCGACACCCGACGGCGTGCGCAGGTCCGCGCCGAGGATGTAGCGCACGTCCGCCGGCTTCAGGAACTGCTTGTACAGCTCGCTCGACAGCCAGCCCGTATCGCCGAACACGTCGTCGACCGTGACCACGCGATCGGCCGGCAGGCCGACGAACGGGTCGAGCGAATAGTAGTAGTTGTTGTACGACGCCTCGCCGTCACCCGGCACGACCGGGCCGTATTCCGAAGCGTGCACGGACAGCGGCGCGCGGCGGTCGCTCGCAGCGGCGCGCAGGATCAGCGTCACGTAGTTGGCCTGCAGCAACCGGCGAACCAGCTCGAGCGCCCCCGCCCACGGCGGCGTTTCCAACGGTCCCTGGTAGATGCGCGCCATCAGCTCGCTGAAATCCGCGACGCCGATGCCGGCCTCCTCACTTGTTGACTGGCTCTCTTGCGGAGCCCATCTCGTCTCCATCAGCACGCTCCATCCTCCATGCAACTTGTATTCGGTGCGATTCATCCGCGCCGCCATGATTAAGACTCGTCTTAATTCCGGCGTCATCGGGACATTCACTGAATGGTGAGCTTTGGCCAATCGGACGCGCGAACCATCGTCCGATCGGATGATGTGGCGCCCTGCCCGCTGCGCTGGAATGCCCGTCAAGCCGTGCCGACAAGCGTCCGGCGCGGGCTCAGGGAAAACCGCGATGCGGGTTTACCTGATTCAGACCGCATCCGATTCAGACAGGAGTTCCAATGCCGCTCGACCCTCAGGCGCAGGCGCTGCTCGCCGCGCTCGCCCAAGCGCCCGCGATCGATTTCGATCAACTGACCGTGCCCGCGTACCGCGCGAGCCTCGCCGGAGGCAGCGCGTTCGCGCCCGGCGACGCGATTGCCGCCGAAGAGGACTGGCAGATCCCGGCACCGGGTCGTCAGTTATCCGCACGACTGTATCGACCCGATGCCGACGGGCCGCTGCCGCTGACCGTGTTTTTCCACGGCGGCGGCTTCGTCGCGTGCGGTATCGACTCGCACGCGAACGTGTGCCGCAGTCTTGCCAGACGGGCACGCACGCTCGTGCTGTCGGTCGATTACCGGCTCGCGCCCGAAGCGCGCTTCCCGGCGGCCGCGCAGGACGCATGCGATGCCGTGCGCTGGGCCGCCGCCAGTGCGCGCGATCTCGGCGCGCGCGCCGGTGCGATCGCCGTGGCCGGCGATAGCGCCGGCGGCAACCTGGCCGCGGCCGCCGCATTGCAGTTGCGCGGCTCGGGCATCGCGATCGCGCACCAGTTGCTGCTGTATCCGGTCGTCGATTGCGCGACCGAGCATCCGTCGTACGAATCGCTCGGTGAAGGCTATTTCCTGACGGCGGACGCGATGCGCTGGTTCAAGCGCCAGTATTTCGACGACGGCGCCGACCGCGCATCGCCGCTCGCGAGCCCGCTCGCGGTGGCGGACCTGTCGGGCGCGGCGCCGGCCACGATCGTGAGCGCGGAATTCGATCCGTTGCGCGACGAGGCCGAAGCGTATGCACTGCGTCTCGCGCAGGCCGGCACGCCGGTCTCGCTCGTGCGCTGGCCGGGCCAGTTGCACGGCTTCGCGAGCATGCTCGGCGCGGTCGACGCGGCCGATCGCGTGCTGACCTTCGGCGCCGACGCGCTGCGCCGCGCATTCGATGCGACGGAGGCGCAATGACGCTCGCCACCACGCCGGAAATCGTCGACGAGCTGCGCGCGGGACGGATGGTCCTGCTGGTAGACGAAGAGGATCGCGAAAACGAGGGCGACCTCGTGATCGCGGCCGATCACGTGACGCCCGACGCGATCAACTTCATGGCGCGCTTCGGGCGCGGGCTGATCTGCCTGACGCTGACCGCCGAGCGCTGCGAGCAACTGCGCCTACCGCCGATGGCCGACCACAACGGCACGCCGTTCGGCACCGCATTCACCGTCAGCATCGAGGCGGCCGAAGGCGTGACGACCGGCATTTCCGCGGCCGATCGGGCGCGGACGATCCGCGCGGCGGTCCGCGCGGGCGCGCGCCCCGACGATCTCGTGCAGCCCGGCCACGTGTTTCCGATCGCCGCGCGCCCGGGCGGCGTGCTGGTGCGAGCCGGGCACACCGAGGCCGGCTGCGATCTCGCGGCGCTTGCCGGGCTCACGCCCGCGTCGGTGATCTGCGAGGTGATGAGCGACGACGGCACGATGGCGCGGCTGCCGGAGCTGAAGACGTTCGCCGCGCATCACGGGCTGAAGATCGGCACGATCGCGGACCTGATTCATTACCGCCGCGAGCACGAGTCGCTCGTCGAACGTGTCGGCGAACGGCCGCTGCATACGCCGTGGGGCCGGTTCCGCGCGATCGAGTATCGCGACACCGTGCACGGCGCGCCGCATCTCGCGCTGGTGCGAGGCGAGCCCGATCCGTCGACGCCCGTGCTGACGCGCGTGCACGAATGCCATTCGCTGCTCGACCTGCTCGACGCGGAACCGTCCGCGCATTCATGGCCGCTGCACGCGGCGCTGCAGCGGATCGATGCGGCCGGCTGCGGCGTCGCGGTGCTGCTCGACTGCGACATGCGCGGCGACGCGATGCGAACGCCCGCCGGCCACGCACGCCGCGACGGCCGCGTGACGGGGATCGGATCGCAGATCCTGCGTGACCTCGGCGTGCGACGGCTGAACGTACTGTCGAGCCCGTTCCGGCTGCCGGCGCTGTCGGGGCACGACCTGGAAATCATGGCGTTCATCCCGCTCGGCGACGACGATCCGGAAAGCGCGCGCGCCGCCCACGCCAGCCCGCTGCGGGCGGCGTGATGCCGGGCTGACGAGCGCGTGCCGCCCGCCCTTTTACCGACCCGCGGGTGTCCGCCTGACAGGCTATCGTTTGTTTTTATGAATTACAGTCTCAGGTTTGTATTTTGACGATACATACCATAGACTGTATTTTTCGATTACAAGCGATCGCCTGTCATTTCGCGGAGAGCCCATGCCATTCCCGGTCCAGACCTTGAGCCAGTTGCGCCCGATCCTCGTCGGCTTCCGGAAGTCGGCGGGGCTCACGCAGGCGCAGCTCGCCGCCCGCCTCGGCGTGACGCAACAGTCGTACGCGCAGCTCGAAGCCAATCCGTCCGCGGTCAGCATCGAACGGTTTTTCAAGGTACTGAACGTGCTCGGCGTTCGCCTGACGCTCGTGCCGGGCACCCCGGACGACACAACGGTGCCCGACGACACCACGCCAGCGCTCAAGCGCGCACCGGCCGCACGCGGCCGCTCGCCCGGTTCGTCGGATGTGCCGGCTCGCCCGCCGGCCGCCGCGAAGGCTCCATCCGCCGCCGCGCGGAAACGGTCTGCCGCGGCGACACCCGGCAAGTCTCGGAACCCCACGCGGGAGGACTGGTGACGATGGCCCGCCGTCCCCGCCACGACCGCCTCGACCTGTGGATGAACGGCATCCCGGTCGGATACTGGGAAGTCCGGCGCGGCGTCGAGC
The DNA here is from genome assembly GCF_003858025.1 of Burkholderia sp. Bp9004. Lineage (NCBI taxonomy): Bacteria > Pseudomonadati > Pseudomonadota > Betaproteobacteria > Burkholderiales > Burkholderiaceae > Burkholderia > Burkholderia sp. Bp9004. Next base: position 363,157 of record NZ_QTQD01000001.1, on the reverse strand, counting down.
GCCTCGTCTACCTGCCGGCATGGGTCGACGATCCGCAAGGGCGTCCGCTGTCGCTGTCGCTGCCGTTCACGCCGGGCAACCAGCCGCACCAGGGCGCGATCGTCGCCGATTACTTCGACAACCTGCTGCCGGACAGCCAGCCGATCCGCCGCCGCATCGCGCAGCGCTACCGGCTCGGGTCGACGGCGCCGTTCGAACTGCTCGCGTCGATCGGCCGCGATTGCGTCGGGGCGCTGCAGTTGCTGCCGCCGGACGAAACCCCGATCGACCTCGAATCGATCGACGGCACCGTGCTCGACGACGCGGCCGTGGCCGACGTGCTGCGCCACGCGACCGCCGCGCCGCTGCCCGGCCAAGCGGAGCCGGACGGCGAGCTGCGCCTGTCGATCGCCGGCGCGCAGGAAAAGACCGCGCTGCTGCGCGACGGCAAGCGCTGGCTGCTGCCGGCGGGCAGCACACCGACCACGCATATCTTCAAGCTGCCGCTGGGGCGTGTCGGAAACATGCAGGCCGACATGCGCACGTCGGTCGAGAACGAATGGCTGTGCTCGAAGATCGTCGCCGCATACGGCCTGCCCGTCGCCGCGTGCGATATCGGCCGGTTCGACGACCAGAAGGCGCTGATCGTCGAGCGCTTCGACCGCCGCCCGTCCCGCGACGGCACGTGGATCCTGCGGCTGCCGCAGGAGGACATGTGCCAGGCGACCGGCACGCCGTCGGGCGCCAAATACGAATCCGACGGCGGCCCGGGCATCGCGACGATCATGGGCATCCTCGCGAATTCCGCCGATGCCGCGCAGGACCGCAGGAATTTCTTCGTCACGCAGCTCGTGTTCTGGGTGCTCGCGGCCATCGACGGCCACGCGAAGAATTTCAGCATCGCGCACCTGCCGGGCAATACGTATCGCAGCACGCCGCTGTACGACGTGCTGTCCGCGCACCCGATCATCGGCACGCGACGCAACCAGCTGCCGCCACGACGCGCACGGCTCGCGATGGCCGTATGCGGGAAGAATCGCCATTACGTGATCGGCGACATCCAGCCGCGTCACTGGATCGCGCAAAGCGCGCGCGTCGGTCTGACCGAACACGACGTGCGCGCGGCCATGGCCGATGTGGCCGCGCGCACCGAACCGGTGATCGCCGCCGTCGCGTCGGGGATTCCGGCGGATTTCCCGGCGGACGTGGCCGATGCGATCTTCGACGGGATGCGTCGTCAGGCGCGCAAGCTGGGTACGGCCGAGTAGGCGGTGCGGACGCGGCCCCGGCGGCGGGTCATCCACGTGGACGATGCCGCCCCGCACCGACTCGGCACAATGGTCGCCGTGCCCCTTCCCGACGCCCGCCCGACATGGAACCCGTCACGCTCGATACCGCATTCAGCCCGCTGCAGATCGGTCCGCTGACGCTGCGCAACCGCCTGATCAAATCCGCGACCAACGAAGGGATGACGCCGAACGGCGTGCCGTCGCGCGCGCTCGTCGGGTTTCATGAGCGTATCGCCGCAGGCGGCGCCGCGCTGACGACCGTCGCGTACTGCGCGGTCAGCGACGATGGCCGCACGTTCGTCGACCAGGCGCGGCTCGATGCGCCGACGGTCCGGCAATTCCGCGCGCTGACCGACGCGGTCCATCGTCACGGCGCGGCGGCGTCCGCGCAGATCACGCATGGCGGCTGCTTCACGTTCCTGCCGTCGCTGTCGACGAAACGACCGTTGAGCGCATCCGGCGGCTTCAACAAGGTCGGCGTGATGAGTGGCCGTTTCCTGAAGCAGGCGATGACGCGCGACCAGATGACCGCGATCGCCGACGAATTCGCACGGGCGGCGCGACATGCGCGCGACGCGGGCTTCGACGCGGTCGAGATCCACATGGGACACGGTTACCTGCTGAGCCAGTTCCTCTCGCCGCTGTACAACCGTCGTCGCGACGCGTACGGCGGCGATGCGGCGCGCCGCGCGGCGTTTCCCGTCGAGGTGCTGGGCCGCGTGCTCGACGCCGTCGGCCGCGATCTCGCCGTGGTCTGCAAGATCGGCGTGACCGAAGGCGTGCGCGGCGGCGGAACCGCCGACGACGCGTGCGAGATCGCGCGGCGGCTCGAGGCCGAGGGTGCGCACCTGCTGGTGCTGAGCGGCGGGATGAACGTCGAGTCGGTGTGGCAGCTGTTCGGCAGCCCGCTGCCCGGCGATGCGCGCGCGAACGCCGACAACGCGATCGTGCGTGCGGCGATGACGCTGCAGAAGCTCACCGAGCCGAGGATGGGCGCATTTCGGGAGATGTATTTCCTCGAGCACTCGAAGCAGGTGCGAGCGGCCGTCCGGATGCCGCTCGCGTATCTCGGCGGTGTGCGTTCCCGCGAGAACGTCGCGCTGGCGATGCGCGAAGGATTCGACGCGGTGGCGCTCGCCCGCGCGCTCGTGTTCGAGCCGGACTTCGTGAACGAGCTGCACGGCGGCCGGCTCACGCAGTCGGGCTGCACGTCATGCAACCGCTGCGTCGTGTCGATGTACACGCCGGGTGGTACCGCGTGCGTGCTCAAGCCGCAGAACGACCCGGCGCCGAACCGCGTGCCGGCCGTGGGCGCTTGACGTTACTCAGCGGCTGATTCCCCGGTCACGATCGTGCGCCTGCCGCTCAGCCGGCGTCGCGGGCGCGCGCCAGCGCCGCGAGGTTCCCTTCCCCGAATCCGTGGTGCCCCTGCCGCTGCACGATCTCGAAGAAGATCTCGCCGGGCCGGCGCTTGACGAAGGTCTGGAAGAACAGGCGCGGCACGCCATCGCTGCCGATCTCGCCATCGACCAGCACGGCGCGGCGGCGCAGCGCGTCGAGATCGACGCCGTGCCCCGGCAGCCGCGCATCGACTTCGTCGTAATAGCGCGCCGGCGGCTCGATGAATTCGACGCCGTTCGCGCGCAGCGCATCGACGCTCGCCAGGATGTCGTCGGTCGACAGCGCAACGTGCTGAACGCCTTCGCCTGGGTGGTCGGGCAGATACGCGTGCATCAGTTCGGTGCGCCGCGTGCCTTCCTCGTAGACCGGAATCCGCACCGCGCCGCACGGCGACACCATCACGCGCGATTCTTCCGACACATGCCAGTGCGCGTCGATTTCGTGGATTTCGCGGAAGTGCAGCAGGTCGTGATAGAAGTCGAGCCACTCGCGCATGCGCCCCGCGCCGACCGTCTGCGTGAAGTGGTCGACCTGCTGCAGGCCCGTGCCGACGCAGTCGACATCGGTATGCGCGGTCGCGATGTCGATCGGCCGGAAATCGATGTCGAAGATCGAGATGTCGCCGACGCCGCCGCGCTGGCCGTCCCGCCCGCGCCAGCGGTCGACGAAATAGAGGTGCGAATCGCCGATCCCCTGGATCGCGGGAATCTTCAGCTCGCCGACCCCGATCCGCTCGCCCTCGAACGCCCACGCGCCGAGCTCGATCGCACGCTCGAACGCGCGGCGCGCGCTCGCCACGCGCAGCCCGATCGCGCAGACGCCCATCCCGTATTCCTCTGCATAGCGCGCGGCGAACGAATCGGGCTCGGCATTGATCAGGAACTGCATCTGTCCTTGCCGGTACAGCGTGACGTTCTTGCTCACATGGCGCGCGATCGCCTTGAACCCGAGCTGCTCGAAGCGTTGCGCAAGCGCGTCCGGCACCGGTGCCGCGAACTCGACGAATTCGAGTCCGGCCATCCCGAGCGGATTGGCAGCCGGATCGGCAACGGGCGGCGTATCGCTGGACAGGGGGTGGGAATTGCCGGGCATTCCAGTCTCCGGGGGCATGCGGTCGATGGGGATGACGCCCGGCGCGCGCGGCACGCACGGCCGATGTGACGGCCGGACGTCCGCCCGATTCGGGCGAGGTTTCGATGGTCCAGATTTTAACCAGATCGTTCACGGCGGCACACCCTGGCTGAACGGGATATTGGTGTCGCGCCTAGTGCAAACCCGAAAATCGTTCGATAATCGCACACAACTGAACGATAATCGCGCATTTTGACCGATCGGCTAATTGCCGCCGTGCGGCGCGCGCCCTATTCTCCGTTCACCCATCGACTTCAATGCAGCATCGGACGCGGCGCCCCCACGCTTCCACGATGCGCCGTGCCAGGAGACACCACCATGACCACAACCTTCGCCACCCTCGACGCCGCTGCCGGCGCCCGCGCACGCAGCCAGGCCCGCAAGGCCGCGATCGGCAGCTTCGTCGGCGCCGTCGTCGACTGGTACGACTTCCTGCTGTACGGGATCGTCGCCGCACTCGTCTTCAATTCCGAATTCTTCCCGAAGGTCAGCCCGACCATGGGCACGCTCGCGGCTTTCGCGACCTTCGGCGTCGGCTTCCTGTTCCGCCCGCTCGGCGGTGTCGTGTTCGGCCATTACGGCGACCGGCTCGGCCGCAAGCGGATGCTCGTGCTGACCGTGATGCTGATGGGGCTGTCGACCGTCGCGATCGGCCTGCTGCCGACCTTCGCGTCGATCGGCTGGTGGGCGCCCGTGCTGCTCGTGCTGATGCGCGCGCTGCAAGGCTTCGCGGTGGGCGGCGAATGGGGCGGCGCGGCGCTGATGGCCGTCGAAAGCGCACCGAAGCAAAAAAAGGCGTTCTACAGCAGCGGCGTGCAGGTCGGCTACGGCGTCGGGCTCGTGCTCGCGACGGGCATCGTGTCGATCCTGAGCCATACCCTCGGCGAAGCCGCGTTCAAGGCCTGGGCCTGGCGCCTGCCGTTCGTGTTCAGCATCGTGCTGGTGCTGATCGGGCTGTGGGTCCGCAAGAGCATGGACGAGTCGCAGGAGTTCGTCGAGAAGGTCGAGCACGGCAACCGCAAGCTCCGCCTGCCGGTGCTGGAGGCACTGACGCGCCATCCGAAGGCGTTCCTGCTGATCGTCGCGCTGCGGCTCGCCGAGCTGTTCACGATGTATATCGTCACCGCGTTCGCGCTCAGCTATTCCACGTCGAACCTCGGCATGTCACGCGACCTGTTCCTGAACATCGGCCTGCTGGTCGGTGCGGTGAGCTGCGTGACGATCCCGTGCTTCGCGTGGCTCGCCGACCGCTTCGGCCTGCGCCGCATCTACCTGATCGGCGCGGTGATCGGCCTCGCGTCGGCGGTGCCGTTCTTCGTCGCGCTGGAATCGCGCTCGATCGCGTGGATCGTGGTCTTCTCGATCCTGCTGGCGAATGCCGCGCACGACATGGTCGTGAGCGTCCAGCAGCCGCTGTTCACCGAACTGTTCGGCGCCGAATACCGCTACAGCGGCGCAGGCGTCGGCTATCAGTTCGCGAGCGTCGTCGGCGGCGGGTTCACGCCGTTCATCGCGGTGGCGCTGGTAAGCGTGGCCGGCGGTTCGTGGCACCTCGTCGCCGGCTATCTCGCGGTGGGCTGCCTGATCTCGCTGGTGGTCGCCGCCCGGATGCGGGCGGCGCAGTGAGGCAATGACCGAATGGCCGGCCGCGATCCGCGCCGGCCATTTCCGCACCGACTGCCATCTCCGACCGGGTAAGGGAATCGCGCCACGCCCAACGTCAAACACGGTCAATCCCGCGGGCAGAAGCCCCTTTTCCCCTCTGAACATTCCACACCACCCGCCGACCAATGGCATCATATGGGCCTACGTCAGTCACAGATACGCCCCCATATCATGTCGAATCTCATCGTCCACGGCGGCACTCCGCTGCGCGGGGACATCAAGCCGTCCGCGAACAAGAACGCCGTCCTGCCGATTCTGTGCGCCACCCTGTTGAGCGATCAGCCGCTGCGCCTCGTCGGCGTGCCGGACATCACCGACGTGCGCAAGATCCTCGACATCTTCCGCACGCTCGGCAGCGACGTGTCGGTCGACTTCACGACAGGCATTCTCGATCTCCACCATCGCAACACGACGTTCGACCCGGCCGTTCACCGCCTGCCCGAGGCGATGCGCTCGTCGATCATGCTGATTCCGCCGCTGCTCGCGCGCTTCGGTGTCGCGCGCCTCGAGAACGACGTGAAGGGCTGCACGCTCGGCGTGCGCGAAATCGATCCGCACGTCGAAGTGTTCGAGCGCTTCGGCGCGCACATCCAGCGCACGCCCGATTCGCTGATCGTCCGTGCCGACGGCCCGCTGACGGCCAACGATCACTGGCTCGACTACGCATCGGTGACGACCACCGAAAACTTCGCGCTGTGCGCGACGGCGGCAGGCGGCACGTCGACGCTGATGAATGCGGCCTCCGAGCCGCACGTGCAGGAGTTCTGCCAGTTCCTCGCGATGATCGGCGTCGCGATCGAAGGCATCGGCACGTCGCGCCTGTGCGTGACGGGCGGCGGCAAGCTCGGCGGCGGCGAATTCCGCTTCGCCGAGGATTTCCACGAAATCGCGACGTTCCTCGCGCTGGGTGCGATCACCGGCGGCGACATCACCGTGCGCAACTCGTCGCCGGAGCATTTCCCGCTGATCGACCGCACGTTCGCGAAGTTCGGCGTGCACGTCACACACCGCGATGGCTGGTCGCGCGCGGAACGCGACGGCCCGCTGCGCGTGCGGCGGCCGTTCACGCAGAACATCCTGACCAAGGTCGAAGCCGCGCCCTGGCCGTACCTGCCGGTCGACCTGCTGCCGATCTTCATCGCGCTCGGCGTGCGTGCGGAAGGCAGCGCGATGTTCTGGAACAAGGTCTACGACGGCGCGCTCGGCTGGTCCGGCGAACTGTCGAAGTTCGGCGCGCACGTGCTGCTGTCCGACCCGCACCGGCTGATCACGTTCGGCGGGCTGCAGCTGACGCCAGCGCGCGTCGAGAGCCCGTACATCATCCGCGTCGCGATCGCGCTGCTGATGGTGGCCGCGAGCATCGAAGGCCGCTCGGAAATCATGAACGCGCTGCCGATCCGGCGCGCGCACCCGCATTTCGTCGAAAATCTGCGTTCGGTCGGTGCGAACGTCGAGTGGACGAGCAGCGAGTAACGTCGATCCGGATGCGGCGTGGACGATGTCCGCGCCGCGTATCCTGTCCGCCCCGCATTCATCGGACGCCCGGACAATCCGCCGATCGGCCCTGACCAATCAGGGTCGCCGCCACCAGCGCTAACCGGCCGTACCGTCGGCGCCCGGTACATTCCCCCTCCTCGTCACCCATCGCACGTCCGTCGATTGCTTTCGCACGATTTTGGATCTGCGCGATAATCGCCCATTCCCGCGCGAACACCGCGCGCCCACCCGTGCGCCACCGACGATGAAAAAGCCCGACCTCGACCGACGCGACTGGATTGCCGGCCTCGAAAAGGGCCTGATGATCCTCGAAGCGTTCGACAGCCAGCATGCACGAATGACGCCCACCCAGGCGGCTGCCCGCACCGGTCTCACGCGCACGGCCGCGCGACGCTACCTGCTGACGCTCGAATCGCTCGGCTACGTGTACACCGACGGCAAGCTGTACGGCCTCACGCCGCGCGTGCTGCGGGTCGGCTGGTCGTACTTCGACTCGGCGCGCCTGCCGCGCACGGTCCAGCCGTATCTGCAGCAACTGAGCGCGTCGCTGAACGAATCGGCGTACGTGAGCGTGCTCGATGGCTGGGAACTGGTGTTCATCGCCCGCAACGGCGTGTCGCGCGTGATGACGACCGGCTTCGTGCTCGGCGCGCGCGTGCCCGCCCCGCTGACGTCGCCGGGCGTCGTGCTGCTCGCGCATCATCCGGATCGCGAGGCCGTCCGCGCGTGGCTCGACGACACCGAACTCGCACCGTTTACGCCACACACGATCACCAACAAGGCACGCCTGCTCGAACAGGTCGATCACGCGCGCGACGCGGGCTTCGCGGTCATCGAACAGCAACTGCAGGTCGGCGTGCGCGGCATCGCGGTGCCGCTGAAGAACCGTCACGGCGAAGTCGTCGCCGCGCTGAGCACGAACATGCCGATCGGTGCCGAGTCGACCGACGCGGCCGTACGGCGCGTGCTGCCGCATCTGCAGGAAGCCGCGCTCGCGATGCTGAACGTGCTTTAGAGATTCATGCAAGTGGGTGCACGACGCCCGTCCGGCAGATCACCCGATCCGCCACCACCGCGGCAACAGATCGCGCACCTCGCGCCGCCGGTAACGATCGTCGATCAGATGCACGACGCCCTCGTCGTGTTCGGTGCGGATGACGCGTCCGGCCGCCTGCACGACCTTCTGCAAACCCGGGTACAGATACATGTAGTCGTATCCGTTGCCGAAACGCGCATCCATCGCGCGCCGCATCTGTTCGTTGACATCGTTGACCTGCGGCAGCCCGAGCGTCGCGATGAACGCACCGATCAGCCGCTCGCCGACGAGATCCACGCCCTCCGAGAACGCCCCGCCCAGCACGGCGAAGCCGACCCCGCGCCCGCCCGCGTCGAAGCGTGCGAGAAATGCGTCGCGCTCGCTTTCGGCCATGCCGGGCGCCTGGGCCCACACGGGCACGTCCGGGTGGCGCGTCTGCATCAGCGCGACGACGCGCCCGAGATAGTCGAAGCTGCTGAGAAAACCGAGGTAGTTGCCGGGCCGCGTCGCATACTGCGCGGCGATCAGGTCCACGATCGGTTCGAGCGAACGGTCGCGGTCGCGCCAGCGCGTCGACACGTGGCTCGCGACGCGCACGGTCAGTTGTTCGGCGCGGAACGGCCCGTCGACGTCGAGCCAGCCCGTGTCGGCCGGCAGTCCGAGCGTGTCACGATAAAAATGAAACGGGCTCAGTGTGCCGGAAAACAGCACGGTCGCGCGCGCGGCTTCGTAACGCGACGCGAGAAAGCCGGCCGGAATCACGTTGCGCACGCACAGCGTCGACTGGATGCGGCGCCGGCGCGCGGCTGGCGCGACGCCGTCGAGCCCGGACTGGCGCGGCAACGGCTCGCCGTGCAGCGTCGCGTCGAAGATCGACGCGCCGTCGAACGCGTCGGCGAGCACACCGAACTGGATCGCCTCGAAATGAAAGCGCAACAGCGCGTCGCCGTTCGCACGCGGCGCATCGGTCAGGTGTTCGCCGATCGCCGCGACGAGGTTCTGCACGGCCGTCACGATCGGGCCGGGAATCTCGGGATACGCCGCGTAGCGCTCGGCCTGTGCGCGATTGAGCGTGCCCCACGCGCGCGCGAGCCGGTCGAACGCCTTGCGCAGAGCCGCGGGTGCGGCCTCGCGCGCGGCCGCGAACGCGAACGGGTCAAGCGATGCGCTGTACATCTTGCGGGCGCGATCGAGCAAGTTGTGCGCCTCGTCGACGAGCACGCCGACACGCCACTGGTTCTGCTGCGCGAGCGTATGCAGCATCGCGCTGCCGTCGTAGTAGTAGTTGTAGTCGCCGATCATCATGTCCGACCAGCGCGCAAGCTCCTGCGCGAGGTAGTACGGACAGACGTCGTGTGCGAGGGCCGCCTCGCGCACGGTGTCGCGATCGAGCAGCCCGGTGCCGATCGCCGCGTCGCGCGCTGCCGGCAGCCGGTCGTAGAAGCCTTGCGCGAGCGGGCACGATTCGCCGTGACACGCGCGGTCCGGATGCTCGCACGCCTTGTCGCGCGCGACGAGTTCCAGCACCCGCAGCGGCAGCGTTGGCGTGCCGGCGCCAAGCGTGGTCGCCGCCTCGAGCGCGAGCGCCCGGCCGGGCGTTTTCGCAGTCAGGAAGAACACGTGATCGAGCTCGCCTTCACCGCATGCCTTCAGCAGCGGGAACACCGTGCCGAGCGTCTTGCCGATGCCGGTCGGCGCCTGCGCCATCAGGCAGCGTTCGTCGCGCGCCGCCCGATAGACGGATACGGCCAGCTCGCGCTGACCGCTGCGGAATTGCCCGTGCGGAAACGTCAGCGCACGCAGCGCCGCGTCGCGCGCCGCGCGATGCGCGGTCTCGCGCTCGGCCCAGCCGACGAAGCACGCGCACTGCTCGGCGAAGAACGCGGCGAGCGCGCTTGCGCCAAGCGTCTCCGTCAGCACGGTCTCGCGCTCCGACACGATGTCGAAATACACGAGCGCGACGTCGATTTCCGTGAGGCCGCGTGCGTCGCACATCAGGTGCGCATAGACCTTCGCCTGCGCCCAGTGCAGCGCGCGATGGTTGGCCGGCATCGCGTCGAGGCTGCCGCGATAGGTCTTGATCTCCTCGAGCCGGTTCGCGACGGGATCGTAGCCGTCCGCGCGCCCGCGCACGGTCAGCGTGCCCCACGTGCCGGTCAGCGCGATCTCGGTTTCATAGCGTGCGCCGCGCTTCGACGTGACGGCGCCGTGACCGGCGATGCCTTCGAGCGCGGTCGGCGCGGGCGTGAAGCGCAAGTCGAGATCGCCGCGCCGCGCGGTGAACTCGCACATCGCCCGCACCGCGACGACATAGCTCATGCGGACAACCCCGCCGCTTCGTCCTGTCGGACGCCCGCGCCCGCCCATTCGACATCGACGACGCGCACCGGCATGGCATGCGCGATGCAGTATGCGAGCCAGCGCGTCTGGTTGTCCTGCAGCCGATCGCCGGGGCCCTTCACCTCGATCAGTTCATAGCGCCGCTCGCCGGGCCAGAAACGGACCAGGTCGGGCAGTCCCGAGCGGTTGCCGCGGATATCCGAGAGCAGGCGCGTGAACCACAGCCGCAGGTGCTCGGGCGGCAGGCATGCCAGCGCCTCGTCGAGCAGTTCGTCGGTCAGCACGCCCCAGAACACGAACGGCGATTGCAACCCCATCTTCGTGGCGTAGTGCCGGCGGATCGTGTCGCGGTACGCGCCCGAATCGAGTTGCGCGAAACAGCCGGCGAAGGCGGCGGTGCGGCGTACCGCGAAATCGGGTGCGTGCAGGTCGGCCGGGCCGCGCTGGAACGGGTGAAAGAACGCGCCGGGCACGGCCGCGAACACGGGCTCCCAGCACAGCAACCCGAACAACGAATTGATCAGCGTGTTCTCGACGTAGTGAACCGGCGCGTCGGGCCGTGCAAGGTGGTCGCGCACCGCGTATTCGACGCTGACGAACGCGTCGGGGCGCGCAAGCACGAGCGTCTCGCGCGGCACGTCGGGCGCGCTGCCCGCGCGTTCAACCCGCTGCCCGAGACGGCGCTGCAGGCGCGGCAGCATCCGCTCGACGCGCTGACGCTCCTCGTCGCTTTCGAAGGCGCTGCGCGCCTCGAGCGCCAGCGCGAGCGCATCGTCGTCGCGTCCGCAGCGTTCGAGCACGCGAATGCGCCGGTGCCGGCTGCCCGGCCACGCGCTGCGCGCATACGCGTCCAGCGCGGCGGTCCAGTCGGCGCGGCGCTCGCAGGTCTGCCCGAGCGTGAACAGCAGCTTCGCGCGGCGCGTCGCGAGCCACGGCTGCACGCAGCCGACCGCGTCGATCGCCTGCAGCAGAGCGTCGAACGGCAGGTCGTCGGGCCACGCATCGAGTGCTTCGCGGCAGGTCTGCAGCGCAAGATACGTCTCGATGTCGTCGCGCTGCTGGAACGCGCGAGACGACGGCGCGAACGGCACGCTTTCGTACTGGAACACGCCGAGATCGGCGAGCACGAATTCGCTCCAGTCCTGATGAAGATTGCCGAAGAACATCAGTCGCAGCCGGTCGCACAGTGCGCCGACCGTCACGCGCAGCACGCGATCGTCGGTCTGCTCGCACCAGGCGTCGAGCGGCTGCGCCACGTCGTGCGCGGGCCGCAGCCGTTCGAGCCAGTCGGGCTTGCGCTCGCCCGCGTGTGCGCCGAGCGACGGGAACACCTTCAGGAGATCGGCCTTGGTCGACAGCGCGAACAGTTCGTCGAGCGTGAGCGCGGGCGCCGGATCGACCCAGCCGAGCTCGACGAGTGGCGTGGCCGCGTCGAGCGTGCTGCCGATCTCGTCATACACCAGCTTGCTCGCACGGAAGTCGGACCCGCTGCGCATCAGCATGCGCACGAGCAGCGCGCGCGACACTTTTGGCAACTGTGCGAAATCCCGAAGAAACGCGTGTTCGCGCGCATCGAGCAGGTCGTCGTAACGCTCGCCGAGCCAGGCAAGCGCGCGTTCGAAATTGGTCAGGTAGTAAAACGCCGGGGGCGTCGGCGATGCAGGCGTCACGGGGATCGATCACTGTACGTTTGTACAGGTCGGAATCATATCAAATGTGACGAAAAATGCTGCATGCCGCGGCCCCTTCCGGCCGCCTTTCCGGCGCCGATCCGATCAGAACTGGTAATTCACCGACATGTCGAACACGCCGTTCGTCGACTGCTGCGTGATCGGGCTGCGCCTTGCGCGGCCGACGAGCTGTTCGATCGCGCCGTCCATGGTCACGAACCAGTGCTTGTTGACGAACCAGACCATCGTCACGCCGGCGCCGAACGACTTCATCCCCGCGCCCGACGAATAGGTCGGCAGCCCCGAACGCGCGGACGCACCCGGGTTCACGCCGAACCAGCTGTTCATGTAGCGCGAATCGGCGAACGACACCGTCGGCCCGGCGAACCAGAAGAAGTGCTCGTTGCTGCCCGGCATCGGCATGTACGCGGAGAAATCGCCGATCCAGCCGTTCGAGCCGCCGATGCTGCGCCGAACATCCGCGCGCAGCACGAGCGGAAAATCCTTCGAGATCACGTAATCGGCCGCGAGCTTCATCACCGGCGCCGCGTTGATGTTGTCGAGCCCGTTCAGGTGGTCGAGGTCGTCGGCCGAGCGGCGCCCGAGGTCATAGCCCACCGACAGGCTCACGCGCCAGTTGGGCCCGCGCAGCACGTTCGCGCCGAGCCCCTCGCCCGTCGACAGGAAGAACAGGTCGCGATAGCGCACGTCCACATTCGGGCCGCCCATCACGCGGTAGCGATCGGAACCCGCGTAGCGCGGCTGGAGCGTCATCGCCGCGCCGACGCTGACCTGCCACGTCGGAACTGTCGGGCTGAACAGCTTCTGCAGCGGGACGCCTGCCGAGTATTGCCATTCGCCGAGCGGCGAAGGCGTCTGCGCCGACGCGTCGCGGGCACCTGCCGCCGCCAGCACGGCGAAGGCCGACAGGCCGGACACGACCCGGCGGATGCCGGGCGACAACAACGGGCGGGCAACGGTCATCAAGGCGATCTCCGTCGGTTGCACGAATCGAACCTAAGGGAAAGCGCGTCGCATCCCGCTCGGCTGGAACGGCAGGCAGCCGACGGCGCGAACGTAGCGTGCGCTGAATTGTCATCATCCTACGCGACGCGCGGCGAAGCCGCAAAGCGCCCGTTGAGCACGGGCACTTTGCCGATTTCCGGCATGAACCGGTGCAGGATTGCGGAATCAGAAACGCTCGACGTGATAGTCGCCGGCCAGCGCGGCCGGACTGCGCTTCGCCATCATGCGCGAGAAGCCGTCGGCGAGACGCCCGAGCGCGAGCTGCTTCTGGCTCGCGTCCCAGTGCGTGTAGGTGTCGTAGGCGGTGTCGTCGAACGACACGGTGACCGCGACCGGGTGCCCGCTCGCGCGAAAGCCGATATGCAGCACGCCGCCCGGCAACTCCTCGATGTGATAGCGCAGCGAACGCGACTCGAAATAACGGCCCAGCACCTGGGCGATCGCGCGCTTGTCGGGCGATTGCACGTGAATGTCCATGATGGTCCTCCTTTCAGTGTTCGCGCGGCCGGCCGTGGTTGGCTGTGCCCGCCCGGCATGCGCATCGGCGGCGGCTGCGATGGCGGATCGCCTAGCGGCTGCCCCGGGGGCACGGGCGGATCGAACGGATCGTCGTGCTCGGGCAGCGCCGGGTCGGGATCGACGTCGGGCGTCGGCTCGGGACGGTGCAGCATGGATTGCGTGCTCATGTCACTCCTGCGCGGCGGCTCGCGCGTGTCGATTGGCGTGGCGAGCACGCGCAACGGATGTGCCTGCCCGGCGGGGCCGCCGCGCATATGTCGAACCGTTCGCGTACATCACGGAAATCGCCGCTACGCACGCTCGCGTCGTAACGTATCCTTTCCCTGGGTTCAATCATCACGATGTCCTCTCGTCCACACCGGCTGCGGGCAGCCCGAATGGTCGCCCGCCCGGCCGCCTCGACGATTGCAAGCATCATGCCGCCCGCGCCGCGCGGGCACGGCGCTTGCGCTCCTCGTACCCGTAAGGAGGTTCGATCATGACCGCATCCGCCCCCGGCAGCCGCAACGCCGTGTCACCGGCTGCCGGCCCGCTCCCGCTGGCCACGTCGCGCAAGCCGTCCGAAGACAAGACGGAGGAACGCATCGACGAAGGGCTCGAGGAGACGTTCCCGGCAAGCGATCCGCCCGCCGTCGGCGGCGCAACCCGGATCGACCCCGCCAGGCCGTCAGGCGAGCGCGAACGTCGCGCGCCCGACGCCCCGCCACCGCCCCGCGATCACGGCTGACGGCGGCACCCGGCCCGCGATGCGCGGCAGCGCGGCAACGGGCCGGCTCAACCGGAGCGAACTGATGAAACGCATTGAACGTGCATGGCACGAAGTCAGCGGTGCCGCGGGCGTCGCGGCGCTGGCCGCGATCGAGAGCGCGCTGGTGCTCGCCATCGTCGTGATGACGGGCGTCGGCCACTGAGCGCAGTGCGCGGCCCGGCCACGGCTGCCGCCGTGGAAGATGTACAACCCGGCTGGCAAATTTCTCCGTGGCACGGCCGCGCAGGTCCGGCACCTGTCGATTGAACGCGGCACGCGTCCTGCTCCCGCATCGTCTCGCTCACGAAGGAGGCGTTCATGTATCGCGTCAATGAAATCATGTCGCGCGACGTGGTGTGCGTCGCGCCCACCGACACGATTCGCCATGCGGCCGAATTGATGCAGCGCTTCGACATCGGCGTGCTGCCGGTGTGCGACGGCACCGGGCTCGTCGCGATCGTGACGGACCGCGACCTTGCGGTACGCGCGCTGTCGCACGGGCATCCGCCCGATACCCCCGTGAAAATGGTCGCATCGGCGCCGGTGCAGTGGTGCGTCGAGGACGACGGCGTCGGCGACGTGCAGCAGCGGATGGCCGACATACAACTGCACCGGATGCCGGTGCTCGACGCCAACCACCAGATCGTCGGCATGGTGTCGCTCGGCGACATCGCGACGCGCGCGGGCGGCCCGGCACGCGACGAGTTGGCGAATACGCTCGAGGACGTGTCCCTGCCGCGCCGCCGCTGAGCGCCCCCCACCCGTGCTGCCCGCGCGCCTTATGCGCCGTGCCGCTTCGACCAGGAGAAAAGCGATGACAACGGACAGACCGTCGCGCACACAGGCGCGCATTGTCGGCGACCGCGGCCGTTCGGCCGGCGGGCCGGGGCCGGACGTGATGGCCGCCGGCACGCTGGAAAACGATCGCGTGCTGACGATGGACGGCGACGACATCGGCAAGGTCACGAACATCATGCTCGACGTCCACTCGGGCCGCATCGCGTACGCGGTCGTGTCGTCGGGCGGATTTGCCGGGATCGGCGACAAGCTGCTCGCGGTGCCGTGGAACGTGCTGACGCTCGACGTCGAGCGCCGCTGCTTCGTGCTGCCCGTTCCGACCGAACGGGTGCGCGACGCACCGGGCTTCGAGAAGGACCGCTGGCCGGCGATGGCCGATCCCGCGTGGGCCGAGGCGCTGCACGCGCACTACGGCGCGTCGCCGTACTGGCTGATCGAGGAAGGCGAGACGGCGCTCGACTCGCCGCCATACGAGGCGTCTCCGAACGGCCCGGAGAGCGGCACGCGACGCCACTGACCGACGCGACAGACGCGCGCGGCCGCCGTGCGGATCAGCGCACGGCCGCGATCGAACGCTCGAGCGCGCGCGCGGCGCGCAGGTGCGCCTTCAGCGTCGACAGCGTGTCTGCCGCGAACGCGCGAAGCTGCGGGTCGTGACCGTTGCGCGCTTCGGCTTCGTAGACCCTGATCGCCGCCTCGTGCGCGTTCGGTCCCGCCAGCGCGATGTAACCCTTGTCGAATGCGTCGCCTCGCATGGTTCGCAGGGTCGTCAGCCCCGGATCGACCAGCATGCGCGTCTGCACGGGCAGGCCCTTTTGCGCGCCGAGCCGGCGCAATTCCGCGGCCATGCGAACCTGATCGTCCACCATCCGGCGCGCGAAGGCCTTCACGTCCGGATTCGACGACCGATCGAGCGCGAGCTGGCTCGCCTCCAGCACCGTCTTGCCGACGATGCCTGCCTTGTCGACGAATTCCGCATCGATGCCGTTCGGCCGCCGCGTCATGTCCGCCTCGTCGGCGGTCTCGCCGGGACGGACGACGCCCGGCGCGACATGAACGGACGATGCTGGCGGCGCCTGCGCATGCGCCGGCGTGAATGCCGACGCGCAGAACGCGGCGAGCACGCCCGATACCAGCAAGCAGCCATTTCCGGCGAACGGGATCCGCACGATCAGCGGCATGCGCCCGGAGCGCGCCGGCTTGCCTCCCGGGTCGTCGCGCTGCGTGTTGTTCGATCTCTTCATCGCGCCTCCTGGCGGGTGTTGCGGAGGCCGTCGGGCGTCAGCGGTGCCGTCCGGCGGCCGCCACGTCGACGATCACGCTGGCCAGTGTCGGCATGTCGACCGGCTTGTCGAGAAACGCGTCGAAGCCGGCGGCCATCACGCGGTTCCGGTCCGCGCCCGCGTGTGCCGTTACCGCGACGACGGGCAGAAGCCCGTCGGCGTTCGGCAAATGGCGGATGTGGTCGAGCAGCCAGAAGCCGTCGCCGTCCGGCATCGCGAGATCGGACAGCACGACGCTCGGGTGCTGCCGCGCGACCACGTCGAGCGCGTCGCGCCCCGATTGCGCGGTCGACACCTGGGCACCCAGCGTTTCGAGCGCCGCCGCAAGACTCTCGCGCGACGTCGCATCGTCGTCGACCACCAGCACGCGCTGGCCGTCGAGCGCCACCGCCGTCGACGCCCCGCTCGGCCGTGAGGGTTGGCCGATCAGATCGTCCGCGCGCCAGTCCACCGGCAGCATGACGGTCACGGTCGTGCCACGCCCGACGCCTTCGCTCGTGGCCGCCACCTCGCCGCCGTGCAGCCGCGCGATGTTGCGCACGATCGACAGGCCGAGCCCGAGGCCGCGTTTCGGCGACGCGGACGCGCCTTCCGGCCGGTTGAACGTATCGAACAGATGCGGCAGGCGATCCGCGGAAATGCCCTGCCCCGTATCGGCGACCGACAGTCGCACGCGCGCGCCGGCCCGGGTCAGCGACACTTTGACGTGGCCGCCCGGCAGCGTGAACTTGATCGCGTTCGACAGCAGGTTCAACAGCACCTGGCGAATGCGCTCGCCGTCCGCATAGATCACGCAGTTGGACATCGCGCACGCGGTCGACAGTTCGAGTCCGTTCGCCTCCGCGCTCGCGTCCAGCTCGCGCACTGCCTCGTTCACGGCGCGCACCAGGTCGACGGGCGTGCGTTCGAGCCGCATCCGGCCCGTCGCGAACGATGACGCGTCGAGCAGGTCGCCGACCATCCGCGACAGCGACCGCGCACTACGATCGATCGCGTCGATCGCCTGATGCGCCAGGCCCTGGGCGTCGGCGCTGCGCAGCACCTCGACCCAGCCGTAGATCACGTTCAGCGGCGTGCGCAATTCATGCGACACGGTCGCCAGCAGTTCGTCCTTCAACCGGTTCGATTCGTCGGCCTGCACGCGCGCGTCGCGCACGCCGCGCAGCGAGCGCAGTTCGCGCCGCTCGTCGCGGCGTTCGTGCGCCTCGCGCAGCGTCATCGACAGGCCGGTGCAGTTGCCTTGCGCGTCGACGATCGGCGCTGCCGCGAAGGTCGCGCGAAAGCGGCCACCGTCGCGACGCACACACAGGATGTCGAGTGGGCCGGTGGGCGCGCGCGCGTTCGCGAACGACGCAGGAACGGGATGCAGCCGCAGCCAGCGCGGCGCGATCAACGTCGTGACGTCGTGTCCGATCACCGCCGCGACGTCGATGCCGAAGAGGCGCCGCGCCGCCGGGTTCCAGCTCGTGATCCGCCGTGCGGCATCGACGCCGACGATCGCGTCGGGCGATGCGTCGACCACGCGGCGCAGCAGGATGTCGTCGAGTGCGAGCGGCGCGCGCGCCGGTTCGCGGCTCGCCGGGCGCGCGTCATCGTCTTCGGCATCGTCGGCTCCGCGCAGCCGGTCGTTCGCGAGCAGCGGCTTGACGGCCAGCACGAGCATGCATTCGACGAAACCGATCGCAACGAAGACGCCGGCCCGCGTCAGCAGCGCGAGCAGCGGCACATCGCGCCACCACAACGCGCCGATCACGGCCGCGCTCGCGGCGGTCGCGGCCAGACCGCCGCCGAACGACGTCAGCCAGGCTGCGGCAGCGACACCGACGTAGAAAGGCAGCGGTGCAAACGGTTCACGCATGCCGACGGCGTGAATCGCCCACACTTGCAGCGCGGACGCCAGCCCGACGGCCAGCACGACCCATGCGCCCTGCCGAAACAGCTCGCGGGTAAAGGTTCTCATCGTTTCCCTGCATCGCCCTGCGACCGTCGCTCGACGGTATGCCCTCGAGCGGACCGGGCGAGCCTACGAGCCTTCGCAACGCGCGTACCCGCCGCATGGCGCGTGGCGACTTCGCGGCAAAGCCAGGTGTTGCACGTGCCGTCGCGCCGCGTCGCTCAGCCGCCTGTCGCGTTTGCCGAGAACGCGATGGCAGGCGTGTTTCGATTTTTCATACCTCGGCTGTAAAAAAGCATCATGGGGCGGCATCGGCAGCCGCCTGTCGGCATCGTGCCCTAGCGATCGCATATTTCTTCCGTCGTCGCACCCGACATTGGAAATTTCTAAATCGCGGCACCTTCCGTGCGGTTTCGCTGTCGATGATAGATATTGCAAAGAAGGGAGTGCGCGGTGCCGATTTTCAAAACGGCCCGCTGAACGCCTATGGTCGACTCTGCAAACCGTCCGAAGCCACGCGCCGACGCGCGCCGGCTGTCCGGCCGCTCCGCGGCGATGCGCACGCTGCTCGGCCGTATCGAGAAAATCGCTCCGACCCGCGCCAGCGTGATGATTGCCGGCGAAAGCGGGGTCGGCAAGGATATCGTCGCGCGGCGACTGCACGATCTGAGCGCGCGATGCGACGGGCCATTCGTCCCCGTCAACTGCGGCGCGATTCCGGCGGACATCGCCGAAGCGCAATTGTTCGGTCACGAGAAAGGCAGCTTCACCGGCGCGATCGCGCAACGCGAAGGGTTCTTCGAAGCCGCGTTCGGCGGCACGCTGCTGCTCGACGAGATCGCGGAGATGCCCGCGTCGCTGCAGGTGAAGCTGCTGCGCGCGCTCGAATCGAACACGATCGTGCGGGTCGGCGGCACCGAGTCGATTCCACTCGACGTGCGCATCGTGTCGGCGACCCGTCACAATCCCGCCGAAGCCGTGCGCGACGGCCGGCTGCGCGAGGACCTGTTCTACCGTCTCGCCGCGTTCGCGCTGTACGTGCCGCCGCTGCGCCAGCGCAACGGCGACGTCGAGGCGATCGCGCACGAGCTTGTCGATGCGCTCAACGTGCGGCACCACTCGCACAAGCGCCTGACCGACGCGGCGATCGCCGCGCTGCGTGCGTATTCGTGGCCAGGAAACGTGCGCGAGCTGCACAACACGATCGAGCGCGCGTACATCCTCGCGGACGACGGCATCGACGTCGCGCTGCCCAAGCCGACGATGTTGCCCGACCTTACGTCGGACGATGCGATGGCGCTGCCGCTCGGCGCGACGCTGCACCACGCGCAGCAGCGTTTCATCGCGGCGACGCTACAGCACTTCGACGGCAACAAGCCGCAAGCGGCGAAAGCGCTCGGCATCAGCCTGAAAACGCTCTACAACCGGCTGGCGCTGATGCGCGACGGCGGCCACGGCTGAGCGTCGCCGCGCGCGTGGCGCGCAGCGATCCGGCCCGCATCACGCGATGCAGGTCACGCGACCTTGAACTGTCCGACCGTCGTCGCGAGCGCGTTCGCCTGCGTCTGCAGCGCGGTCGCTGCAGCGGTCGACTGCTCGACGAGCGCCGCGTTCTGCTGCACCATTTCGTCGAGTTGCGTAACCGCGCGGTTCACTTCCTGGATGCCGCGCGTCTGCTCGTTCGCCGCGTGCGTGATCTCGGAGATGATCGTCGTCACATTGGCGACGTTCGACACGATTTCACGCATCGTGTCGCCGGCCTGGCGCACCTGTCCCGACCCGGCCGACACGCTCGCCACCGTCGACTCGACCAGCACCTTCACCTCGCGCGCAGCCTGCGCGCTGCGTTGCGCGAGACTGCGCACTTCCTGCGCGACGACCGCGAAACCGCGCCCTTGCTCGCCGGCACGCGCGGCTTCCACCGCCGCGTTCAGCGCGAGGATGTTGGTCTGGAACGCGATCCCGTCGATCACGCCGATGATGTCGCCGATCCGGCCCGACGCTTCCTCGATCTTCCCCATCGTCGACACCACGTCCGACACGACCACGCCGCCGTGCGACGCGATGCGCGACGCGGCGGCCGCCCGTTCGTCGGCCTGGCTGGCAGCGGCCGCCGACTGGCCGACCGTCGCGGTGATCTCTTCCATCGATGCAGCCGTTTCCTCGAGGCTCGCCGCCGCCGATTCGGTCCGCGACGACAGGTCCTGGTTGCCCGCGGCGATCTCGTTCGCGGCCGTGCGCACCGATTCGCTCGCGTCGCGGATCTGCCGCATCACGTCGTTCAGTTTGTCGACGAAGCTGTTGAACGAGCGCGCGATGTCGGCGACTTCGTCGCGGCCTTCGGCCGGCAGGCGCTGCGTCAGGTCGCCGGTGCCCGAGCCGATCGACGCCATCGCCTGGCGCACCTGCGACAGCCGGCGGAACGCGGTTGCAGTGATCGCGCCGACGATCAGCGACGCGACGCCCACGATCACCACCAGCGTGATCAGCGACGCGGTCAGCAGCGAGCGCATCCCTGCCGTCGCTTCCGACTTGTCGAGCAGGACCAGCGCGTACCAGTCGGTGCCCGGCACGGCCTGCGCGCGTACCAGCTTCGCGTCGCCCCCCACGTGCACTTCGACCGGCGCGACGGCCGCGGCGAGCGACGCGGCGCCCATGCCGCCGAGGTCGGGCGACACGTCGGCGACCGGCTTCAGCGTGAGCTTCGCGTCCGGATGCGCGACGACGTGGCCGCTGCTGTCGATCAACATCCCGAAGCTCGCGGGCGTCGGGTGGATCGACTTCACGTTCGCGATCACGCTGTCCATCGCGACGTCGGCCGCGACGACACCCTTCAGCGCGCCGTCGCGCAGGATCGGGACCGCGAACGTGACGACCAGGTTGCCGGTTCCCGCATCGACGTACGGCGGCGTGACGACCGGCTTGCCGGCCTGTGCGGCCTGCTTGTACCACGGGCGGCCGGTCGGATCGTAGTCGGGCGGGATGCCGGTGGGGTCGGAGAAACGGAACGTCTTGTCCGCATAGCCCGCGTACACATTCGTGAAGCCGCCGGCCGCGGCCATCTGCTTGAACACCGGCAGCGGATCGGGCGACAGCGCGGCGTCCTGCAGCGACGCGATCATCCGGCTTCGGGTCGCGACCCAGTCGCCGATGCCGACCACGTGGCCGCTGGCGACGGATCTCAAGTTTCGGTCGATCGCATCGTCGTTGTACGTGCGTGCGATGAAGTAATTGATCAGCGTGGTGGCGACGAGCGCGAATACGACGATGGCGACGCACGCTGCAAGAATGCGGGTGCGGAGGGACGAGAGCATGGCAACGACTCGGTAAGGGAGCGCGAACGCCCGGTGGACGAATTCACCGGGTAAACGGCATTCGCGCCGCTAACTTGAGGCCGTTGTGTCGATTCGATGAAACGTATGACGAAAAACGCCGGCGGCCGCGGGGGCGTTGTCGGCACGCTTGCGCGCAGCGGTTGCCGATACGGCATGCCTGCGCGTCGGCGTCGGTCGGCAGTCGGCCGCGGTCCCGGCGTCAATGGCGCTGGCCGCGGCGGGCCTCCTTACAGACGCCGACTGGTACTCGTATCCGGCTCCCGGTTCGGCGTACTGGCTGGCGTGTCGCGCTCGAGTTCGTCCTGTCTGCGCATCCGTTCGCGCAGGTGGCGGATCGCGAACACGTGGATGTAGTCGTGCACGCGGGCATCGGACGACAACGCCCGCACTTCGTCGTCGAGCATCGTGCGCAACTGGTCGGCGCCGATCGCGCGCTCTTCGGCGACGGCCTTCAAAGCATCAAGCAGATTGTCCTGTGACATCGACGAGCTCCTGACGGTCGAGGAACGAAAGGAAAATGACGCTACCGGAAGATTAGAGACTGGACAGCCGCCCGGCGTACGATGCGCCGAAGCGTGTTTGCGCGCGATCAACGGCACGTCGCGTGCCGCCGCGCCGATCCGTCGCTGGATCGGCTCGTGCGCAGGATTCGCGGCGCGCGTGGCCCGCGAATGACTGGAAGGATTGCCCACGCCCCCCGAGGCGCGGCACCGCCCATCGCGCGTACGACGAACCGTCGCGCGACGCCGATGCATCGGGAAACTTAGACCGGCCGAAATCCCGCGTCAAGCGATGATCACCGGCCGCGATTCGTCTGTTCGAATGCACCGGATCGGGGTGCCGCACATCGCGTGACGGCCCGCCTTGCGCCACCGCAACCGATCGTCGGCCCTGCGTGTCAGCGGATTCCGATACCGCGCGCGCAATGTCTGACAGCGACTTCAGCCCGCGCCGATTGGCAACGCGGCCTGGCCGGCGGATACTGACATCATGAACCAAGCGTTCATACCCGGTCATCGCTCAGCCGGCCATCGAGCCGGCACGCGGGGTCGGGCGCAGGAGACCATCATGGCCCATCGCAACTTCCCGGCGCGGGACGGACAGCGGCGCACACGCATGCTGTTCGCGACTGCCGCGCCGGTCGCAATCCGCCCGCCCGACGATCTCGACGCGTTGCTCGCGCTCGCGCGCGAATCGGGCTTGCTCGTCACGCTCGACGGGCAGATCGGCCGCGAGAAATACCAGAGTGTCGCGGGGTCGGTGCTCGCGCTGCAGCGCTTCGCCGCTGCCCTCTGCGCGCGGGCCGGCGCCGACGCACCGGTCGTCGTGAGGCCGCGCCGAAAGACGCGCCCCGGCTGGCCACGGTTGCGCAATCGCATGCCGGGCGGACGAGGACGGCTGCATGGCGTGCGTCGGCGCGCACGCGTATGCCGCGGCGCCCGCAGTCGGCACGACCTGCGAGCGCCTCACCGCGTGTAAAGACCGAAAGAAGCCGAACGCAGCCGATGCGGCACGGGGGCTGCGCGATGGAGACGAAGGCTGTCACGCCAATCGGCAACGACCGCTGCGCGCCAGCACATCGCGTGTCGCCACACGCCGTTCCGCACGGCGCCATCGGGCAAAACAATACCTGCGAGGAAAGTAGTCTGCACGGGGCCAGGAAGCGGACGGGGTGAAAATCACCCCGTCCGTCGTTCCAAGGCAGCCGTCGGCTGCCTACCCTCGCGCCAGAGAGTTCGTGATCGGCTGATGCGCCACGCGCTGCGTGGCACGACTCCGGAAATCGCTTGAAGCGCGAACAACAGCGTCGGATATGCGCCCGTTCGCGCGGTTCTGCACCCGACGTGTCGAATCGCCACGTCGCGCACGGACGACGGGCAACCCGCCGCCCCGGACGTTCTGTCACCCTCTCATGCGAGGCGCACGGCAATTCTGATCCAGATCAACGAAAGTCCGCTTCGCCACCATTGCGTCGCGATTTTCACTCCGCGCCGCGCACGAGCAGCACCGGCACCTGCGCGAGATGCGCGATCCGGCGCGCCACGCTTCCGATCAGCCAGGCGGCGATGCCGCGCCGGCCGTGCGTGCCGACCACCAGCAGTTCCGCATGCCAGTGCACCGCGTCGCGCATCAGCGCATGGGCGACGTCGTCGCTGGTCGGACGCGTTTCGACAATGCCGCGCTTGGTCGGGTTCCCCGTTGCATGGAACAGCGGGCCGATCCGTGCCAGCGCATCCTCGCCCTCCGCGCGATACGCATCCTCGAGCGCGCGCACCGGCACGAGATCCGTCAGACGAACCGCGCGATCCACGACATACGCCGCATACAACAGCGTCGTCGGCGCCGCGAAGCCGAGCCCGACGCGCACTGCATGCAGCGACGGCTCGCTGCCGTCCACGGCGAACATCAGGCGCTGCAGCGGTCCTTCCGACGGCCGCGTGTAGTTGGCGGGTACGATCAGCAGCGCGCAGCGTGCGCGCGAGGCCAGCGTGTCGGACACCGCGCCCTCGACGAGCCGCAACAGTCCATGGTGCGGATTGGCGCCGACCACGAGCACGTCGGCGTGTGATGCAGACGTGTCGTTCGCGAGTGCATCGGCCACCGTGCCGCCCGTGACCGACGTATCGATGATCACCTGTTCGATCTCCGCGCCGCTCCCGGCGAACAGTGCCGCGATGCGCTCGAGCGTGGCCTGCGCTTCGCGCGTCATCTCCTCGCGCGCCGAGGTCAGCAGCGCGTCGACGCGCGGAATGTCGGGCAGCACGAGACGCGGATTGTCGATCGCGCAGACGATGCGCACCTGCATGCCGGGACGCAGCAGCGTGCGCATGTAGCGCGCGGCGGCCAGCGACTCAGGCGTCAGGTCGACGGCCAGCGAAATTCGAGCGAGCGGCGGGATGGTCTGGCTGGATTGCATGGCGAAGGTCTCCTGGCGGACGCGTCGTCGCGGACGACGACCGGAGCTTCGCGCGGGCGGCTGCGCGCGGCGGACGAACGGCCGACGCGGTCGCAGGGAACGGCGGACGGCCACGCGAAGCGTGGGCAAGCGATTCAAACAGCATATGTCGTCCGGCCCCCACGTGCATGATCGCGATCAATACCCGTGCGGGCCGCGATGCGCCGCCGCGCGCGCGGCACGCGGCGCGGCGACTTTTGCCCGGTTTGCTTACGACTTCGTCGACGCGGGCGCGCCCGCGCGGTTCGCATAGAACACCGCGTATGCGATGCCGAGCAGCGCGATCCACGCCGGGCCGATCACGAGCGCGACACGCGTGTCCGGCGTGAATGCCATCAGCACGACGACCAGCGCGAGAAACCCGAGCGCAATGAACGAGCCGAGCGGATAGAACGGCACGCGGATCGGCAGGCGCGCGACCCTGTCGGCCGACAGCGTGCGGCGAAAGCGCATCTGCACGATCAGGATCACGCACCACGTCGAGATCGCACCGAACGTCGACACCGACGTCAGCCACGTGAACACCTGCTGCGGCGCCAGATAGTTGAGCAGCACGCCGATCAGCAGCAGCGGGACCGACACGGCGACGCCGTACACCGGCACACCGTTGCGGTTCACGCGACCGAGGCTGGCCGGCGCGTGGCCCTGCTGCGCGAAAGTGTGAAATCGGAGGCGAAATCGGGATGTGCGCGGAATCCCGCGCACGATTTACTTCGACAACGTCGCCCGCACCGTATATTCGCCTGCGAGCGCCGTATGCTCCGGCCGCACGAAATACCTCGATGAATCGAGATCGGCCGGCAGCGGCTCGACCGGATAGCCGTGCTTCTCCCACGCGTCGAGCCCGCCCTTCAGCGCCTTGATGTTGTGAAGCATCTTCTTGCGCTGCATCTTCGCGATCAGACGCTTCGCCGTTGCCTCGTTCGGGCACACGCAATACACGACGATCGGCCGCTTCAGCAGTTCCGGATCCAGCAGGTCCGGCGAATCGAGATCGACCGGCACCGCGCCGGCGATCCGATACGGCTCGCGTTCTCGAATCGCGCGCGGCCGCGCATCGAAGATCAGCGGCGGCTCGTTCGATGTCATCATTTCGACGAGCTGAGGCGGGGAGATGCGCACCTGCGCGAGGTAGCGCCGGAACTGCACGCGGCGCACCCAGCGGTAGAGCAGGAACGTGATGAAGATCGCGAGGAACGCGTCGAGGATCGTGCCGCCGCTCGCGCGCACCCACAGCACGAACTGCACGATCTGGTCATGCACGGCCGCGCCGCCGATGAGCCAGAACGCAGCCCACAGCGACGCGCCGGCCAGATCCCAGAACAGGAACACGCCGATGCCGATCGCGGTCGTGCCGAGCAGCGGCGCCGACACGAGGCCGAGGCCCGGCAGGAATTTGGAGAGGACGAGCAGCGGCGCGCCGTATCTTTCGAATACATTACGCGCGAAGCGCAGCGTCGTGTCGAGCGACAGCGAGAATCGCACGAGGCCGTTCAGCAAGCGACGGCCGCGCGTGCGGCCCATGAAGAACCACAGCGAATCGGCAAGCATCGTCGCGCCGATCGCCGCCGCGAACATGCTTGTCCAGGACGCCTGCCCCATCGCCGCCATCGTACCGCCGAGAATCAGCATCGGCACGGCCGGCACCGGCACGCCGAGCTGCGTGATCAGTACGCTCGCGAACACGGCCCACGGGCCGAGCGACGAGGGAATCGCAATGGGAAAGTGCCACACGGCGGCGCTCCTGAAAGACATGCTGACCGTGCCACGGGGGAGGCCGTCGATACGGCTGACAGCGATCGCCGCGGCACGTCCGCGGCAGATCCTGCACAGTCGTGCATTCTAAACGGGTTTGGCCGGGACCGCGCGGAACAGCTACGGTTGGAGGCGGCCGCCGCGCTCACGCGTCGGGGCGCTGCGCGAGCCCCGCCACGTATTCCGCGTATTCGGGGAACGTGGCGGCCAGTATCGTCGCGTCCGCGAGTTCGAATTCCGCGAACTCGAACCCTGGTGCGACCGTGCAGCCGACGAGCGCGACGTGCTCCGGTGACGCGCAGCGCGCGCCGAACCAGCGCCCGGCCGGCACGACCGCCTGGAATACGGTGCCGGGATGCGTGAGCGGGTTGCCGAGCCGGTGGATCGTCAGCCCCTCGTGCTCGTCGAGCACCCACACTTCGAGCGGATCGCCTGCGTAGAAGTGCCAGACCTCGTCGGAACGGATCCGGTGCCACGACGAATACGCGCCGTCGCACAACAGGTAATAGATTGCGGTCGACGCCGCGCGTGGCGCGCCGTCGGCCGGACGCACGACCGTGTCGGCCGCACGGTAGGTTTCCCGGAAATAGCCACCCTCGGGGTGCGGTTGCAGATCGAACTGGTGAATCAGGTCGGCGGCGGAGATCGGCATGGCGGATGACGTCGGTGAAGGATTGAACCGGGCACGCGACGCACGGCCTGGCCAATCGGGAACCCCACCGGCCGACGTCGCGTGCCGCTGCGTCGATCGCCGCGGCCATGCACGCGGCGACTGGATCGCGCGCTGAACGCGGCGCGCGACGATGAAGCGAACACCGGCCGATGCTGCCAGAAGTGCGGGACGCGACGCAACCGGCGCTACGCGATCACACCGTAGCGACGCAGCGGCGCAAGATATCGGCGGCACGTCGATCGATGCAGCGGACGCACCGCCGCACCCGCCGTCACACTGCCATCCGCGCGACAGCCGCCTGCCCGCCGCTCACGGCGCGACGCCGCACCGCGGTCGTCACGCAGTCGGCGCCGCGGCCTGCTCGTCGTGGCGCACCAGCAGCACGGGCCGATCGGCCGCGCGCAGCAGCGATTCCGCGACGCTGCCGAGCAGCAGCCGGCGCAGGCCGTGCCGCCCGCTCGTGCCCATCACGATCAGATCGGCGCCGGCCTCGGCCGCCGTGCGCATCAGCACCGCGGCGATGTCCTCCCCGTACGCGTCGAGCGCGCGCACGGTGCCCGGCACGTGCCGCTGCGCGAGGGCCGCCTTCGCATCGTCGAGCACGAGCGTCGCCGCTTCGGCTGCCGCCGCGTCGCCGTCGTGTTCGGCCGCGAAGCCCGCATCGACGTCGACGAGCTGCGGCCGGTGCTCGACGACAAACGCGCACGTGACCTCGCCGCCGGATGCCGCCGCGATCCGGATCGCCTCGTTCAGCGCGAGACGCGCACTCGGGCCCCCATCGAGCCCGACGAAAATCCGCTTGTACATGGTCCGCCCTCCGACCGGAAGCCCGTCGCCCATCCCGCGAACGACGCCCCCGTCACCGCAAGCCGGCCCGATGCCGGCTCGCCTGCCGAACAGTCTGCCCCACGTGCGGACGCACCGGTTGACGCGTATCAATCGCGGCCGGAACGCCCGCTGCACCGCCTGGCTATCTCATTTTTAACTGACCCTATTACAAAAAACGTGTAAAACGCGCACAATTTCATCCTGAAAATAGTTGCCGCACGCGGCCGGTGCGATTTTTCCCGGTTATACCGCGCCGCCCGAGTGCCACGGGCGGCCCCGACACCAGAATGGCCATCGAATGACCGCCAGTGGAACCCCGCCGCGTGACGCCCGAGGGCCCACGCGCTTCCAGACCATGTTACGCCAGCCGCTCGCGGCTGGCGTCGTTGCGCTGTTCGCGGGCGCGGCGCTGTCGCTCGGCGTTGCGCTGCTCGTTCGCGAGCAGTGGCAAGGCGCCGTCCATACGCGCTTCGAGCGACGCACGACGCACGTGACGGCGATGCTGCGCCACGAGCTGCAAGCCGCCGTCGCCGTGCTCGAAAGCACGCGCGGCGCGTTCGCGCTCGCGCCACAGATGACGCCCGAGCAATGGCGCCGGTATGCCGACACGCTCGAGCTCGACAGCGGGCGTTCGCCGATCCGGCAGTTCGGCTATGCGCCGCTGTCGCCCGCGGCGCGCAGCGCCCTCGGCGGCCACGCGCCGATGCCGGCCGGCCCGCTCGCGGTGGCGACGCTCGGCGCGCCCGCGTCGAGCTCGGCCGGCGTGCGCTTCGGTGCGCCGGATCAGGCCCCCCTCGCGCGCGCGCTGCAGACCGGCGATGTCGCACTCGGCATCCATTCGGCCGACGACGACACATCCCGCGATGCGCGCACCCTCACGCTGTTCGTGCCCGCCACGGCTTCATCGCGCACGGGCGCCGCACAGTCCGGCGCCCGTGAAACCGGCGCCGACGGCGTGCTGTTCGCGCAGGTGAGCCCGAATCGCCTGATCGAGCGCGCGCTCGACGCGGAGCGCGGGCTCGACCTGAGGATGAGCGCCGGCGACGATCCTCGGCCGATCGCGAGCGCCGAGACGACGACCGACGAGGCTTTGGCATCGCCCGACCTGATGCGGCGCAGCGACCAGCTGAATTTCGGCGGGACCGTGCTGACGCTCGCCTATTCCGCAGACGGCCGCCCGAGCGCGACCGGCGCGCAGCGCGCGGCGGGCACGGTGCTCGCCGCAGGGCTGATCGCGTCGTTCGCGTTCGCGGCACTCGTCCATGCGTTGCTGCGCGGCCGCGCCGGCACCGCGGATACGGGCGCCAGCAGCCGCGGCATCCTGAACGAGGCGCGGATGATGGGCATCATCCGTTCGTCGATGGAAGCGATCATCACGATCGACGAGAAGCAGACGGTCGTGATCTTCAACCCGATGGCCGAACAGGTATTCGGCGTATCGGCGATGGAGGCGATCGGCGCGCCGCTGTCGCGCTTCATCCCCGAGCGGTTTCGTGCCGCGCATGCGAAGCACGTCGACCAGTTCGGCGTGACGGGCGTGTCCGAGCGGCAAATGGGCCGTCAGCGCGTGCTGTTCGGGCTGCGCGGCAACGGCGAGGAATTCCCGATCGAGGCGTCGATCTCGCAGATCCGCGACGCGTCGGGCAAGCTCTACACGGTGATGCTGCGCGACATCACCGAGCGGCAGCGCGCCGAGAATGCGCTGAAGCAGTCGCGCGAGGAACTGCGCGAGCTGTCGGCGAATCTGCAGAACGTGCGCGAAGAGGAAAAGACCCGCATCGCGCGCGAACTGCACGACGACCTCGGGCAGCAGCTCACCGCGCTGAAGATGGACCTGTCGGTCATCGAGCAGCAACTGCGCGCGCCGAACCGTGCGCAACCCGACGACGACGTGCTGTCGCAACTGCAGGGCATGCGCCGGCTGATCGACGCGACCGTCGCGTCGGTGCGGCGCATCGCAGCCGATCTGCGCCCCGTGATGCTCGACGATCTCGGCCTCGTGCCCGCGATCGAGTGGTTGGCCAACGACTTCACGAACCGCTACGGCATCGACGTCGAACGCCACATCGAAACGGGCGGGCTCACGTTCACCAGCACCGGCGCGACCACGCTGTTCCGGATCGTCCAGGAAGCGCTGACGAACGTCGCGCGCCATGCGGATGCGACGCGCGTCGCGCTGCGGCTCGACATCGAGGAAGGCTTCTGCGTGCTGCGCGTCGCGGACAACGGCCGCGGCGCGGCACCGGGCGGCACCGCCCACGAGGACAAGTCGTTCGGCCTGATCGGCATTCGCGAACGCGCACACATGCTGGGTGGCAGCGTGACGATCGATACCGCGCTCGCACGCGGCTTCTCGATCACGGTCGCGTTCCCGCTCGGCACCGTTCAACAGGAAACCACCCTCACATGATCAAGGTGCTCATCGCCGACGACCATACGCTCGTGCGCGACGGTCTGCGGCACATTCTCCAGAACGCCACCGCATTCGAAGTCGCCGGCGAAGCGTGCGACGGGCCGTCGACGATCGCGCTGATTCGTTCGACGCCCGCGCAGGTGCTGGTGCTCGACCTTTCGATGCCGGGCCGCAACGGCGTCGAGCTGATCAAGCAGATCAAGGACGAGAAGCCCGCGCTGCGCGTGCTCGTGCTGACCATGCACGCGGAACAGCAATACGCGGTGCGCGCGTTCCGCGCCGGCGCGTCGGGCTACCTGACCAAGGAAAGCGCGAGCGCCGAACTGGTCGGCGCCGTGACCAAGGTTGCCGCGGGCGGCGTCTACGTGAGTCTCGCGATGGCCGAGCAGTTCGCGCAGAGCCTGAACGAACCGGCCGAGACGCTGCCGCACCAGCGGCTGTCCGATCGCGAGTTCGACGTGTTCCGCCGGATCGCCGCCGGACAGACACTGACCGAGATCGCGCAGGCGCTGTGCGTGAGCGCGAAGACGGTCAGCACCTACAAGACCCGGATTCTGGAAAAGATGCAGATGCCGCACGAAGCGGCGCTGGTCCGCTACGCGATCCGGCACAAGCTGCTCGACGAAGCGGACGACGTCTAGGCGCACCGTGCCGGCCGCGCGGCGTGCGGGCCAGCCGGACGTTGCACGGCCTTACTTCCCCGGCACCGGACAGGCCAGATCGCCTTCCTCGCAGGACAGATAACCCTTCAGCGTCTCGTTGCGCGTCTTGGTCAGATCGTCGAGGCAGGTCGACACGACCATCGGATACACGCTGCCGCCTTCGGCGTTCGCGCTGGAGAAGTTGCATTCGGCGTCGCGGTAGGCGATCCACGCACGCTGCGCGTTCACGAGTTTCTCCGCGAGCGGCTTCGCATCGCGCAGCCGTGTGGTGACGGCCTGGTAAGTGCGGTTCAGGTCCGCGTCGGATTTCTTGTACGCGCGATCGGCGCACGCCGTCATCGCCGCCTGATCCGTCGCGTCGGCACAATTCGCCTGCGCATGGGCAACGTTCGCCGTCAGCGCCAGCGCCAGCGCGCACAGCAGACCGGTCAAGACACGCATGGATGCTCCTGTTTGTTTTCGTTGAAGTCGTGGAACGTGATGCCTGGCTTGCCGCCGCGCCTCGGTGCGCGACCTCGCCGGCCGATGGGCGCGAACTCCGTCGCGGCCGCCGCAGCGTGGCAATGCCGCCCGCGATGCTAGCGCACACGCGATGGATTGTCAGCCCGCGCCACGCTTGCCGCGCACGCAAAAAAGCCCGCACTCGACACGAGTGCGGGCTTTTCGCTACGGCTTTGCAGGCGGCCCGGCGGCCGCGCGGCGAACGGCTTGCTTAGTGACCGAAGTACACCGACGAACGATCGGCTGCTGCCGGCACGACCACGCGCTGGCCCGACTGCGACGACGCGACCGGGCTCGGGCCGTAACCCGTTGCGTCAGCCTGCGCACCGGTGTTCTGTGCCGCGGCGATCTTTGCCTGGGCGGCCTGGATGTTTTCCGGATAGTTGATCCAGTCGTTCGGGTTGTAACCGGCCTTTTCGAGCTGGACCAGCTCGGCACGCACTTGCGCGCGCGTCAGCGGCTGCTGGTTCGATTGGGCGAACGAGACGACCGGTGCGGCCACCAGAGCGGCCAGTGCAACTGCCTTGATCAGCGATTTCATGATGCGTTACCTCCAGATTGTTTTGTCAGGCGCTTCGGACTCGGTAGTCGTTGCGCATGAATGGAAGTCTAGGAGGCTTGCCTATCAGGGTAAATACTTAAATCGCAAATTCACTGTTGACCGAATCCGTACAATTGCCACGCATTCGGTCGAAACATCAGAGGATTATGGCCGCATCCGAACCCAATATGCGGCAGCATGCTTTCGCCCGGGGATCGACTCGCCGGGCGGTGGACAACCGCGCCGCGGCTGCCAGGTTTGCCCCGTTCAAGGCATCAGCGAACCTGATCCGCGTCAGTGGCCCCCATGGACAGGTCGAACAGCAACGCCTTGAGGCGAATCCGGTCGTCGGCAGCCGTTTCGTCGAATGCCGCGTGGTGAAGCGCCCAGCCCGGCACCACCGGATCGGCATGCACCGCGCGCACCGTGCCGTCGAGCGTGAGCAACGCGACACGATCCTCATCCGTATACGGCAACTGCACGTGCAACGGTTCGCCGGCCGCCGCGAGCGCCCGGTCGAGCGCGATCGACAGCCCGTTCAGGCTGAGATCGCGAACGATCCCGATACCCTCCGCGTGCACCGGCCCGCCCGTGCAGCGGGCCGCGATCCGTACCTGGACGCGCGGCTCCGCGCGCGTGCGCAGCCGGTCGACGAAGCCCGGCGGCGAAAGCACCATGAACGGCGCGGCGCCCGTTGCCTGCACCGCTTCGACCGTCGCACCGAAACGCGACACCGCCGACCGGCCGATCGCAACTGCCTCGACGTCGTCGCCGCGGGCAAAGTCGAGCACGACCGCCGGCTGCGGCTCGACGAACAGCGCACCCGATGCGCCGATCCCGATCAACCGGCAGCGCTGCAGCACGCGGGTCGCGCCAACCCGCCGCCGGATGCCGATCGCGGCGCCGGCCGACAGCCCCATGCGCGCGGCCCCCGGCACGGTGTCGGGCGCCGGCACGGCGGGCTCGGCGTCATCGCGCCGGCGGACGGGCTGGAAGTGATCAAACAGGAAAGCATGCTGCGCGGGATCGTGCAGCGTCGTGCCGGCGGGCAGCAGCGCGGCGCCGCCCGCATCGTAGAGATCGAAGCCGAGCGGTACGCCGGCGGGGACGTCATCGCGCGCGAGCGAGACGTGATCGGTGATGTGCCGCATCGGAAGGGCGCGGAGCGACCGCGCGAGCTGTCGTGACAACGTTATTACGGCAGCATCGCGCGAAATCTGAACGTCTCGTTACTCCGAACCGCTGGTCGCACCGGGCGAAACCGGCGCCGGGGCTGGAGCCGCCGACGGAGCCGGTACGGCCGAAGGTGCTGCCGGGGCGGAGCCGAGGCCCCCGCCGCCCGTGTTGCCCGCAGGCGTCGCACTGCCTCCCGCCGCCGCCGGCTGCGCGGCCTGCGGTTGCGACGCGCCCGACGACAGCGCGGCGGCCGATGCAGCCACCTCGGACGCCGGAACCCACTCCTCGACGATGCCGCCGGATGCCGCCTCGGGCGCCGACGCAGCCGATGCGGCCGACGCCGGGACGGCGTCCGCCTCCGGCTGCCGCTCGATGCGCTGCGTTCTGACGGGCGCCGGCGCCTGCTTCGGCTCGGGCCCGAACCACCCGTCGAACAGATCCGTCACGCGTTCGCGCACCGACGCGAACCAGCCGGGCGACGGCTCGGTATCGAATTTCAGCTTCGCGTCGACGATCCGGGCGCGTTGCGCGCGCTGGAAGAAGTCGCCAACGATCGGCAGTGCGCTGTGCGCGCCTTGCCCCCAATAGTCGCTGCGCAGCGTCACGCGGCCGTCGTCGAAGCCGACCCACGCGCCGGCCACCAGCCCGGGCTGCATCAGAATGAACCAGCCGTCCGCATTGTCCTGCGTGGTCCCGGTCTTGCCGGCCACGTCGCCGCGAATGCCGAAGCGCGTGCGGATGCTGCTGCCGGTGCCGCGCGTCACCACGTCGCGCATCACGCCGAGCAGCGTCTTGTCGGTCTCGGCGTCGAGCGCGCGCTCGGGGGGCGCCGGCGCATATTCGGCGAGCACGTCGCCCTGGCGGTTCTCGATGCGCGTCACCATCTGCGGCTCGAGGTACAGCCCGCCGTTCGCGATCGTGGCGTACGACGCGACCATCTCCTTCAGCGTCACTGGGCTCGTGCCGAGCGCGAGCGACGGCACGCGCTCGAGCGGACTTTCGCGCACGCCCATGTCGCGCGCGAGCCGCGCCACCGCCGCCGGTCCGACCTTCTCCATCACCTGCGCGGTGATCCGGTTGCGCGACAGCGCGACCGCGTCGCGCAGCGTCATCGGTTTGCCCGACGGCGGCACGTCGTCATTCGGCCGCCAGATCTCGCCGCCCTTCAGCGGAATCTCGACCGCCTGGTCGATGAAGGTGTCGTCCGGCTTCATCCCGTTCGCGAACGCGACGCCGTAGACGAACGGCTTGAAGGTCGAGCCCGGCTGACGCCGCGCCTGTGCGACGTGATCGAACGGCTCGTTGGTGAAGTCGCGGCTGCCGACCCACGCGCGGATCTGCCCGTCACGCGGATCGATCGCGACGAAGCCGGCCTGCACGTCGGTCTTCGCCTTGCACAGCGCGCGCATGAAACCGCGGTCGGCGGCGAGTTGCTTCATCGCGACGGCATCGTTCTTGCCGGCATCCTGCGCGGCCTTGTACTCGGGCGACTCGCGCATGAAGGTGCGGAACACCTCGTTGTCGGTGCCGCAACCGTCGCGGCCGCCCCACGCGTTGTTCGCGATGCCCTGCAACTGGTTCGCCTGCAGCGTCAGCGCCTGGGTCGCCATCTGCTGCAGCCGCGAATCGATCGTGGTGCGCACGACCAGCCCGTCCGAGTAGATGTTGTAGTCGTTGCGGTCGGCCCAGCCGATCAGCCATTTGCGGAGTTGCTGCGCGAAGTGCGGCGCAGGCCCGGGCGGTTCCTTCTGGCGCTCGAAATCGATGCGCAGCGGCCGGCGCTGCAACTGCGCGAACTGCGCCGGCGACAGCTTGCCGTACTTCACCATCTGGCCGAGCACCGTGTTGCGCCGCTGCAGCGCGCGCTCGGGGTTCAGCACCGG
Organism: Burkholderia sp. Bp9004; assembly: GCF_003858025.1. Lineage (NCBI taxonomy): Bacteria > Pseudomonadati > Pseudomonadota > Betaproteobacteria > Burkholderiales > Burkholderiaceae > Burkholderia > Burkholderia sp. Bp9004. The sequence goes on along the minus strand of NZ_QTQD01000001.1, from coordinate 328,158 downwards.
GTTGTAGTAGCTGTTGCCCTTCAGCATCCCGACGAGCGTCGCGCTGTCCAGCACGTCGAGCTCGTCGGCCGACTTGTCGAAATAGGTGCGCGCGGCCATCTCGACGCCGTACGCGTTGTACAGGAACGGCACCGTGTTCAGGTAGGTCTCGAGGATCTGGTCCTTGCTGTACACGGCCTCGATCTTCAGCGCGGTGATCGCCTCCTTCACCTTGCGCGTGAGCGTCGGCGCGCGGCCGATCTCGTCCGGATACAGGTTGCGTGCGAGCTGCTGCGTGATCGTCGAGCCGCCCTGGCGGCTGCCCGAGAACGTATGGAGCGCGGCCGACGCCGTGCGCTTCCAGTCGAGGCCGTGGTGCTCGTAGAAGCGATGGTCCTCGGTCGCGATCAGCGCGTCGACCATGTGCGGCGAGATCTGCTTGAGCGACACCCATTCGCGGTTCGACGGCTTGAATTCCGCCAGCACCTTGCCGTCGGCGGACAGCACCTGCGCAGGCTGGTCGACGCGTGCCTTGCGGATGTCGCCGATGCCGGGCGTGAACGGAATCAGCACCAGCACGTACAGCAGCAACAGCGCCGGCACGGCGGCGGCCGCGCGCAGCACGCCGCGGCGCGTCGGATGACGGAGATGGCGCCAGGCGATGGCCAGGACACGCTTGACGGGCACGGCGGCAGCGGCCGCGACGGGTTGGGCGCGCGCGACCCATTTGGCACAGAGGTCACGCACTGACGACACGTTTCGGCGATTCACGCGGGTGGGGGATCTGCTGGAAAGGCTGCATCGTACCAAAACTCGCGCGGCCCACCGGCCCGCGGCAGTCCCGGGCCCGTGCGAACGGCGCCGGATCGCGCATCTTTACAACAAAAAAGGCGCGCGCCCCGTAAAGGAACCGCGCGCCAAGCCTGGTACAACCGGGTGCCGTACGCGACGCTCAGCGCACGAGAAAACCGTAGGTCAACGGATCGCGCTCGTCGACGATCCAGTTCGCGAACCCGCAGATGTGCGCGCTGCCCTCCACTTCCGGGATCACGGCCGAAATATCGCCGACCGTCGTTTCGCGCAGCACGCGCCCCTTGAACACCGTGCCGACGATCGACTCGTTGACGAGCGTGTCGCCGGCCGCCAGCAGGCCGCGCTGGTACAACTGCGCGACGCGCCCGCCGGTGCCGGAGCCGGTCGGCGAGCGGTCGACCTCGCGATCCGCGAACACGCAGCAGTTCGCCTGTGTCGAGTCCGGATGGCGCGGCGCGTTCGCGATGATCGTGCCGTAGATATGGTTGATGTCGGGGATCTCCGGATGCACGACCGGATATTTCGCGTTCGCGGCGGCCTTCACTTCGGCGCCGAAGCGGATCAGTTTTTCCACCGCCGCTTCGCGCACCGGCAGGTCGAACGGCGCGCCGTCGACGTAGAAATAGAATGCGCCGCCGTACGCGATGTCGCCGGTCACGGTGCCGAACGACGGCGTGTCGACCGACACGTCGCGCTGCCAGATGAACGACGGCACGTTGACGAAGCGCACCGGCCCCGCGTGTTCGCCGTCCCATTTCACAAACGCCTCGATGAAACCGCACGGCGCGTCGATGCCGACGCGCGTCTCCGGCACCATGCGCTGCACCCAGCCGAGCTCGACCGCGGCGGTCGACAGCGCGATGATGCCGTGTCCGCAATGGTCGCTGTAGCCTTCGTTGTGCACGAATATCACGCCGAAATCTGCGTTCGCCGACACCGGCTCGGTGAGGTAGCCGCCGTACATGTCGGCGTGGCCGCGCGGCTCGAACATCAGCGCCGTGCGGATCTCGTCGGCGTTCTCCTTGAGCCACGCGCGGCGCTTGACGATCGTGTCGCCGGGCAGGCGCGGCAGCCCGCTCGTGACGATGCGGAACGCTTCGCCGCCGGTATGGACCTCGACGGTGGAAATGGATCGGGAAATTTTCATGGAGGATCGAAGGCGTGAAAACGAAGGACGGCGCCGCGGCGCCGTCCGGTGACGGATTACTTGGCGTACGGCTCGGGCAGGCCGTTGCGGATCACGTAGACGGTGGTCGGCGCGCCCTTCAGGTCGCCGCGTTCGTCGAACGAATAGGTGCCCGCGACGCCCGCGTAGTTCGACTTCGCCAGCTGCGCGATCAACTTCGCCTTGTCCGTGGTCGTGCCGGCCTTGACCATCGCGTCGGCGAGCAGCTTCATGCCGTCGTAGTAGTTGACGCCGTAGACCTGCGTGTCCGTGTGATAGGTATCGTGGTACTTCTTCAGGAATTCGCGGCCGGCCGGCGTCTTCTCGAGCGCGACGCCGCCCTGCGCACAGTAGACGATCGACGCGGCCTCGCCCGCGACCTTGCCCATGTCGGCCGAGCAGATGCCGTCGCCGCCGAGCAGCTTCGCGCGCAACCCGCGCTGCTTCATTTGCTTCGCCATCGGCGCGCCTTGCGCCGCATAACCGCCGAGGAAGATCACGTCGGGATTGCTGGCCTTGATCTTGGTGAGAATGCCGAGGAAATCGGTCGCCGACGAGTTCGTGTACTCCTGGTCGACGATCTTGATCCCGTTCGCCTTCGCGACGTTCATGAACTGTTCCGCAACGCCCTGCCCGTACGCGGTGCGATCGTCGATGACGGCGGCGGTTTTCGCGTTCAGCGTCTTCGCGGCGAAAGTCGCCATCGTGCCGCCGAGCTGTTCGTCGCTCGCGCCGATCCGGAAGATGTTCTTGAAGCCCTGCCGCGTGAGCGCCGGGTTCGACGCGACCGGCAGGATCGGTACGCCCGCGTTGCTGTATACGCGCGACGCCGGAATGGCGACACCCGAGTTGTACGGCCCGAGCACCGCGACGACGCCCTTGTCGACCAGGTTCTGCGCGACCTGCACGCCCGCCTTTGGGTCGGCCTGGTCGTCCTCGGACACCAGCTTGAACGTGACCGTCTTGCCGGCCACTTTCACGCCGGCCTTGTTGAGCTCCTCGACGGCGAGGCGTGCGCCGTTTTCATTGTCCTTGCCGTTCGCGGCCTGCGGGCCGGTCAGCGGTGCCGAATGACCGATCATCACGACTTCCTGCGCGTGCGCGGAAGTCAGCGCGCCGGCGGCAACGGCCACCGAGAGCGCGGTAACGAAGTGTCGCATGGTGTCTCCTGATTGGTTTTGTGTGAAACCAATGTAGGATACGTGTGGTCATGACGCAAGCAGTTTCAAAATGATTTTTGTGCTTTTGGTTATTTTTAAGACCAGACCGACGGGATGCAGGTCATTTCGGCGTGATGTCTCGCCGCACACGAAGAATGTGCTGTTCGACGTAGAAGGCGGCCGCATCGGCGTCGCCCGACACGATCGCCTCGTAGATCAGCCGGTGCTCGGACACGTAGAGCCGGATCCGGCCCGCGTCGTAGATGCCATCGTCCTTCAGCCGCTTCCACAGGGGCTGGTCCATCGTCTTCGCGACTTCCTCCGCGATCTTCACGATCAGCGCGTCGCCGGTCATCAACGCGAGCTGCCGATGGAACAGCCGGTCGCTCTCGTTCCACAGCGCCCGCTGCTGCGGATCGTCGATGTCGGCGATGGTTTCCATCTGCGCGAGATAGCCTTCGGCGACGGGATCGGCGCGCCCGTGCGCGGCGGCGAGGCGCGCGATCGCCGGCTCGAGGATGAGCCGCACGTCGAGCGTCGACGTCGGACTGAAGTCGGCGTCGGGCACGCTGCGCGTGTCGCCGCGCTGCGCGAGCACGTCGAGCGGCGCCGGCACGACGTAGGTGCCCGAATTGCGCTTCGTGAACACCAGCCCTTCGTTCTGCAGCGCGCCGAGCGCCTCGCGCACGGCCGGTCGGCCGACCTGGAACAGCGCCGCGAGTTCGCGCTCCGACGGCAGCCTCGAATCGGCCGCATAGCGCCCCGCGCGGATCTCGTCGCGGATTTTCTCGGCGACCTGTTCGTAGATCTGCAACGGTCGGAAACCGGCTTCGAGCGATTCGGGACGTGCGGACATCATCTGGGGCTCCTGCCCGGGCGGGTGGTGGACGGGGAAACGGGTTCGCACTATACCGGAGCGATACCGGCGCCGGCGTGCGCGACGCCCATCTGGACGGATATTAGAACCAAAATTGACGGTCCGCTTGTTTTTCCGGCTTGCGTGCCGACGATCAACTGGTATAGATTTGATCCAGAATGACTGCCATCTCGATATTCGGCAGCCTCCGTGGCGAGCGCGGCATGCGCCCGTCGTCCACGCCCACCGACACGAAACCGATCGATACGATGACCGCTCTCCCCCGGATTCCCGCGTTCGACGCCGCCGAAACGGCCGCGCTGCTCGACTACCCCGCGCTGCTCGCCACGCTCGCACACACCGTCGCCGAATACGCGGCGGGCGAGATCGTCAGCCCCGAACGCCTGGTCGTGCCGCTGCAGGCGGGCGGCGTGATGCTGTCGATGCCGTCGAGCGCACGCGACCTCGCGAGCCACAAGCTCGTGAACGTGTGCCCTGGCAACGGCGCGCGCGGACTGCCGACGATCCTCGGCCAGGTGAGCGCGTACGACGCGACGACGGGCGCGCTGCGCTTCGTGCTCGATGGCCCGACTGTTACCGGGCGCCGCACGGCAGCCATTACCGCGCTCGGCATTCAGGCGCTGCACGGCGCCGCGCCCCGCGACATCCTGCTGATCGGCACCGGCAAGCAGGCGGCCAATCACGCGGAAGCGCTCGCGGCAATCTTTCCGGACGCGCGCCTGCACGTGCGTGGCTCGCGCGCCGACAGCGCAGCCGCGTTCTGCGCCACGCACCGCGCGCAGGCGCCGCAACTGGTGCCGCTCGACGGCGACGCGATTCCCGATGCGATCGACGTCGTCGTCACGCTGACGACGAGCCGCACGCCCGTCTATCGCGAAGCGGCGCGCGAAGGCCGCCTCGTGGTCGGCGTCGGCGCGTTCACCGCGGATGCCGCCGAGATCGACGCCGACACCGTGCGCCACAGCCGCCTCGTCGTCGACGACCCGGCCGGCGCGCGCCACGAGGCCGGCGACCTGATCGTCGCGCAGGTCGACTGGCGGCAGGTCGCATCGCTCGCCGACGTGCTGCGCGGCGCCTTCGAGCGCAGCGGGCCGCTGCTGTTCAAAACGGTCGGCTGCGCCGCGTGGGATCTGGCCGCGTGCCGCACGGCTCGCGACGCGCTGGACGCGCGCGCGGCTGGCTGATTCCACGGCGGCGGACCTCGGTCCGCCATCATCTTCGCGGGCCCCACCCGGCGTCGCCGGGCACGCGGCCTCGCCTCTTTCTCCTGCGCGTTGTAGGAAACACCCTACAACGCGTCGCAGCGGCCTACACAAACTTCCAGTTCGGCCGATTTCATTTTCGGCGGCGCAACAGGATACTGCCGGCATGAATGCCAGCCTGTCACCCGCCGACGCACTCCGGGTGTTTCTCGTCGATCACGCCATTGCCGTCCGGCAAAGGATCGCGCTGCTCGTCGGCGCGATCTGCGGCGTCGTGGTCGTCGGCGAAGCGGAAGACGGCGAGGACGCACTGATGCACATCCGCGGCAGCCACGCGGACGTCGTGATCGTCGACCTGCGACTCGCGGACGGCAGCGGTCTCGAGCTGATCGGGATGCTGTCGAAGGCCGCGCCGCGGATCGTCACGATCGTGCTGACGAACCATTCGGCGCCGGCATTCAGGGAGGCATGTGCGACGGCGGGAGCGGACTACTTCTTCGACAAGACCGCCGAATTCGACGCCGCATGCCACGTCATCGAATCCCTGGTGCGCGCTCGTGCGCACCGCCCCTGACCGAGCCGGAGTGACTCATGTCAACAGCCACCGCCTGCGCCGCCGCCCCATCCGTCGCGCCTCGGCCAACGATTCCGCTTCCCGCGGTCTCACGTAACGACGGCGCGAAACACCCCGCCGCGCGCTGCTCGGCTTGCCTGATGCGCTCGCTGTGCCTGCCGCCGCACCTGACCGCCGCCGAATACGGCCGACTGGACGCGATCATCTGTTCGACGCGCCAGGTTCGCCAAGGCGACGCGCTGTTCCGAACCGACGATCCATTTCACAGCATCTACGCCGTGCGCGCGGGCTCGTTCAAGACGGTGATGATGCATCGCGACGGCCGCGAGCACGTGACCGGCTTCCAGATCGCGGGCGAAACGCTCGGCATGGACGGCATCGGCGGCGGCCAGCACTGCTGCGACGCGATCGCGCTCGAGGACAGCGTCGTATGCGTCATCCCGTTCGGCGCGCTCGAGGCGGCGTGCCGCGAAATGAAGCCGATGCAGCATTTCCTCTACCAGATGCTGAGCAGCGAGATCGTCCGCGAGTCGAGCCAGATGCTGCTGCTCGGCACGATGTCGGCCGAGCAGCGCGTCGCGCATTTCCTGCTGAACCTGTCGTCGCGCTTCGAGGCGCGCGGCTATTCGGCATCGGAATTCAACCTGCGGATGACGCGCGAGGAGATCGGCTGCTATCTCGGCATGAAGCTCGAGACCGTCAGCCGGATGTTCTCGCGGTTTCATCGGGATTCACTCGTCGAGACGCGCGGCAAGCGCGTGCGGATCATCGACGCGCACGCGCTCGCGCAGGTGTGACGCACGGCGCGTCGCGCGTCATTGCGCGGTGGCGCCCGGCGTGAGCGCATGCAGCACGACCGCCCCGGATTCGCCCGCCTGCGATACGGACAGGGTCTGCTCGGCCAGCGCGAACACGCGGCCAAGCACCTCGATCACGTCGTCGCCAGTGCCGCTCGGCAGCGATACCGGCGAGCGGCCGCGCATGGCCAGCTCGAGCCGCACGTCGTAGGTCCGGCCGCCGTCCACGCGCGGGCGCAATTCGATCACCAGACGGCAATCCTCCAGCCGTGCGCGGAATCGTTCCAGCCGCACCAGTTGCACCGCTGCTTCTGCTTCCAGCGCAGCGGAACCTGCGAATCCGACGCAGACGATCTGCATGCCCACGCCCATGGCGCTTCTCCTGACGCGGTCGCCGCTCGTCGACGGCGTTGCCTGTTCCTGTGTCTCCGTGCCTCGGTGTCCCACGCGCGGCACGATCCTGCTTCACGCAGCGCGATGACGGCCGCGGCGATTACTGCCCTGGCAGCCTTGCATTCGCGCGTCCATCGGCACGATACGGTTCAAACGTTGAATGTCTGCGACGCCTTCATTTCGATCCATGTCATCCCGGCCCGCAACCCTTCGATCGCCGCCTCGTACTCGGTCGGGTACGCATGACTGTGCTCGAACGTGTGGTGAAAGCGCGCTGGCCCGGTGCCATGCTCGACCGACACACGACATCGGAACTCGCCGGATTCACACCGCCGCGTCTCGATCTCGACCGACCAGTCGCGCTCATGAATCGTGCCTTGCAGTGTCATGCATCCTCCTGCGGTATCAATCACCCATCCGAAAGTGACCGCTGTGCAGCAACACCGGCCGGCCGCCGATTTCGTCGAGCATCCGTCGCGCCATCGCCTCGATCGCCGAACGGTGCGCTTCGAACGCATGCAGCAAATCCCGCTCGAGCAGCGACGGCGCACCGAAATGGTCTTCCAGCGCCTCGGCCGTGATCGCGCACTGCACGCAGCGGCCGTCGACGAGCGCCGAGAACGCGACGACCAGATCGCGTGCGCAATATTCGGGCGGTTCTGGTGGAAAGGCTATCTGCATCTGTGCGCCTGTCATCGTCGGGACGATTCATGACGTGAGCATAACGGCCCACGCCGCCGCACGCTTGACCCACGTCAACCGGTTCGCTGCACCTCACGCGGCGGCGCAACGTCGCGCCGCCCGACGGCGGTTCAGCCCGCATCCGCATCGATCGCCGCACCGCGCTCCGCCAGCAACTCGCGCAGCACGCTGCGATGGCAGCGGCGCTCGTCCTCGCAGTAGCAGCCGATCGAAAACGCGCTCGTCGCCGACAACGCGGCGAGCAGGTCCAGCACCTTCGGCGCGTCGCCATGCGCCATTTCCGCTCGGAAGTGGCGCGTGAACGCGCGCCATTCGGCGTCGGTTTCGGCAGCCTGCGCCTGCGCGACCAGCTCGGGGCTCGGCGACAGCGTCGGCAGCCATACATCATAGTAGTCGCGCGATGCGAATTCCGCCTTGGGAACGCCGCGCGGCGGTCGCCGCACCGTGCCGATCCGCAGGCCCTCGCCGGCCGTGCGCGGCGTGCCGAGCCGTACGATTCGAATAGCCATGCCACTCCTTCATCATGCGTTCGATGCGCCATCGTACCGCCGCGCCGCCGCCGCGCAAGAAAAAACCGGCTGCCTCCACGTGGGAGACAGCCGGTTTCGGCGATGCGATCGTGCGCCCGCGGGCGCGCCGTCAGACGCCGCTCTTCAGCACCTTGCCGATCGCGTCCGCGACGATGCCGACGTTCGAATCGTTCAGCCCCGCGACGCACATGCGCCCGGAACGCAGGATGTACACGCCGTGCACTTCGCGCAGCGCGTCGACCTGCGATTCGGTCAGGCCCGTGTACGTGAACATCCCGCGCTGTTTCACGTAGCGCGTCAGCGCTTCGCCGCTGACGTGGTCGCGCAGGCCGTCGTGGATCGACTGGCGCATCCGCGCGATGCGGCGGCACATCGCGGCGAGCTCTTCTTCCCACTGCTTGCGCAACGCGGGCGTGTTCAGCACAGTCGCCACGACCTTCGCGCCGTAGGTTTGCGGGTTGCTGTAGTTCGAGCGCACCGCGCCGGCCAGTTGGCCCAGCACGCGCTCGGCCGCGGCCGCATCCTCGCAGACGACACTCAGGCCGCCGACGCGCTCGCCGTACAACGAGAAATTCTTCGAGAACGAGTTCGCGACGAGCGCCGGCACGCCGCGGCGGGCCAGTTCGCGCACCGCGAACGCGTCCGCGTCGAGGCCCGCGCCGAAGCCCTGGTACGCCATGTCGACGAACGGCAGCAGCCCGCGCGCCTCGATCACGTCGATCAGCTTCTCCCACTGGCCTTCGTCGAGATCGACACCGGTCGGGTTATGGCAGCACGCGTGCAGCAGCACGATGCTGCGCGCCGGCAGCGCGTCGATCGCCGCGAGCATCGCGTCGAACTTCAGGCCGCCCGTCGCTTCGTCGTAGTACGGGTACGTGTTCACCGTGAAGCCCGCACGCTCGAAGATGAAGCGGTGATTTTCCCAGCTCGGGTCGCTGAGCCACACCTGCGCGTCCGGGAAGTAGCGCTTCAGGAAATCGGCGCCCACCTTCAGCGCGCCCGAACCGCCGAGCGTCTGCACGGTCGCGATGCGGCCGGCCGCGCGCGCCGGATGATCGGCGCCGAACACGAGCGCCTGCACGGCGTCGCGATAGGCGGCCAGGCCGACCATCGGCAGATAGGGCTTCGGGCCGAGGTCGCGCTGCAGCACGGTTTCGGCTTCGCGCACGGCACCCATCACGGGAATCCGGCCTTCGGCATCGAAATAGATGCCGATGCTCAGGTTGACCTTCTGATCGCGCGGATCTTTCTGGAAGTTCTCGTTGAGCGTCAGGATCGGATCGCCCGGGTACGCGTCGATGTGTTCGAACATGGCTATGTCGGTCTCGTTTGGAAGAGTGGTCGTGGTGCCCGTGTCAGCCTGCGGACGCGCCGTCGCTGATCGCGTAGCCCGCATTCTTCTGACGGAAGCGATACCCGATCGCGAGCACCGCGAGCCATACGGGGATCAGGTACACCGACAGGCGGAGATCCGGCGTCAGGTACATCACGACGAGAATGCCGGCCATGAACGCCAGGCACAGGTAATTCGTGAAAGGATAGCCCAGACTGCGGAAGGAAGTCTGCTCTCCGGCGATGCGCTTGGCCTGGCGGAACTTCAGGTGGATCAGCGTGATCATCGCCCAGTTGATGATCAGCGCCGACACGACGAGGCCCATCAGCACCTCGAACGCCTTGCCCGGCATGAAGTAGTTGACCACCACGCACGCGCCGGTCGCGAGCGCCGACGCGCCCAGCGCAGCGAGCGGAATGCCGCGCTTGTTCACCGAGCACAGCACCTTGGGCGCGTTGCCTTGCTTCGCGAGGCCGAACAGCATCCGGCTATTGCTGTACACGCCGCTGTTGTAGACCGACAGCGCGGCCGTCAGCACGACCACGTTCAGCACGTTGGCGACCACGTTGCTGCTCAGCGCGTGGAAGATCAGCACGAACGGGCTGCCGCCGGTGACGACCTTTTCCCACGGATACAGCGACAGCAGCACCGCCAGTGCGCCGATGTAGAAAATCAGGATCCGGTAGATCACCTGGTTGGTCGCGCGCGGAATGCTGTGCTTCGGATCGTCGGCCTCGGCCGCGGTGATGCCGATCAGCTCCAGCCCGCCGAACGAGAACATGATCGCGGCCATCGACATCACGAGCCCCGACACGCCGTTCGGGAAGAAGCCGCCGTGCTGCCACAGGTTCGCGATGCTCGCTTCCGGCCCCGCATGACCGCTCGCGAGCAGCCAGCCGCCGAAGCCGATCATCCCGACGATCGCGGCGACCTTGATGATCGAGAACCAGAATTCGGTCTCGCCGTACGATTTCACGCTCGCCAGGTTGAGAAGGTTGATCGCGACGAAGAACACCAGCGCCGACACCCAGGTCGGCACGCCGGGCCACCAATACTGCACGTAGATCCCGACGGCCGACAGCTCGGCCATGCTGACGAGGATGTACAGCACCCAGTAGTTCCAGCCGGACAGGAAGCCGGTGAAGTGGCCGACGTACTTGTCGGCGAAGTAGCTGAACGAGCCGGCGACCGGCTCGTCGACGACCATCTCGCCGAGCTGGCGCATGATGAAGAACGCGACGATGCCGGCCACCGCATAGCCGAGCAGCACGGACGGGCCGGCCATCTTGATCGTCTGCGCGATGCCGAGGAACAGCCCCGTGCCGAGCGCGCCGCCGAGCGCGATCAGCTGGATGTGCCGGTTCTTCAGCCCCCGCTTCAGGCCGTCCTTCTCGTTTCCAGAAACCATGTCTTCTCCATTCTGCCCGCCGCCGCCGGAAGCGGTGCGGCGCGCCTCGGTGTGCCGGGCGCTGTTTTGCTGTGCCGGCGGCCGTTCGTGGAGCCGCCGGGTTGGGGACTGCAATCTTCGCGCGGCAACACCCGTTTCCTGTCGGCAGGCCCGCCAGACCGGCCGCCGACCGTCGCCCTCGCCTGCATTGCTGCGGGCGCACACGAAAATCCGGCGTCAGTTTAGCGTCGCGGCAGCGAAATCGGGTTGCGTAACCCGCTCATGCAAACCCTACATTATGAGATAAGATTGCATCCGGGAGACAGATGAGGAAACAAAAATGCCTGAACCGGTTCTCGATCGCATCGATCGCCACTTGCTGTCGGTGCTGCAGGAGAACGGCCGCGCGTCGAACCTCGACCTCGCGAAGGCCGTCGGCCTGTCGCCCGCGCAGACGCTGCGACGCCACCGGCGGCTGGAGGAAATCGGCGCGATCCGCCGTTACGAGACCCGCCTGTGCCCCGACACGCTCGGGTTCGGCGTCACCGCGTTCGTGCACGTGACGATGGAACGCGGGCATATCCGCGACCTGTCGAAGTTCCAGAAGCTCGTGTCGGATCTCGCGCAGATCCAGGAATGTTTCTCGGTGACGGGCGATATCGACTACGTGCTGAAGGTCGTCGCGCACGACCTGAAGGGGCTGTCCACGTTCCTGCTCGAAACCCTGATGCGAATCCCCGGCGTGAGCGGCGTGCATTCCAGCGTGTGCCTCGACGAGATCAAGTGCACGAGTGCGATGCCGGTGGAAAGCTGACACGGCATTGCGCGACCGCCCGGGCGACGCAATGCTCGGCTGCCGCGCTCAGCGCACCGCCTCGAACGCGCTGATCAGCAGCGCGCCGCCCGCGATCACCATGCATCCGGCCGCGCGACGCGGCGTCAGCCGCTCGCCGAGATACACGCGGGCAATCAACGCCGCGAACACCACGCTCGTTTCGCGCAGCGCCGACACCGGGCCCATCGGTGCGCGATCCATCGCCCAGATCACGATGCCGTACGCAAGCGCCGCGAACACGCCACCGCATGCGGCCTTCGCCGTTTCGCCGACATCCTGCGCGAGCCGCAGCGGCCCCGCGCGCAGCCGGTAGTACACGGCCATCAGCAACGCGGTCAGCACGAACATCCACGCCGTATAACCGACCGTGCTGCCGCTTTCCCGCACGCCGATCCCGTCGACCACGCTGTACGCGGCGATCGATACGCCGGTGGCGAACGCGGTCGGCAACACCTGCGTCATCCGGTGCCGCGCGCCGCGGCCTCGCTCCAGCCCGATCGCCAAGATGCCCGCGCAGATCAGCACGAGCCCGCATTGCGCGCCCGCGTTCAGGTGCTCGCCCGCGAACACCGCCGCGCCCAGCGTGACGAGCAGCGGCGCGGTCCCGCGCGCGACCGGGTACGCGACGGTGAGGTCGCCGTGCTCGTAAGCCCGCACCAGCAGCAGCGTATAGACGACGTGGATCACCGCCGACGCGACGACGCAGGCCCAGCTCGCGGGCGTGATCGGGGCGGCGGCCGGCAGGAGCAGCAGCGCGAACAGCCCGATCGCGATCTGCAGCACCGTGGCCGAGCGCAGCCGGTCGCCGCTGCTGCGCACGAGCGCATTCCAGGACGCATGCAGGAAGGCGGCACACAGGACGGCAAACAGAACGGGGATCGGCACGCTGAATACTCGCTGACGGCCGGCAACGCGAAATCGTCGCCGCGGGCCAACCATCGTATGAATCCGTCACGCGATTGTCAAAAAAGCGCGCGGCCCGGCATCCCGGACGAACCGGCCCGCCGTGCGCCGTCGCCCGCCCGGCGCGACATCCGCGGCAGTGACGGCGCCGATCGCCGACTATGTCGCCCAGGTTGCATCCGCTCCGTCCCTTTCTGCTTTCTTTCGCGCCGCCTCGCGCCGTAATGAAATCGATACCAAGGCGCAACCGTCGCGAAACCGTTCCGCCCCCATATCTTCATACCAGGCTGTTTCAATGCCGGTGCTCTATCGCGAGCGCCGCGCCGAACCGACATGGCGACGGGCCGCTATCCACCATCGAAAACCTACCTGGAGTTTCCCGATGTTCCGTCAAGCCTTGCTCGTCACCGCGTGCGCCGGCGCGGCGCTTGCGCTGTTCGCCTGCGGCGGCAGCGACGATCCCTCGTCGACGCCCGCCGTGTCGTCGCAGGATGCGCTGCAGACCGCCACGCCGATCAAGCACGTCGTCGTCATCTACGGCGAAAACGTGTCGTTCGACCACTACTTCGGCACCTACCCGAATGCGTCGAACCCGTCCGGCGAACCGGCGTTCACCGCGAAGTCCGGCACGCCGACGATCAACGGGCTGACGGGCACGCTGCTCACCGCGAACCCGAACTTCACGAACACGGCCAACGGCACCGACGCCGCGAACCCGTTCCGCCTCGACCGCACGCAAGCCGCAACCGCCGACCAGAACCACGCGTACACGGCCGAGCAGCAGGCCGAGGACAACGGCCTCGCCGACCTGTTCCCGAAATACACGGGCAAGGGCTCGTCCGGCGGCGCCGGCGCGTTCGGCACGAAGGGCCAGGTGATGGGCTACTTCGACGGCAACACCGTGACCGCGCTGTGGAACTACGCGCAGCGCTTCGCGATGAGCGACAACGCGTATACGACGGTCTACGGCCCGTCGACGCCGGGCGCGCTGAACGTCGTGTCGGGCCAGACCAACGGGATGCAGATCGTCAAGACGTCGAAGCAGCCGTCGACGCTCGCCGCCACGTCGTACTACATCAACGACGGCCAGGGCGGCTTCACGATGATCAACGATGTCGACCCGGGCTACGACGTGTGCTCGAGCACGACCGACCAGGCGATGATGAGCGGCAAGAACATCGGCGACCTGCTGAACGGCGCAAAGATCACGTGGGGCGGCTTCATGGGCGGCTTCAACCTGTCGACGACCAACAGCAACGGCACGACCGGCTGTAGCCGCAGCACCGTCGCCACCGCCGTGAACGCCGCGACGGCCGACTACATCCCGCACCACAACTGGTTCCAGTACTACGCGTCGACCGCGAACCCGCAGCACACGCGGCCGAGCGCGGTCGCGGCGATCGGTTCCAGCTTCGAAACCGACGGCAAGACGGCCGAGCCGGCGAACCACCAGTACGACAGCGACGACTTCTTCGCGGCCGTGAAGGCCGGCAACTTCCCGTCGGTCAGCTTCCTGAAGGCACCGGCCGCGCAGGACGCGCACGCGGGCTATTCGGATCCGCTCGACGAGCAGGCGTTCGTGACGAAGGTCGTCAACTTCCTGCAGCAGCAGCCGGACTGGCAGAACACGGCCGTGATCGTCACCTACGACGACTCGGACGGCTGGTACGACCACGCATACACGGCGCCGACCCATTCGTCGTCCGACGCCGTCGACCAGGTCAACGGCAACGGCGTGTGCGGCTCGGGTGGCACCACCGGCGTGAACGGCGGCACCGTGAACGGCCGCTGCGGCCCGGGTGTGCGCATCCCGCTGATCGTGATCTCGCCGTATGCGAAGCAGAACTACGTCGATCACACGATGATCGACCAGGCATCGGTCGTGCGCTTCATCGAGGACAACTGGCTCGGCGGCCAGCGCATCGGCGGCGGTTCGTTCGATGCCACGGCAGGCGACCTGCGCGGGCTGTTCGACTTCGCGTCGAAGCCGAATACGGCGCCGCTGTATCTCGATCCGACGCAAGGCACCGTGCTGAGCGCGGCGCCGTCGATCTGACCGGCATCGCGTAACCGGTAGCAGCAGGCCGGCGCATCGTGCGCCGGCCGTTTCCATTTGATGCGCCGCTTTCACGCGGTGCCCGACTTTCGACCGACAGCATGACAGCCCGTCCCGCGTTCCCGTCTCCCGACGCATCCGGCGCCGCCGCGCCGCGTTCCCCTGCCCGCGCGGTGCGCCGCGCGGCGTTCGTGCTCGGCGCGGCCGTGCTCGGCTACGGCGCGTTCGCGATCGCGTTTCCGGCCCGCACGCCGGCGGCGATCGGCGAGGTCGTCGCCGACTGGACGGGCGCGAATCCGCATCCGGTCGCGCTGCAGCGCCCGGCCGCGCAGCCGCTGTCCGCGGTCGCGCAGCTCGGGCGTGCACTGTTCGCCGATCCGTCGCTGTCGGCATCCGGCAAGCAGTCGTGCGCGTCGTGCCATAGCCCCGATCATGCGTACGGGCCGCCGAACGGGCTCGACGTGCAGCCGGGCGGCCTCGCGATGACGCAGCAGGGTTACCGCCCGCCGCCGTCGCTGATGTACCTGTATCGTCAGCCGAACTTCAGCATCGGCCCCGATGCGGGCGAAAACGACGCCGCGCCGAGCGTCGCTCAGCAGGCTGCTTCGGCGGCCGGCGTCGTCAAGGCGCAGAAGGTGGCCGGCACGTCGGCCGCGCCGCAGCTCGTGCCGCAGGGCGGGATGTTCTGGGACGGCCGCGCCGATACGCTGCAGCAGCAGGCGTTCGGGCCGCTGCTGAATCCGGTCGAGATGGCGAATGCGAGCATCGACGACGTCGCGCGCAAGCTCGCGCAGTCGTCGCATCGCGCGCAGTTCGAGCAACTGTTCGGCCCGCGTGTGTTCTCCAGCCCGCAGCTTGTGGTGTCGGAGGCGATGTTCGCGATCGCGCGCTATCAGGTCGAGGATGCGTCGTTCCATCCGTACGACAGCAAGTACGACCGCTGGCTCGAAGGCCGTGCACGCTTGACGCAGGCCGAATTGCGCGGGCTGCGGCTCTTCAACGATCCGGACAAGGCGAATTGCGCGGGCTGCCACCTGTCGAAGCCTGGCAAGGACGGCTTGCCGCCGATGTTTACCGACTACCAGTACGAGGCGCTCGGCGCGCCGCGCAACACGGCGCTCGCGCAGAACCGCAACCCGGCGTTCCACGATCTCGGCGTGTGCGGGCCGTTCCGCGAGGATCTGAAGGACCAGACGCAGTACTGCGCGATGTTCCTCACGCCGACGCTGCGCAACGCGGCGACGCGCCACGTGTTCTTCCACAACGGCGTGTTCCACACGCTCGATCAGGTGATGGCGTTCTACAACGAGCGCAGCATCTCGCCGCAGAAGTTCTATTCTCGCGGCGCGGACGGCAAGGTCGACGAATATGACGACATTCCGCCGAAGTACCGCGCGAACGTCGATGTGACCGATGCGCCGTTCAACCGCAAACCCGGCGACAAGCCCGCGATGACCGCGCAGGACATCAAGGATATCGAAGCGTTTCTCGGCACGCTGACCGACGAGCCGGCACGCTGAGCCTCGGCGATCCGCCGCGCTTCGTCAGCGGCGCGCGCGGATGCAGAGGAAGGCCGGGGCCAGCGACAGCTCCGCATGGAGCCGCTCCGACACGGCCTTCATCGTAGGCAGCGGCGTCGGTTCGACGAATCGCTCGAGCCGCCAGCCGGCGTCCGCGAGCGCGTTCAGGATGTCGGCAAGCGGCCGGCGCCATGCTTCGACATAGGGCTTCGGTTCGCCGAAACCCGACCAGTGAAAGCCGAAACGGCTCGTATCGAAGTACGTGCCGTCCCCGCGCGTACGCTCGTCCATCCAGTCCCGCATCGGATGCGCCATCGAGAACACCAGCGTCGCGCCTGGCCGCGCGACACGCCTGAATTCGCGCAACGTCGGCGCGAGATCGCGCACGTAGTCGAGCGCGAGCGAACACAGGATCGTGTCGAACGCTTGGTCGGGCAGCCAGTCGAGCGGCGCGGCGAGATCGCCCTCGGCGACGTCGACCGCGAGCCCCGCGCAGCGCGCTCTCGCGAGCGCGACCATCTCGGGCGTGATGTCGAACGCATGAACCGTCGCACCGTGGCGCGCGAGGTGCTCGCTGCAGATGCCGGGTCCGCAGCCGGCGTCGAGGACCGTCAGGCCGTCGACGTCGCCGAGCAGCGCCATCGTCGCCGGGCGCTCGTAGAGCGCGTTGTGCGCCTTGGTCGGCGCGATGTCCGCGTACCGTTGCGCGAAGCTCGCATACGCGCGGCGGGCGGATGGTTCGTTCGGATCGGTCATGCGGCATCCGTTGGCGGGAGTCGGAGGCTCGATTCTGCACGATCGTGGTGCTGCTGGCGACGTTCGAGGTGCCGATCATTCCTGAAAGGCTGCGAGCTGACCGCGCCTCGCCACACCGGCGGCGATATGGAAGCGCTGCAGTCCGTGAAGCGGCATCGGCCGGGAACGGCGCCGAGCGCCTGCGCGGAAGCAGGGAAACGGGAGGATCGCGACCGCGCGGGCTGGTTACCGGGCCGCCGTCTCCGGCGTGGCGACGGTTGCGGCGGCAACCATCCGTCGCTCCGCCAGCTGCTGCGCGAACCGGTACGCGACCAGCGAGCCGGCCACGGCCAGCAGCATCGGCACCAGGCTGTCGTGATTCACGCGCGTGAACTCGAGCAGCAGCACGACGGCCGTGATCGGCATCTGCATCGACGCGGCAAGGAACGCGGTCGCGCCGATCAGCGCGCATCCGCCGATCGACGCCCCCGGCCACACGAGACTCCACACCCCACCGAGCACGACGCCCAGCAGCGCGCCGTTCGCAAGGCCCGGCGTGAGAAGCCCGCCCTCGGCACCCGCACGCAGGCTGGCCGCCTCGATCAGCACCTTCAACACGAGCAGCGTCGCTGCGAGGCCGAGCGTCAGCGTGCCGTCGAAACCCAGTGAAGCCGGCCCCTTGCCATTGCCGAGCAGTTGCGGAAACCACATCGCCAGCACGCCGATGACCGCGAAGTTGACCAGCGAGAGCACGGGGAGCAGGCGACCCTTCGGCGCATCCGCCCGCGCGCGGGTCGTGAGCCGCACGAAGCCGTACGCGGCAAAACCAAACAGCGGCCCGCAGACGATCGACCACGCAACCAGCGGCGTGCTCAGCGCGAACGTGGGCACCGTGTACTGATGTTCGTTGCCGAGCCCGATCCATGCGACAGCCGCCGCGATCGCCGACGTGACGACGGCCACCACCAGCGCGCGCAGTTCGAACGTGCCGAGCAACACTTCGAGCACGAACACGGCGCCGCCGAGCGGCACGTTGTAGACGGCCGCGAGGCCGGCGCCCGCGCCGCACGCGACCATCAGCCGGCAATCGGCGGGCGAGAGCCCCGCGCAACGCGCGAGCCGCCCGGCCAGCAGCGAGCCGATCTCGCGCGGCGCGACTTCGCGGCCGAGCGGCGAACCGAGCGCGACGGTGACGATCTGGAGCAGCGCGTGCACCGTCGTGCTGACGAACGGCATCCGCGGATCGGCTGCGCGAACGGCCCGGCGGATGCTGACGAGCGGTTGGCCGAACCGGTAAAGCGCCCACCAGCCGCCGCCCGCGACGAGCCCGCAGACGATGAGCACCGCGAGCCGGCGCAGCGGCTCGGCGTCGGTCACACCCGCGAGAAAGCTCTCGGCCCCGACCAGGTGCGCCAGGCTGTAACCGTAGGCCACATGCTGGATCGCGTGCAGCAGCAGCGCGAGCAGCATCCCGCCGACGCCCGCGCCAACGCCGGTCAGGATCGTGACGGCAGCCATCCGCGCGAACGGGCTGGCCGGCGGCGAAGAAGAAGCGGGAGCGGACGGGAGATCGAGGCGCATGAGGTCGGCGAACGAGGATCGACACGACGGCGCGCACCATGCACGCCGCCGTCAGGACCGCATCGTAGGCTTCGCCCTCTCATGAGACAAACGTATTTTTCTGATCAACTCATGCAATTTGTGAATACATGAGTGACGGCAATCGACGGCTGCACGTGCCGCCAACAACGCGATCGCACTACTCCGGATACGTGACGCGCTCCGGCTCCCGTCGCATGATCACCTTCCCGTGGCGCACCGACAGCGTGGCCTTCGCCTGCCGGCGCACGGCTTCGTAGTCGCTGTCCGCGTCGAGCACGACAAGATTCGCCGGCCGTCCGACCGCGATCCCGTAGCCGTCGCCGAGATGCATTGTCGTCGCGCCGTGATCGGTCACGAAGTCGAGGCAGCGCTGCAGGTCCTGGTAGCCCATCATGTGGCAGATGTGCAGGCCGGCATCGAGGACGCGCAGGATGTTGCCGTTGCCGAGCGGATACCACGGATCCTTGATCGAATCCTGCCCGAAGCACACGTTCAGCCCCGCGCGATCGAGTTCCGCGACGCGCGTGACGCCACGCCGCTTCGGAAACGTATCGAAGCGCCCCTGCAAATGGATGCTCTCGGTCGGGCACGACACGAAGTTCAGGCCCGCGCGCTTGAGCAGCCGGAACAGCTTCGAGCAATACGCGTTGTCGTACGAGCCCATCGCAGTCGTGTGGCTCGCCGTCACGCGCGCGCCCATCCCGCGCACGCGCGCTTCTTCCGCGAGCACTTCCAGAAAGCGCGAATGCGGATCGTCGGTCTCGTCGCAGTGCACGTCGACGAGGCAGCCGGTGCGCTCGGCCAGTTCCATCAGGAACCGGATCGAGCTGACGCCCTGCTCGCGCGTGTTCTCGAAATGCGGAATTCCGCCGACGACGTCCGCGCCAAGCTCGATCGCCTGCTCCATCAGCGCGCGGCCGCCGTCGAACGACTCGATGCCTTCCTGCGGAAACGCGACGATCTGCAGGTCGATCAGCCCGCGCGCTTCGTCCTTCACTTCGAGCATCGCCTTCAACGCGGCCAGCGTCGGATCGGTGACGTCGACATGGGTGCGCACGTGCTGGATGCCGTGATCACGCAGCATGCCGATCGCCGCATGCGCACGCGTCTTCGTATCCGCGTGCGTGATCGTCGCCTTGCGCTCGGACCAGCGCTCGATTCCCTCGAACAGCGTGCCGCTCATGTTCCAGGCGGGCTCGCCGGCCGTGAGCACCGCGTCGAGATGGATGTGCGGTTCGACGAGCGGAGCAATCGCGAGACGGCCGCCCGCATCGACATCGCCGGCACCGACAGCGGCGACCGGCGCGGCTTGCGCGTCGATCCGCGCGATCCTGTCGCCGTCGATGCCGATCGTAAACAGCCCGTCGCGACCGCGCAGGCGTGCATTGAAGAGGTTCATGTGGGTCCAGGCGTCATGCGGCGCGAGCGCCGCGTGGTGGGGAAAACCGGCTCCAGCGATGCGTGCCGCGCTTATTTGAAATCCTCGATCGTCAGGCCGGTGGCCGCGCGCATCTCGTCGTTCGTCACGTCGCGCACGTGCTTGCCGAACGTCCACACATGCCGGCCGGGATCGCGCGCGCGATACATGCGATCGCCGTAGAACTGGTCGGCCGGCGCCTGCAGGATCTCCGCGCCGGCCGCACGCGCGCGCTCGCAGTGCGCGTCGATGTCCGCGTCGTCGGCAAGGTGCACGTGGACGTGCTGCGTGTTGCGGTCGCCGGTGTCTTCCGGTGAGGCGATGAAGTCGGCCCACGCGCCGCCGATCATGACGAGGCCGTCGCCGAACTTCATTTCGGCATGCGCGATGTCGCCTTCCGGCGTGGTGACGACGATCGAGCACTCGAAGCCGAATGCGCGTTCGAGCCATGCCAGCGCGGCTTTCGGGTTGCGGTAGCACAGCGCGGAACTGAACGACGGACGGCGAGGCGTGGTCATCGGGTGTCTCCGGATCTCGGCATTGGTCTGCTCATTCTCCACGCGCGCGGCGCGGCAATCAACTCCCGCGCCAGCGACACGCGTGTTGTCAATGCGCGACACGGCGAACGCGGCCACCCGGCATCTCGCGTCGCGCCGTCGACGAAAACGCACGCCATCCGGCCTCCGCATCGATTTGTGAACGCCGTGTGACGCACTCTTGCGCAACTCGCAACGGTGCGCTCGCGCGCCGGCGGCCGTCATCGCGCGACCCCGCCCCTACACTGGCGCCGAACTTTAGTCACTTGTCCCACACGCAGGAGCAGTTACATGAAGAAAACCCTGATTGCCGCCGCATCCGCCACCGCGCTGTTCGCCCCGCTCGCGCATGCACAGAGCTCGGTCACGCTGTATGGCCTGATCGATGCCGGCATCGCATACACGAACAACGCGGGCGGCGCCTCGCTGTGGCGCATGACCAGCGGCACCGTCAATGGCAGCCGCTTCGGCCTGCGCGGCACGGAAGATCTCGGCGGCGGTCTGAAGGCGCTGTTCGTCCTCGAGAACGGCTACAACGTGAACAACGGCGCGCTCGGCCAGGACGGCAAGCTGTTCGGCCGCCACGCGTATGTCGGCCTGACCAGCAGCGGCTACGGCACGCTGACGCTCGGCCGCCAGTACGACACGATGGTCGACTTCGTCGCGCCGCTGTCCGCGACGTCGGGCGACTTCGGTGATACCGGCTTCGCGCACCCGTTCGACAACGACAACCTGAACCACTCGGTGCGCATCAACAATGCGGTGAAGTACACGAGCGACACGATCGCGGGTTTCAAGGTCGGCGCGCTGTACGGCTTCTCGAATTCGACGAACTTCGCCGGCAACCGCGCATACAGCGTCGCGGCGAGCTACACGAACGGCCCGCTGAAGCTGGCCGGTGCTTACCTGCAGATGAACGGCACGAAGGGCTCGACGAGCGCGAGCCCGGGTGCGACCGACGTGGCCGAAGCGAAGAGCGTGAGCCAGGGCGGCTGGTCGGTGGGCGCGGACCGCATGCGCAGCTACGGCGGCGGCGTCAGCTACGTGTTCGGCCCGGCGACGGTCGGCTTCGTCTACACGCGTTCGCAATACGACAACTCGGGTTCGTTCGGTTCCACCGGCCAGGTCGCGTTCAACAACTACGACGTGAACGTGCGCTATGCGGTGACGCCGGCCGTCAGCCTCGGCGCCGCATACGTGTACACGGACGCCAGCGTGTCGAATCCGGACAGCAAGCACGGCACCGATCCGAAGTGGCACCAGGTCGACCTGCAGGCGGTGTACAAACTGTCGCGCCGCACCGACCTGTATGCGGAAGCGATGTATCAGCATGCGTCGGGCCGCGGCTACCAGGCGTTCATCAACACGTCTGGCGGCGCATCGAGCACCGCGAACCAGATCGTCGGCACGATCGGCATGCGCACGCGCTTCTGAGTTCAGCGCTGCAGGATCGCACGTCGCCCGCCAGCCGCGAACCTGTCTTGACGGACGGGTTCGTGCAGCGCGGGCGACGTGCGTCAGTGTTGTTCCATCTGGAAATCTGCTTGCCTGGAATCGGGGTTTTTGTGCCGGCGCGCGCTGCATAGACTGGCATCAATGGTTCGGATCACACATCGATCGCCGGACCGGCCTCACCCCCGCCTACAGGAGAACATCGTGAAATCGCTCGCCGTCACCGCCGCCGCTGCCGTCCTGCTTGCCGCACCGGCCCTGTCGTTCGCTCAGTCCGCCAAGTCGCCCGTCACGCGCGCACAGGTGCTGCAGGAGCTCTACGACCTCGAATCGGTCGGCTACAACCCGTCGCTCGGCGACGCCGGCAACTATCCGGACGACATCATGGCCGCGCAGGAGCGCCTGGCGGCAAAACGGCTCGCCGAGCACAAGGCCGCGCATACCGCATATGGCCCGGCCGGTGCGGGCGCAACCGAATCGGGCGTCGCCGTCAAGCCCGCGCTGTAAATGCATGACGCCTCGCCGCGCCCGCACGACGCATGTCCTGCGGGCTCGGCGCATATCGCGCAAACCGGTCCGTGACGATGGATGCGGCCGGACAGCGTGCCGTCCGGCGCGCGGCCATCCTTGTCTTTCCGTATTCGCCCTCAGGCGGCCTGCGGTTCCCGCTCGATCGCGTTCAGCATCTCGACGTCGTGCGCGATCATCCCCGGCACCTGTGCACGCAGCATCTCGACCCAGGTGCGTACCTTCGCGTCGACGAAGCGGCGCGACGGATACAGTGCATAGACGTTCATCTTCTGCAGGATGTGACCGGGCAGCACACGCACGAGCGTGCCGTCCTGCAACGCGTCGATCGCCGAGTACAGCGGCAGCATGCCGATCCCGATGCCGTCACGAATCGCGAGCGCAAGCGACTCGGCCGTGTTGGTCTGCACCGGCCCGGCGACATGGATCTGCTCGACGCCCTCGGCACCTTCGAGCACCCATTCGTGGGTCGGAAACGCCGGCGTACAGAGCGTCAGGCACGCATGCGCGCCGAGATCCTGCGGGCGCGCCGGCGCGCCGTGACGCTTCACATACTCGGGTGACGCGCACAGGATGCTGAAGGTCGAGCCAAGCAGGTGCGACACGAGCTCCGAATCGGGCAGCGACGACGCGGTCACGACCGCCATGTCGCTCGTGCCGTCGAACAGGTCGGGCATGCGCTGCGACAGCGACAGCTCGATCGATACGTCCGGAAATTGCGTGTGGTAGCGCGTGAGCGCGGGCATCACGTAGTGATGGCCGACGCTCGCGAAGCTGTGCATGCGCAGCACGCCGGCCGGGCGCTCGTGCGCGCAGCTCGCCTCTTCCTCGGCGCGATCGACGTCGGCGAGGATCTGGCGGCAGCGCCGCAGATAACTTTCGCCGGCCGACGTCAGCGCGAGGCGGCGTGTCGAGCGATTCATCAGACGAGTGCGCAGGCGCGCCTCGAGTTCCGACACCGCGCGCGACATCGCGCCCGTCGTCGAATTCAGCGATTGCGCGGCCGCGGTGAAACTGCCGGTCTCGACGACGCGCGTAAACACCCGCATGTTTTGTAGGGTATCCATACCTGTGAGCCACCTGTAGCGGAGCCGCTATTTTCCTCCAGCAGATGCGACAGATTGTTACGCGCCCTGCAACTATCGTTTCCCTGCAGCTGCGTTAATGCCCGCGCGCCGCACTCCTACAATCGGCGCCTCATCAGTCGAATGGACCCGTCCGGACGCGCCGCGACACCGCACGCGCCCCCTCTTTCTTCATGAAGCCACAACCTGCGAGCGAGCGACCTTCCATCGAACCGGCACGATGGAGAACCTGGCTCGATCCGCTCGGCGGCGCCGCGCGCGACTGGGCCGCAAGCGACGGGCTGATCTGGCTGCACCTCGCCAAGACCGTGCTCGCCGCGCTGCTCGCGATGGGGATCGCGATGCGGCTCGAGATGTCGCAGCCGCGCACGGCGATGACGACCGTGTTCGTGCTGATGCAGCCGCTGTCGGGGATGGTGTTCGCGAAGAGCTTCTACCGCGTGCTCGGCACCGCGGCCGGCCTCGTCGCCGCGCTCGCGCTCGGCGGGCTGTTCGCGCAGCAGCCGGAGCTGTACATGGCCGGCATCACGCTGTGGATCGGCGGCTGCATCGCGCTCGCGGTCCGCAACCGCCATTTCCGCTGGTACGGGTTCGTACTCGCCGGCTACACGGCCGCGCTGATCGGCCTGCCCGCGGTGATGACGCCGCAGACGCTGTTCCAGTCCGCGCTCACGCGCGCCGCGGAAGTCGCGCTCGGCATCGCATGCTCCGGTGCGGTCAGCGCGCTGATTCTTCCGCTCAGTTCCGCGAAGGCGCTGATGCGCTCGCTGACCGCCCGTCATGTGAAGTTCGCGGCATTCGCGGCCGGTGCGCTGTCGGGCGACCTCGCACGCGGCGATTTCGAGCGGCGCTTCGCCGATTTCGTCGACGAGATCGTCGGCTTCGAGGCCAACCGCGCGTTCGCGTCGTTCGAGGATCCGCACATTCGTGCGCGCAGCCGCCGGCTCGCGCGCCTGAACAGCGAGTTCATGAATGCATGCACGCGCCTGCATGCGCTGCACCAGCTCGTCAAACGCTTGCGCGCGAACCGGTCCGACGCAGTGCTCGACGCGCTCGCGCCGCACATCGATGCGCTCGCGCAGCGGGTGACCGCGTTGCGCGACGAGCGGCAGCGCGGGATCGCGTCGACCACCGGCGCGCTGCTCGAACTGCGCCGCTTTCACGGCGCGCTGCCGAAGGCCGCGCGCGCGTCGCGCCGCGAGATCGAGGATCACGCGGCCGGCGGCCTGCTCGACTTCGACACCGCGATCGAGCTGATGTATCGCTTCATCGGCGAGTATCTCGGCTATGCCGACACCAACGCGTCGCTCGACCGCGACGATCACGCGTTCGAACGATCGGTCACGCACTACGCGGTGAAGACCAATTCGTTCTTCGTCGGCTTCACGTTCCTGCGCACGCTCGTCGCCGTCGGCGCGATGAGCGCGTTCTGGATCGCGTCCGAATGGCCGAGCGGCCCGCTCGCCGTCATCGCCACCGCGATTGCGTGCGCGCTGAGCTCGACGTCGCCGCGGGCGCCGAAATTCGTCGCGCAGATGGGCGTCGGCGCGGCGTTCGCGACAGCCGTCGGCTATGTGTTCCTGTGCTACGTCTATCCGAACATCGACGGCTTTCCGCTGCTGTGCGCGACGCTCGCGCCGGTGCTCGGCCTCGGCGCGTTTCTCGCGATGCGTCCGGGCCTGTCCGGCTACGGGATCGGCTTCGCCGTATTCTTCTGCCTGCTCGCGGGCCCGGACAACGCGATCGCGTATACGCCCGAGGTGCTGATCAACAACGGTTTCGCCGTCGTCGTCGCGATGCTCGCGTGCTCGATCGTGTTCGCCGTGGTGTTTCCGACCCACATGCCGTGGCTCACATCGCGTATCGCGCACGACCTGCGCCGCCAGGTCACGCTCGCGTGCGAAGGCACGCGCGACGGCCTCGCGGCACGCTTCCAGTCGAGCACGCACGACCTGATGGCGCAGTTGCGCACGCTGCTCGTCAAGCGCACGCGGCATCATCGCGACGCGCTGCGCTGGATGCTGTCGACGCTCGAAGTCGGCCATGCGGTGATCGACCTGCGCGACGAGCTGCACGGGTTCTGCGAATCGAAACCGCCGCAGACGCAGCGCTGGACCGCATCGATCGATGCGGTGCTACGCGAGCTGCCGCGATTCTTCGACGATCCGACGCCGGCCCACCATGCGCGCACGCTGAAATCGGTGAATCTGGCGATCCGAGCCGCCCAGCACACGCTGCACGCGTGGTACGCGGTGCCCGACGAACGCCATCGCATGCAGCGCATCATCGGCTGCCTGCACTTCATCCGCAGCGCGCTGCTGGACAAGGACGCACCGTTCAATCGCCATCGTCATTGACCGTCGGTGGCGATCGGCGGCGATCAATGCGCGCGCAACGTCATACTTGTTCCGATTGGAAATAAGCTCTGCACCCGCGGTGATTAATCTTTAAGCAGTGCGAGCCTATAGTTTCCTCACTGCCAGCGAAACTGGCACTGACCCAGGAGAAACCCAAATGAAGCCGCTGCACCTCGCCCTCGTTGCCCTGTCGCTCACCGCCGCTGTCGCCCACGCCCAGCCCGCGCCGGCCGACGTCGCGCAGCAACCGGCGAACCGCGCCGAAGCCGTTCAGGCCGCGGGCCGCGCCGATCGTGCGCAATCGAAGCAGGAAGACCCGAACGCATGCGTCGGCCCCGTCAGCTTCTGCAACGTCTACTTCGGCAGCTGAGCATGACGCCGCGTCGCCACGGCCAGGCCCGCCGCGCACGCATCGCATGCGCGCGCGCACGGCACGCCGGCCGATCGCCGCAACGACACTGTCCGCCACGCCGCTTCGATTGAAGCGGCGCATGCCGTTTCAGGCGCCGCGCCCCGGCCGCCACCCCACTTCGCGCAACGCATCCAGCAAACGCGCCTGCCCCAGCCCTTCGACCCGCGCGCCGCGCGATTCGACGTCGCTCCCCGCGACCAGCGCATTCACGATTGCCTCCTCCACCGCCTCCGCCGCCGCGACGAACAGCGCGGAGATGTGGTCGTTGTTCACCATCTTCACGGCCGTCGTCGGCGCGCCCTTGCTGCCGTAGTTCGCGGCCGGCAGCCCGTCGTTGCCCGTCGCGAACGCCAGGAAGATGTCACCGCTCGAATCCTCGGTGCCGCCGCCGACGCGGGCCAGCCCGACGCTCGCCCGCTGCGCGAGGCGCGTGCACTGGTGCGGCAGCAGCGGCGCGTCGGTCGCGATCGTGACGACGATCGAACCCATCCCCGCCTCACCTGGTGCATCGGGTGTGCGAAACGGCGAATGTACGTGCCGCAACACCTCGCCGACCGGATAACCTGCCACGCGCAACATCTCGCGCACGCCGTAGTTCGCCTGCACGAGCGCGCCGACGGTCCAGCCGCCCGCGTCGGCCGCGACCACGCGCGACGCGGTGCCGATGCCGCCCTTGAACTCGTGGCAGATCATCCCGGTGCCGCCCCCCACGCCGCCTTCGGCGACCGGCCCCGACTGCGCGGCGGCCAGCGCGCGCAGCACGTGCGCGGCGCTCACGTGCTGCCCCCAGATGTCGTTGAGCAGGCCGTCGTAGGTTTCCATGACGACCGGCATGCACCAGTACACGCGGCCGGCCGCGGCTTCGCGCTCGTTCGCGACCAGCGCATCGCGCACCGCGCCGACGCTGTGCGTGTTCGTATAGGCGATCGGGGTCGTCAGCAGGCCGGCTTCGCGGATCCATTCGAGCCCGGTCGCGTCGCCGTTGCCGTTCAGCACATGGACGCCCGCGAAGCACGGCGAATCGTGCGCCGCGCCCGCGCGCGGCTCGATGACGGTGACGCCGGTGCGGATCGACGCGTTGCCGTTCTCGACGTTCAGCGTGCAATGTCCGACCCGCACACCCGGTACGTCCGTGATCGCGTTGAAGCGGCCCGGCGTGCCGAGTCCGACGCGGATGCCGAGATCCCTCGTGCGCATGATGCAATTCCTCCCGTCTTTCAATGGTTCGGTGTGTCGAAATGGTCAGAGCGAGCGGAACGCATCGCTGTGGCGCGCCCAGACCGCATACATCGCGAGCGCGGCTACCAGCAGCCCGCCGATGATGATCAGGTCGGTCGGCTTGGTTGCCGTCGCCAGCGTCGTGTAGAGCGTGTACGCGGCGCCCGCGACCGCGACGAGCGGCGTCACGGGCCACAGCGGCATCCGGTAGTGATGCTCGACGTCGCGGCGCACAAGGCGACTCGCCAGCGCAGCCAGCCCGACGACGAGGTAGATCAGCAGCAGCAGGTCGACCGTGAACGCGGTCAGCTCGTCGAGACTCGACACGAATACCAGCCCCGACGACGGCACCGCCAGCGCGAGCGTCGCGAGCCACGGCGACTCGAAGCGCGGATGGATCGTCGAGAACGCGCGGTTGCAGGTGCGCGACCAGAGTGCATGCCGGCCGCTGCTGTACAGCAGGCGCCCCATCGTGATCACGATCGCGATGATCGCGTTGAACACCGACAGGAAGATCCCGCCGCTGACCACGCGCGACACCGCCGGGTTGCTCAGCGAACGCACGACATAGCCGATCGGGTCCGCGCTCTTCGTCAGCTCCGTCAGCGACGGCGCGCCGAGCACGATCGCGGTGAGCGGAATCAGTTCGACGACGAGGATCACCAGCAGCGAATAGATCACCGCCTTCGCGACGTTGCGGTTGCCGCCGCGCAGGTCTTCAGCGAGATAGGCGGCGGAGCCGAAGCCGTTGTAGCAGAAGATCGCCGTGCCGATCGCGGGCACGATCGCCGCGAGCGTGGCCGGCACCAGCGCATTGCCGCTCGCGACGACCGGCGCCATCAGTGCGTCGGCGCCACGATGCGGGGAGCCGAATCCGAGCCCCGCGATCAGCATCAGCACGCCGATCTCGACGACGAGAAACGCGCCGGTGATCCACGCATTCGTCTTGATGTTCAGCATGCCGAGCACGTAGCTGAGCAGCACGATCGTGAGCGCGACCGGCTGATTGCCGAAGTGCGTGCCGAGCGCATTGTTCAGATACGGTGCGGCGCCGCTCGCGAGCACGGCCGGGATGAATACGCTGACGGACAGCACCGTGATGAACGTCAGGTAGCCGGGTAGCGTGCCGAACACACGTTTGGCCATCACATATTCGCCGCCCGCGCTGCGATGCGCGGCGCTGAGCTCCGCGTAGCAGAGCGCGAACGCGAGCGCGAGCACGCCGCCGAGCAGGAACGACAGCACCGCGCCGCTGCCGGCCTGCTGGATCGCGAATGGCGCGATCACGAAGATCGAACTTGCGGGCGTCACGCCCGACACGGTGATCATCACCGCGTCGCGCACGCTGAGCGTCTGCGACAACGCGCGCGGCGCGTCTTCCGTGGCAGGCGTCGCTTGCAGCGTGCCCGTCGATTCCGACATCATCGCCATTTCGTTCTCCTGTTGCTCCTACCCTGCTCTTTTTTGAACACCCATACTCGGGCCCGATTGATTGCGTGGCAGTCTAGGAAGCCAAATTCAGGACCGCTATTCCCCCTTCGTGTTACACCCTTCGGTGGTGGTATGGATCGACTTTTCTCCGAATTCGCGATGCACCAGGCGCTTGGCCGCGCGATCGATCATCTGAGCGAGCCGCGCTTCTGGCGCTTCCTGGTGCTGCTGCTCAACGAAATGGTGCCGTTCGACAACGCGCTCGCGACCGCGATCGGCCGCGACGGCGTGCCGCTCGTGCTCGACGAATACGACACGGGCGGCTCCGACAGCGCGTCGCCGGTGCCGCTTTACCTCAATGGGTTATATCTGCTCGATCCATTCCTGCAAGCCGCGCACGACGGGCTCGCCGACGGCTGCTACCGGCTCGAGGAAGTCGCGCCCGACCTGTTCCGGCAGAGCGAGTATTTCCTGAGCTACTTCCGCGACGCGGTGGGCGACGACGAGATCCAGATCCTCGTGCGGCCCAACGCCGACACGCTGCTGTCGCTGTCGCTCGGCGCGTCCGCGCGCTTCGACGTCGAGCCGCTCGGCAAGCTGACGGCCGCGATGCCGTGGGTGCTCGCGACGATCCGGCAGCACTGGCGGCTGGTGGGCGATGCCGCGCGCACGACGCCCGACGACGATCTCGGAGCGCGCGTCGAGCAGGCGCTCGCACGCTTCGGCGCGGGCGTGCTGACCGATCGCGAGATGTCGATCGCAAGAATGGTGCTGCGCGGCAATTCGTCGAAGGCGATCGCGGAGCGGCTGGCGATTTCACCCGAGACGGTGAAGGTGCATCGGCGCCATCTTTACGCGAAGCTCGGGATCTCGTCGCAGCCAGAGCTGTTTTCGCGGTTCATTCAGGCACTCGGGGAGGATGCGGCGGGCTGAGCGTGACTCCGCCGCGTCACGACGATGCGACGTTCGCCGCCGACCGCGTCGGCGCGATCGCCAGGTGCAGCGCGCGCGTCGGCCGCAGCGTCACGTTCAGCGTCGCGCGCGGTGCCGCCATGCCGGGCGGCACTGATAATTCATGGCGCTGCAGGATCATGGCCGCCACCACCGTCATTTCCGTCATCGCCAGATGCTGCCCGAGGCACACGCGCGGCCCCGTGCCGAACGGCATGTACGCGCCGCGCGGAATCGCCGGTGCGTCGTCGGCGAAGCGCTCGGGCCGGAATGCCCGCGGTTCCGGAAACCATCGCGCGTCGTGATGCATCAGCTGAATCGGCAGCATGAACAACGTTCGCGCCGGAAACTGCCATGCGCCCAGTTCGACCGGCCGCAATGCGCGACGGCTGATCAGGATCGGCGCCGCCGGATACAGGCGCATCGTTTCCTCGAGCGTCTGCGTCAGGTAGCGCAATGCGGCGCGCGTGTCGGCGCTCGGCGCACGGCCGCCCAGCATGCGCACGACTTCGTCGCGTGCGGCGGCCTGCGCGGCCGGATTCGCAGCCATGTTCCACGCCCACCAGGTCAGCGTGGCCGCGGCCGTCTCGTGACCGGCCAGGAAAGCCGTCATGCACTCGTCATGCACGGCTTGCAGCGGCCAGGTGCGCGCGTCGGCGCGGTGCAGCCGCAACAGGCGCGACAGCAGATCGTCCGGCCAGCCGTGCTCCGGCATGTCCAGACGCGCATGCAATTGCCGGTCGATCAATCCGTTCAGTACCGCCAGCGCTCGCGCCTTGCCGCGCTTCCACGGCATCCAGTCCGGTGCGCTGGCCGGCTGGTAGAACTCGGCGTTCGCGGCCGCGCTGACCGTGCGCACGGCTTCCTCGGCCACGCGCGCGTCCGCACCAATCGCATCGGAGAACATCGTGCGCATGATCACGTCCATCGCGAGCGACGTCAGCGCACTTTCGATCGGCCAGTGCGCGTCGTGCGCGGGCCACTGCGCGAGCGCATGACCGGCCGTCGCGGCGATCGACGGCACGAATGCCTGCACCGGTTTCGGCATGAAGTTCGGCTGC
Organism: Burkholderia sp. Bp9004; assembly: GCF_003858025.1. Taxonomy (NCBI): domain Bacteria; kingdom Pseudomonadati; phylum Pseudomonadota; class Betaproteobacteria; order Burkholderiales; family Burkholderiaceae; genus Burkholderia; species Burkholderia sp. Bp9004. Next base: position 297,147 of record NZ_QTQD01000001.1, on the reverse strand, counting down.
AGCGCGTGCCGCTTGTCGCGCCATGCGTCGCCCTCGGCAACCAGCACGCTGTGCCCGTGGACCTGCGAGAACACGCGGATGCCGCGCTCCCAGCGCACCAATGCATCGTGATGCGTGACCAGCAACTCGCGCACGAGCGCCGGATCGGTCACGACCACCGCATGTTCGGGCCACATGCGCAGGTGCACGACGTCGCCATGCGTGCGCTGCCAGCCCGCGAGCGCGCCGGTCAGATCGCGCGACATTGCGCGCAGCAGCCGCCACCCCGTCAGGCCGGCGCGCGGCCCCGGCGGCCATACGCCGGGCGGGTGAAGCGCGGGCGCCGCACCGGCGGCGTCCGCATGAAACGGGCAACGGGAAGAGGATCGCGTGTTCATGCGCCGGATTGTCCGGATCGACACGCTGCCGGTCTTGAACGCAAACGACATCGACACGCGCCGCGCCGGTCCCTATACTCCGGCGTCATGCCCTCCGGTCCGTCTCCGACTTTGCCGCCGTGTCCCGATCCGCTCGCGCGTGCGCCGCGCGTGCTGTGCGACGGCCGGTCGCCGCCCACGCGGCTGTATCAGCCGCCGGCTGGGCTGCAAGGCGCGGTCGTGGCGATCATCACCCGCGACACGCGCGGCTTCACGTTGAGCGACGCGCAGCGGCTCACGCATTTCCCCGCGTCGCCGATCGTCTGCCTGTCGTGGTATCGCGGCCTCGACGTGGGGCTCGTCCGGCGCACGGGCGACGGGCCCGCATGGCGGCCGTTCGGTGCATCGGCGACGCTGTCGGGCAGCCAGTCGATGCCGGTCGCGAGCTGGGCGCCGACGAGCGGACAAGGCGGCATCGTCTGCCTGCATGCCGATGCGGCACGTGCGCTGTTCGGCGTCGCGCTGCCGGCGATCCACGACACCTTCGTCGACGCGCATGCATGCCTCGACGACAGCTGGCAGCCGCTGCTCGATGCACTCGCCGATGCCGAACACGACGACGACGCGCTGGCCGCGCTCGACCGTTACCTCGCGCCGCGCTGGCACGCGCTGCGTGGCAGCGTATCGCCGCTGTCGTCGCTGCGTGATGCCGGGCGCAGCTGGGTCGGGCGTCTCGCGTCGAAAGCGCGCGAATGGCGGTACACCCACAGCCCGCGTCAGGTCGAACGGCGCATCAAGTCGTACAGCGGTCGCTCGTTGCGCGACTGGCAAACGCTGGTGCGCACCGAAGGCGTGTTCTTCGCCGCGCGTGACCGGCAGGACGCCGGCCAGCCGGTCGACTGGGCCGCGCTCGCGCTGGACGAGGGGTTCGCCGACCAGGCACACTTGAGCCGCGCGACGCGGCGCATCACGGGCTTCTCGCCGACCGAGTTCGTGCGACGCTTCGCCGAGGACGAATCGTTCTGGATGTACCGGCTCTGGGTATGACGGGCCGCTGCCCGTCACGCATCAGCCGCCCGATTCGATGAACCCGCCCTCTGGCGCCTGGTGCGGCACATACCAGCCGAAATACACCTCGGCCTCGACGATCCGGCCATCGCGGACACGCAACCGCTCCGCATTCCGGAACCGCCTGCCCGCAATCGTGTCGGCTTCGTACACGACGAACACGTATTCGCCGTGCACGGCGACGTCGACAAACGCGAAGCTGGCGAGCATCGCGCTGTTCGGCCAGCAGCGCGCCAGATACGTGTCGCGGTCGAGCCGGTTGTCGAGCGGGCTCGTGAAATGGAAGTCTGGTGCGATCAGCGCTTCGATCGCGTCGCGGTCCTTGTCGACATACGCGCGATAGCTGGCACGCGCAACGTCACCGGGGTCGTCTGTCATCGTCGTTACTCCGCGAAGGGCGGGGCCGACGCGACAGCCCGCGTCGCCCCGAGGCATCGATCAAACGCATGCGGGCGGCACGAACGACCACGACCGCCCGCGCATGCAGCTATGCGCGCACGCCCGACTCGATGCCATTCACGAAAACCCGCACCGGGCGATCGCCGCGGCCGCCTGCACGCGCCGTGCCACGCCACGCCACGCTTTCCGCCGCGAGCACCGATGCCGCGGCTGCCCGTTGCCCGTTTCCGCACGCACGGGCATGATGTCCGCCAGCGTGCCGGCCGGGCCGCCGGCTTCGGCGGTCATCAGCGCCGCGACCGGCATGTCTTCCATGCGCCGTCGGCATCATCGAGCAATCCGCGTGCCGGCCCCGGCCGCCCACCTCATCGAGTCCATGTCACTACGCGCATTCAGAACGCTGGTCGCGATCGCCCGATACCGAACCTTCGCACGCGCCGGCGAAGCGATCGGGCTCACACAATCGGCCGTGAGCCTGCAGATCAAGACGCTCGAAAGCGAATACAACGTCCGGCTGTTCGACCGTTCGCGCCGCCAGCCGGTGCTCACCGAAGCCGGCAACATCCTCGTCGCGCAGGCCGAGCAGGTGCTCGCGATGGTCGACCGGATTCCCGACGCGCTCAGCGACGAGAAGAAGCTCGTCGGCCGCCTGCGGATCGGCGCGATCCAGACCGCGCTGTCCGGCCCGCTGACCGATGCGCTGCTCGCGCTGCGCGCGGCGCACCCGTCGTTGCGCGTGCACGTATCGGCCGGCATGTCGGCCGAACTGGCGAACCGCGTCGCCGCCGGCGAACTCGACGCCGCGATCACGACGCGCCCGGTGCGCCCGCATCCGGCGGAACTGACATGGACCACGCTGTACGAAGACCGCTTCTGGCTGCTCGCGCCGCCGCAGTATGCGGAGCGCGACGCGGGCACGCTGCTCGAGGAATTGCCGTTCATCCGCTTCGACGCGCAGGCGTGGGCAGGCCGGATGATCGCCGCCGAGTTGCGCCGTATCGGCGTGCGCGTGCGCGAGGAGATGGTGCTCGACAGCGCGGAGACGATCGCGCGGATGGTCGCACGCGGGCTCGGCGCGGCGATCGTCGCGCTCCCCGACTCGACGCTCGCGCGACTGCCGCCCGTCACGCGCTTGCCGTTCGGCCAGCCGCAGATGGGCCGCGCGGTCGTGCTGCTCGAACACCAGTCGCGGCCGGCGGAGCGTTTCGCGCGTGCGCTGGCCGCCGAAGTCACCGCGTCATCGATGAGAATTTCTCATTGAACACCCGATAATTAACCATTATTCCTGCTGCATCCGCGTGTTAACTTGGCGGCATCGTCACTCTTTCGATTGCGTGCCGCCATGTTGCCCGCCGAATGGATTCCCGCTTCGTTCCGCTGCTCCGCGTGCCTGCCGTCCCGCCCGTGTCGCCTGAAGGCGCGTCGATGATCGGCCCGATCCTGCTCGCGCTCGCGCCGGTCGCGCTGCTGGTCGCGCTCGGCCACGGCCTCCGGCGCACGGGCTTCATCGGCGACGCGTTCTGGCCGCACGCCGAACGGCTGTGCTACTACGTGCTGCTGCCGGCGCTGTTCGCGAACGGTCTCGCGACTGCCCGGCTGCAAGCGCTGCCCGTCCTGCCGCTCACGGCGGCGCTGGTCGGCTCGACCGTGTTCGTCTCGATCCTTCTTCTGCTGGTCCGCCGTTTCGTGTCGGTCGACGGCGCCGGGTTCACGTCGGTGTTCCAGGGCGCGGTGCGCTTCAACAACTATGTCGGCACCGCACTCGCCGCCGGACTCTTCGGCGCGCACGGAATCGCGCTCGCGGCCGTGTGCGTCGCGGCGATCGTGCCCCGACCGTGAACCTGATGTGCGTGCTGGTATTCGCGCGCTACGGCGACACGCGGCTCGGCGCGTGGGCGCTCGTGCGTCAGATCCTGTCGAATCCGCTCGTCGTCGGGTGCGCGCTGGGGATCGCGATGCAGGTTGCCGGCATCGCGTTTCCGGCCGCCGTCGAACCGGCCGTGCGCGCGCTCGGCGCCGCCTCGATGCCGCTCGGCCTGTTGTGCGTGGGCGCCGCGCTGAAGTTCGACGCGGCGCGCGAATGGATGCAGCCGACGTGCATCGCGTCGGCGTTCAAGTTCATGGCGATGCCGCTCGCCACACTCGCGGCCGGCCGCCTGTTCGGGCTCGGCGATGCCGCACTGACCATCGCGCTGCTGTTCCAGGCGCTGCCGACGTCGTCCTCGTCATACATCATGGCCCGCCAGCTCGGCGGTGACGCGCCGCTGATGGCCGGCATCACCGCGTTCCAGACGATCGCCGCCGCGCTCGCGATGCCGGCCGTGCTGACGGCGCTTGGGTCGGCGCCGGTGTTTCGCTGACGGCCCGGCACCGCGGCGTGTCGCTTTCCGTCGTGGACGCGCGGCCGCAGGGGCCAGTTCAACTCGCGAAGGTTCGGGGACGGATGGCGAATCCCGCGGCACGCGCGCAACCGCCGCGTCGTTGCGCGAGACACACGCATCGCCGATGTGCCCCCGGTTCTTCTCGCAGCCCCGCCAAAAACCGCCTATGGTGAATGAAGCGCGTCCGTGCCTCCGCCATTCGACTTCACGTCGCTCGCACCGGCGGCCACGGCGCCGCGTTCCGGCACCATTCCCCGCAGTCGCGTGCACGCCCGGCCATGCGTGCGGCTGCGCCGCCCACCGGACTACAAGGAGGTAATCATGAAAGCCGTGCTGCTCGTCAGCTCCGCCGTGCTCGCCATGGCGTCCGTTTCCGCCTCGGCTCAAGGCTCGATCACCAAGGTCGAAAACGGCGCGCTCGTCGCCGCGAACGGCATGACCGTCTATGTATTCGACAAGGACAAACCCAACGCCGGCACCAGCGCATGCACGGGCCAATGCGAATCGTTCTGGCCGCCGTACAAGGCCAGCGCGACCGACGTCCCGGTCGGCCCCTACACGATCGTCAAGCGCGACGACGGTAGCCCGCAATGGGCCTACAAGGGCAAGCCGCTGTATTTCTTCTCGAAGGACATGAAACAGGGCGATCGCAACGGCGACAACTTCAAGAACATCTGGCACGTGGTCGCGCCGTAAGCGCGCCTTCGCCGTCTTCCGAGGCGGCACGGCCGCCGCACGTGTAAAAAGGCCCGCCCCGGTCATCGACCGGGCGGGCCTGTGCGTCTTTACGCCGGCCGCGTGGCATCACGCCGCCGGCCGGCGCGTGTCGCGTTGCGGCCGGATCGCGCGTCAGCGGTTCGACGGAAAGCTGAACACCGTCCCTTCGCGTACGCCGGCCGAGGGCCAGCGCTGCGTGATCGTCTTGCGTTTCGTGTAGAACCGCACCGCATCCGGGCCGTACGCGTGCAGGTCGCCGAACAGCGAGCGCTTCCAGCCGCCGAACGAGTGGTACGCGACGGGCACCGGCAGCGGCACGTTGATGCCGACCATGCCGATCTGGATGTTGTCGCTGAAGTAGCGCGCCGCTTCGCCGTCGCGCGTGAACAGGCACGTGCCGTTGCCGTATTCGTGCGCGTCGATCAGCGCCATCGCCTCGTCGAGCGACTTCAGGCGGATCACGCCGAGCACCGGCCCGAAGATCTCGTGCTGGTAGATCGGCATGCCGGGCTTCACGTTGTCGAACAGGCACGGGCCGAGGTAGTAGCCGCCGTCGTGGCCGTCGACCTTCACGCCGCGGCCGTCGACGACGAGCGTCGCGCCCGCTTCCACGCCCGCGTCGACGAAACCCGTCACCTTCTCGAAATGCTGCTGCGTGACGAGCGGGCCCATGTCGACGCCCGCGCCGTTGCCCGGGCCGACCTTCATCTTCTCGATCTCGGCCTTCAGGCCCGCGACGACCTTGTCGCCCGTTTCATCGCCGATCGCGACGACCAACGGGATCGCCATGCAGCGCTCGCCGCACGAGCCGTACGCGGCGCCCATCAGCGCATTCACCGCGTTGCCGATGTCGGCGTCGGGCATCACGACCGCGAAATTCTTCGCGCCGCCGAGCGCCTGTACGCGCTTGCCGTGCGCGCAGCCGGTCGAGTAGATGTATTCGGCGATCGGCGTCGAGCCGACGAAGCTCACGGCCTTCACGCGCGGGTCGGTCAGGATCGTGTCGACCGCTTCCTTGTCGCCGTTCACGACGTTCAGCACGCCCGGCGGCAGGCCAGCCTCGAGCGCGAGCTCGGCCATGCGCAGCGTCGACGACGGCGTGCGCTCCGACGGCTTCAGCACGAACGTGTTGCCGCACGCGACGGCCATCGGCCACATCCACAGCGGCACCATCACCGGGAAGTTGAACGGCGTAATGCCGGCCGCGACGCCGAGCGCCTGGAACTCGCTCCACGAATCGATCGCGGGGCCGACGTTCTTGCTGTGCTCGCCCTTCAGCAGCTCGGGCACGTAGGTCGCGTATTCGACGTTCTCGATCCCGCGCTGCAGTTCGCCCATCGCGTCGGCGAGCACCTTGCCGTGCTCGGCGGTGATCAGCGCGCACAGCTCGTCCGCGTGTTCCTCGAGCAGCGTCTTGAAGCGGCTCATCACGCGCGCGCGCTTCAGCGGCGGCGTGTTGCGCCACGCCGGGAACGCGGCCTGCGCGGACGCGATCGCGGCTTCGACGGTCAGCTTGTCGGCAAGCGCGACGCTCTTGTGCGATTCGCCGGTGGCCGGGTCGAACACCGGCTGGACGCGGCTGCCGCCGTCGACGCGCTTGCCGTCGATCAGGTGGCCGACGGTGGAGGTCACATTGCTGTCGTGTTTCATGTTTCTGGCTCTGTCGTGAATTCGGTTGTCGCAGGGAACGGGCCGCGGCTCAGTCCACTTCGTTCAGCGCGTCGGACAGCGCGTTGACCAGGTTGTCGATCTCGCGCTTCTCCGAGATGAACGGCGGCGCGAGCTGGATCGTGTCGCCGCCGTAGCGCACGTAGAAGCCCTTCGCCCAGCAGCGCATCGCGATCTCGTACGGGCGCCGTGCCGGCTCGCCCGGCAGTGCCGCGATCGTCAGGCCGGCCGCGAGGCCGTAGTTGCGGATGTCCGTGATATGGCGCTGGCCCTTCAGCCCGTGCACGGCCGCCTCGAAATGCGGCGCGAGATCGCGCACGCGGGCCACCGCGTCTTCCTTCACGAGCAGGTCGAGCGCCGCGACGCCGGCCGCGCACGCGACCGGGTGCGCCGAGTACGTGTAGCCGTGCGGGAACTCGAGCATGTACTCGGGGCCGCCCGCGGCCATGAACGTGTCGTAGATTTCCTTCGTCGCGATCACGCCGCCGAGCGGCTGCACGCCGTTGGTCACCTGTTTCGCGAAGTTCATGATGTCCGGCACCACGCCGAACGCGTCGGCGCCCGTCATCGCGCCGGCCCGGCCGAAGCCCGTGATGACTTCGTCGAAGATCAGCAGGATGTCGTGCGCGGTGCAGATATCGCGCAGGCGCTTCAGATAGCCCTTCGGCGGCACGACCACGCCCGCCGAACCCGAGAACGGCTCGACGATCACGGCGGCGATGTTCGATGCGTCGTGCAGCGCGATCAGGTCGAGCAGGCGGTCGGCCAGCTCCGCGCCGTGCTCGGGCATCCCGCGCGAGAATTTGTTTTCGGCGAGCTGCGTGTGCGGCAGGAAGTCGGCGTCGATCCCCTGGCCGAACAGCTTGCGGTTCGGCCCGATCCCGCCGACCGAAATGCCGCCGAAGTTCACGCCGTGATAGCCCTTCTCGCGGCCGATCAGCCGCGTCTTCGTGCCCTTGCCCTTGGCGCGCCAGTACGCGCGGGCCATCTTCAGCGACGTGTCGGCCGCTTCCGAGCCCGATCCCGTGAAGAATACGTAATCGAGGCCGGCCGGCGTCAGGTCCTTGATCTTGTTCGCGAGCTCGAACGACTTGGGGTGGCCGAACTGGAACGCCGGCGCGTAGTCGAGCTGCGCGACCTGGCGGCTCACGGCTTCCGTGATTTCCGTGCGGCCGTGACCGAGGCCCGTGCACCACAGGCCCGACAGGCCGTCGAAGATCTTGCGGCCTTCGCCATCCGTGAAATACGCGCCCTTGGCCGACACGATCATGCGCGGGTCGGACTTGAACTGGCGGTTCGCCGTGAACGGCATCCAGTGGGCGTCGAGCCAGGCGGCGTCGGTGCGGATGTTCGTCTCGTCCTGCTGGCTGGCGGTGATCGTATCGGTCATGTCGGTCGGCGCGGCGCGCCCCTCCTTCTTGTGATGATGTTGCGCATTGTCGGGAGGCCAATTAGTCTCTTCAATATCGCAATATCAATGTTCACTTGCGCAACTATGCAAGCAAAGAAACCGAAGAGCCGCGCGCTGCTCGGGCAACTCAGCGACATGGATCTGCGGCTGCTGCGGGTCTTCAAGGGCGTCGTGCAGTGCGGCGGGATGGCGGCGGCCGAACTCGAGCTGAATATCGGCATCTCGACGATCAGCCGGCACGTGAAGGACCTGGAAACGCGCCTCGGCCTCGTGCTGTGCCGGCGCGGCCGCGCGGGCTTCACGCTGACCGCCGAGGGGCAGACCGTCTACGAGGAAACGCTGCGACTGCTCGCGTCGATGGAAGCATTTAGAAGCAGAATAGACGGCATTCACGACAAGATGGGCGGAGAATTGCACGTCGCCGTATTCGACAAGACGGCCACCAACCCGAACGCGCGGCTCGGCGACGCGATCCGCCAGTTCACGGACGAAGCGCCCGACGTCGCGCTGAACCTGCATGTCGCGTCGATCAACGAGGTCGAGCGCGGGATCATCGACGGCAGCTATCAGGTCGGGATCATCCCCGCGCATCGCAGCTCGGGCAGCCTCGTGTATTCGGAACTGTTCGACGAGCGGATGCTGCTGTACTGCGGCCGCCAGCACCCGCTCTTTGACGCACCGCACGGCAAGCTCACGTGGACGACGATCCGCAACCACGCGTTCGCCGGGCTCGGCTTCCATTCGCCGAACATGGAGCTGAGCCATCGCGCGAAGCTCACGCGCAGCGCGACGGCATCGGACCAGGAATCGATCGCGACACTGATCCTGTCCGGCCGCTATCTCGGCTTCCTGCCCGACCATTACGCGGAGAGCTTCGAAAACAAGGGGCTGATGCAGCCGATCGCGCCGCACCGCTTCAACTACCGGTGCCGGTTCGTGAGCCTGCTGCGCCGCTCGCCGCGGCCGTCGCGGGCCGCGCTGCTGTTCCAGTCGTGCCTCGAAGCCGCGCATGCGGCGGCGCGGCCGGGCGCAGACGTGTAGCCGCGGACGTGCAGCCGCGTTCAGGCTTCGCTGGCGCCGCCGTCCGACGAGGGGCTGCGGCCCGATCCGGCTCTGCGATAATGCGCACTTCCCGTTTCCGCTCCGCCTCCCGCCATGACGCAGCCGTCCGCCCCGCTCCCCAACGACCTGCCGCCGATTTCGTGCCTGCCCGGCGATGCGCTGCCGTGGCTGCCGATGAGCGCCGACCTGCCGGGGCTCGCGATCAAGTATTTGCATATCAATGCGGCGGAAGACACGCTGACCGCGCTGCTGAAAATGCCGGCCGGCGGCACGCTGCCGCGCCATCGCCACGACGGCGAGGTCTTCGTCCATACGCTACAGGGTGCGTGGCGCTACCGCGAGTACGAATGGATCGCGCAGGCCGGCTCGACGGTGCTCGAACCGGCCGGGTCGGTGCATACGCCGGAAACGCTCGGCGCGCCCGGCGACGACGTGATCACGCTCAACGTGATGCGCGGCGATCTGGTTCTGCTCGACGACGACGGCCGCGAGACCGCGCGCGAGAATTGCCGCGTCGCGCTGCTGCGCCAGCGCAAGCATGCGCGCACCGCGCCGCACGATGCGGCGCCGTTCGTCACGCGGTAAGACCGGCGACATCGTCGCGTCAGGATCCGCACGGTGCCGGCACTCGCCAACGCGCGCATGGCCGCCGGCGCACTGCGCCAGCCAGCCTGGCCGCCCCCGGGCGGCGTTACCGGAAACGCCGGAAGAATCGCCGAATATCGTCGGCCAGCAGTTCCGGCTCTTCCATCGCGGCAAAATGGCCGCCGCTCGGCATGTCGGTCCACTGCACGACGTCGAACACCCGTTCGAGCCAGCTGCGCGGCGGACGACTGATTTCCTTCGGAAAGCGTGCAAACGCGACGGGCGCCGCCATTCGTTGCCCGGCCGCGAAGCGCATCGGCTGCAGCCGGTTTTCCCAATACATCTGCATTGACGAGCCGATGCAGCCGGCAAACCAGTAGAGCGAGATTCCGGTCAGCAGCGTGTCGTGCGAAAACCGTTTTGCGACGTCGCCATCGCAATCGCTCCACGTGCGGAATTTCTCGGCGATCCACGCGGCCAGCCCGGCCGGCGAATCGTTGAGCGCGACGGCCAGTGTCTGCGGCTTCGTCATGTGCACATGCGCGTATCCGCCCTCCAGCGCACCCCACTCTCCACGCTGCGTCACAAAGGCCCGTTCGTCCTCGGTCAGCGGCGAAGCCGCGTCGGCCGGAGGCTCGTAGCTGCCGGGCAGGTAGTTCAGATGGATACCGTCCACCGCATCGGGATGCCGCGCGCCGAGCGCAATCGACACGCCTGCGCCCAGATCGCCGCCTTGCGCGCCGAAGCGGCGATATCCGAGCCCGGACATCAACGTCGCCCAGCAGTCGGCGACCTGAAATGCCGACATGCCGGGTGCCGCGGGCGCTGGTGAGAACGCGAAGCCGGGAAGCGACGGCGCGACGACGTCGAACGCGTCGTGCGGATCGCCGCCGAAAGCGGCCGGATCGCACAGGCGATCGATCAGCGCGTCGAATTCGAATACGGAGCCCGGCCAGCCGTGCGTGATGACGAGCGGATACGGCTTCGGCCCCGCCCCACGCCGATGGATGAAATGCACGCGTTGCCCGCCTGCGTCCGCGACGAACTGCGGCTGCCGGTTCAGCGCCCGCTCCGCCGCACGCCAGTCGAAGCGCTCGCCCCAGTACGCAACCAGTTCGCGCAGCCACGCGCCATCCACACCCTGCTGCCACGGCGCGGCGGGTGTCAGCACCGGCGCGCGCATGTCGCGCAGGCGCCGACGCAGGTCATCAAGCGCGTGATCGGGAATCGCAACGTTGAACGGGGCGGCGTGCATGGTGTCTCCTGGCGAGGAATGCCGGAGATTCTGCGCGATTTTTCAGACCCGCGCTGGCGGCGCCCGCCCGCGAGCGTCAGCCCGTTTCGCGCTCGTCCGCCCGCGCGTCGCGCCGCACGGCCTGGGGCGGCACGCCGAAGCCGCGCACGAACGCATCGCGCAGGTGGCGCCGGTCGCGGAAACCGTTCTCCTTCGCGATCACATCGAGCGAATGCCGGCTCTGCTCGATCATCAGCCGCGCGGCCTCGAGCCGCAGCCGCTCGATCGCCTTCGCCGGCGACTGCCCGGTTTCGAGCGTGAACACCCGGCTGAACTGGCGCGGACTCAGGTGGACGGCCTCGGCCAGTTCCTCGACGGTCAGCGCGCGCCCGAGGTTCTGCCGCGCATAGTTCAGCGCATTCTGGATCCGGTCCGATTTCGGCGCGAGGTCCAGCATTTCCGAATGCTGCGACTGCCCGCCCGCGCGACGCTGGTGCATCACGAGCTTGCGCGCGACCGAGCGCGCGACGTCCGGGCCGAGATCCTTCTCCACCATCGCGAGCGCCAGGTCGAGGCCGGCCGTCATCCCGGCGGACGTCCAGATCGGGCCGTCGACGATGTAGATCCGGTCCTCCTCGACACGAATGTCCGGAAACTGCTTCTGCATGTCGCGTCCGTACGCCCAATGCGTCGTCGCGCGCCGCTGCGCGAGCAGCCCGGCCTCGGCGAGCACGAACGCACCCGTGCAGGTGCCGGCGATCCGTCGCGCGCGCGCGTTCGGGCGCCGCAGGAACGCGACGACGCCCGCCGGCGCGGGCGACGCGAGCGGATCGTTGACGCCCGCGACGATCCACGTATCGACGTCGATCCGCCCGCGCAGCGCGCGCGTCGCGACCGGCAATCCGAGCGACGAACGCACGTCGCCGCCGTCGACGGAATAGTTGTCCATCACATAGAAAGGCTCGCCCACGCCCATGTTCGCGTACTCGAACACCGACTGCGCGGCGAGCGCCATGATCTGGAAGCCGTCGCTGATCAGAAAGCCGATGCGGTGCATGCGTATCTCCAGTGCCGGGACATGATCCTCACGACCCACCCGATGTCCTAAATCATACCCATCTACGTCATTTGTGTCGCCGCGATTCGAGGCCAGAATGCCTTCACGCACTCACCCTTTCCTCGACATGGAGCGACATCATGACTGAAGCACATCGCGGTACCGCCGTCATTACCGGCGCATCGTCCGGCATCGGCGCGATCTATGCGGACCGCCTCGCGCGCCGCGGCTACGACCTGATCCTGGTCGCGCGCAACCGCGACCGGCTGGCCACGCTTGCCGAGCGCATCACGAACGACACGCAGCGCAGCGTCGAGATCGTCGGCGCGAACCTCGACGACCGCGCGGCGCTCGCCACCGTCGAGGCGAAGCTGAAGCAGGACGCGAGCATCACGCTGCTCGTCAACAACGCGGGCGTCGGCACGCACGCGTCGCTGCTCGACAGCGACGTCGACGCGATGACGCGGATGATCGACCTGAACGTGACCGCGCTCATGCGCCTGACCTATGCCGCCGTACCCGGCTTCGTGGCGCGCGGGCGCGGCGCCGTGATCAACATCTCGTCGATCGTCGCGCTGTCACCGGAAACGCTCAACGGCGTCTACGGCGGCAGCAAGGCATTCGTGCTCGCGTTCAGCCAGTCGCTGCACCACGAACTCGCGGACCACGGCGTGCAGGTGCAGGCCGTGCTGCCCGGCGCGACGGCCACCGACTTCTGGCAGACCGGCGGCCTGCCGCTCGAACACCTGCCGAAGGAGATCGTGATGTCGGCCTCGGACCTGGTCGACGCAGCGCTGGTCGGCTTCGATCGCGGCGAACTCGTGACGATTCCGTCGCTGCACGCGGCCGACGAATGGGATGCGTACGAGGCCGCGCGCCGCACGATGGCGCCGCACCTGTCGACGGATTCGCCGGCGCCGCGCTACGCGGTTGCGCGCTAGTCGGGCAGTGCCCGCGTCGCGCCCGTGCTGTCCGGGCGCGACGCTCCCGAATCGACGCGCGTCGACGGCGCTTGCGCCACCGCAGCCGTCGACGCCGGGACGCATTCAGGACCCTGCGTTGCGTTCCCGCCAAAGCCGGTTGCGCCCCGCTTGCCACGCATTTCCCGCGACGATAAGCTGCGCGATTGCAACTCCCGAAGCAGCGCCAGGCGGCATTCGTCCGATCATCGGCGCAATCGACCGTCGCGGAATTCAACCATGCGGTTCCGAATGTTCACCTCCGGGGCCGGCGACACACCCGCCTCCTCTCGCGTTCCCGCCGACGATCGCCCGGCGCTCGCGCCGTTGCCCGAACTCGAGACCGTGTGCCGTCTCGCCCGCGCGCACGTCGGCACGGCCGGCGCGTTCGTCACTTACGCCGAAGCCGGCACACAGCATGTGGTCGCGTCCGACGGGACGTTGCCCGCCACGCTTTCTTCCGTGCACTTCCCGCAGCGTGTCGAGCGCACCTCGGCGCCCGATCGGCGATTCATCACGCCCGATGCGGGTGGCCTGCCGCTCGACGCACCGCATATCGTCGCGGCCTGCGAACTGATTGCGGCAGACGGCACCACGCGTGGCGCACTGTGTATCGTCGGCGACGCGGGCCTGATGCTCGACGCCGCGCAACGCGCTTTCCTGCATGACCTTGCCACGCTCGCGGAACACGCGATCGCCCGCGCGAACGCGCAGGCCGCGCTGCACGAACAGCTCGGCATCGTCGAGGAACGCAGCGCGCTGACCACGCTCGCACTGACCGAAAGCGGCACCGGCGTGTGGGATCGCAACGTGGAAACCGGCGAGATCGATTATTCGGCGGCCTGGAAGGCGCTGCTCGGCTACGCGCCCCACGAACTGACGAGCCGGATCGAGGATGCGTACGAACGGCTGCACCCGGACGATGTCGCCGACGTGAAGGCCGCGATGATCGCGCATTTCGAAACCCGCACCGACAGCTATGCGGTCGAGCACCGCATTCGCTGCAAGAACGGCACGTACAAATGGATCTGCAGCCGCGGCAAGGTCATCTCCCGCGACGGCAACGGGCGGGCGTTGCGCATGGTCGGCACGACCACGGACATCACCGCGCTGCGCGAACTCGCCGGCCGGCTGAGCGACTCCGTCACGCTCGTGACGAACCTGACCGATCAGGTTCCCGGTCTCGTGTTCCAGCTGCGGCAGACCGCCGACGGCCGCCGGTTCTTTTCGTACGCGAGCGCGGGTGTGCGCGACATCTACGAACTCACGCCCGAGCAGATCGCCCACGACGCGGATGCGGTCGAGACCCGGATTCATCCGGCCGATCTGGTCGCCTACCGCCAGTCGCTGCTGACGTCGGCCGAGCGACTGGCACCGTGGCGGCTCGAATACCGCGTGCTGCTGCCGGACCAGGGGATGCGCTGGCGCGAAGGCGACGCACGGCCGCAACGCATGCCGGACGGGGGCACGGTCTGGCACGGCTTCATCACGGATGCGACCGAGCGCAAGCACATCGAGACCGAGCTGCACCGGATGGCCACGACCGATCACCTGACCGAACTGTCGAACCGCCACGCGTTCATGCGGCTAGGCGAAGCCGCGTTGCGCCGCGTGCGCGCGACCGGCCAGGACGCCGCGGTGCTGATGCTCGACCTCGACCACTTCAAGGCGCTGAACGACCGCTGGGGACATCCATTCGGCGATCGCGCGCTCCGGCATTTCGCGCGGCTGCTGCTCGCGGAAATCGGGCCGGACGGCATCGTCGGACGCATCGGCGGCGAAGAATTCGCGATCGTGCTGCCGCACGCCGGAATCGATGCGGCGTGCGCGCTCGCGCAGCGCGTGCAGCAGCGCGCGGCCGATTCCCGGCTCGTGCACGAGGATCAGGTGCTTGCGCTGACCGTCAGCATCGGCATCGACGCGATGCGGACGTCCGACTTGGGCGCGTACCAGGCGCTATCGCGCGCGGACAAGGCGCTGTATGTCGCGAAGGAACGCGGCCGCAACCGGATCGAGGTGTATCGACCTTAGACGCGCACCGCGCCGGTGCACACCCGTCAACGCGACGCGAGCGCCGCGTCACGCGAGGTCGCGCGCACGCCCAGCAGCATCGCGACCGCGCATGCGGCCAGCAACGCCGCAATCATCAGCATCGCCGAGTCCATGCTGCCGGTGCGGGTGCGAATCACCCCGACGATCCACGGCGTGATCATCCCGCTCGATACGCCGATGCTGCTGATCAGCGCGATCCCGCCCGCCGCGCCGGCGCCGGAGAAATACGCGGACGGCACGGCCCAGAACACCGGATGCGCGGCGAAGATCAGCATCGCCGCGATCGACAGCAGCGCCATCATCGCGACGATGCTCGGCAGGTGCAGCGTCAGCAACGCGAGCGTCAGCGCGCCGCCGAATGCGCACGCGGCGAAGTGCCAACGACGCTCGCGCTTGCGGTCCGAGCGCCGCGCGATCACGAGCAGGCCGGCCGCGCCGATCGCGTTCGGCACGATCGACAGCAGGCTGATCTGCACGACGTCGTGAATGCCGAATTCGCGAATCATCAGCGGCATCCAGAACAGCAGCATCAGCAGCGCGGTCGTCAGCGAAAAATAGATGAACGCGAACAGGTAGGTGCGCGGCTCGGCCAGCACCTGCCGCAGTGATGCGGCCGCGTGCGCGGGTGCGGCCGCGCGATCGGCGGCCAGGTCGGCTTCGAGCCGTTGCCGGTCGTCGTCGGACAGCCAGCGCGCCTGTTCAGGGCGGTCGCACAGCCAGAACCACGCGATCACGCCGAGCAGGATCGCGGGCGCGCCCTCGATCGCGAACATCCACTGCCAGCCGTGCAGCCCGAGCACGCCGGACATCCCGCGCATCAGCCAGCCCGACAGCAGCCCACCGACCATCCCGGCCACCGCGACGCCCGCATAGAAGATCGACAGCACCGACGCGCGCCGGCGCGCGGGATACCAGTACGTCAGGTAGAACACGACACCGGGGAAGAAGCCGGCCTCGAAAAGCCCGAGCAGGAAGCGCAGCACGTAGAAGTGCTTCGCGCTGTCGACGGTGATCATCGCGACCGACACCGCGCCCCACAGGAACATGATCCGCGCGAACGTGCGGCGCGCGCCGAAGCGGCGCAGCAGCGCGTTGCTCGGCACCTCGAACAGCACGTAGCCGACGAAGAACAGCACCGCGCCGAGGCTGTACATCGCGTCGGTCAGGCCGAGATCCTGCCGCATCTGCAACTGCGCGAAGCCGATGTTGCTGCGGTCGAGGATCGACACGATGTAGCAGATGAACAGGAACGGCACGATCCGCACGCCGATGCGGCGGTACAGCGCGTCGTTATCCGACGGACGCGACGCGGATGCGACGGGATGCGCGGCGTCCGCTTGAAGATGGGCTGACATCGATCGTCTCCTCGATGGATGCGAATACGGGGCCTGCAGGACACGCAACGCCGGACGCCACCGGCCCGCATGCAGCGCCCGGCCGTGGTTCAGGCCCGCCGCGCGGGTTCGCCCTTCACGCCGAGCATCAGCGCCGCGCCGCTCAGCGCGAGCAGCGCGGCCAGCAGGTACACGGCGAGATCCATGCTGCCGGTGCGCGTGCGGATCAGCCCGATCACCCACGGGCTGACGATGCCGCTCGTGATCCCGATGCTGCTGATCAGCGCTATCCCTGCCGCGGCCGCATTTCCCGACAGATAGCGGGTCGGCACGGCCCAGAAGATCGGCAGCGCGGCGAAGATCAGCGTCGCCGCGATCGACAGGCACGCAAGCATCGCCGCGAAGCTGTGCAGGTGCAGCGTCAGCGCCGCGAGTGCGAGCCCGCCGCCGATCGTGCAGCATGCGAAGTGCTTGCGGCGCTCGCCGGTGCGGTCCGAGCGGCGCGCGATAAGGATCAGCCCCACCGCGCCGACCGCGTTCGGCACGACCGTGTAGAGGCTCACGGCCACGACGTCGGTCACGCCGAAGTCGCGGATCATCAGCGGCATCCAGAAATTGAGCGTCAGCGACGCACAGGTCAGCGAGAAGTAGACGAACGCGAACAGGTAGACGCGCGGGTTCGCGAGCGCGGCCATCAGGCTGCGTGTGTCGTGCGCGCCGTGCGCACGGCCGTCGCCGCACAGCGCGGCGACGCGCGCCTTTTCGTCGGACGTGAGCCACGCGGCGTCCTGCGGCCGGTCGACGAGATAGGCAAACGCGAAGCACGCGAGCACGATCGCCGGCGCCCCTTCGATCGCGAACATCCACTGCCAGCCGTACAGCCCGAGCACGCCGCTCATGTCGCGCATGATCCAGCCCGACATCAGGCCGCCGAGCACGCCGGCCACCGCGACGCCCGCGAAGAACACCGAGATCGCCGCCGCGCGGCGGTTCGCGGGGAACCAGTAGGTCAGGTACAGAACGATGCCGGGAAAGAAACCGGCCTCGAACACGCCGAGCAGGAAGCGCAGCACGTAGAAATGCGACGGCTGCGACACGAACATCATCCCGGTCGACGCGATGCCCCACAGCAGCATGATCCGCGTGAACGTGCGGCGCGCGCCGAAGCGCGCGAGCAGCAAGTTGCTCGGCACCTCGCAGAACACGTAGCCGACGTAGAACACCGCGGCGCCGAGGCCGTACATCGCATCGCTGAAGCCGAGGTCGTGCTTCATCTGCAACTGCGCGAAGCCGATGTTGATACGGTCGAGGAACGACACGACGTAGCAGAGGAACAGGAACGGCACGATCCGCCATGCAATCTTGCGGAACAGCAGCGCGTCGCCGGCGTCCGACACCGGTGTGGATTCATATGCGGAAGCCGACGCCGCAACACTCGCGTGCGCGATCGTCGCTTCGGCGGGAAGCGATTGGGGCATGTCTCTCTCCAAACGGGCCGCGCGATTCGAGCGCGCAGCAGTCTCCGAGGGCGTACGTGCGCCCTGCATTCTTGTGAGACCGGAAGCCGGCGCCCTGAACCGCGGCCCTATGCCGCCGTCATTCAGGCGCCGTCAGTAAAACGGCACGACGCCCGCCTGGACGCCGCGCCGCGGTGAGCCGCTCAGTCCTGCAGCGCGTCCCACATTTCCTTGTCGCGCTGCGCGGTCCAGATGCGCGGATGCGTGATGCCGCTCGCCTCGTCGAACGCGCGCGACACGTCGAACGGCAAACAGTGCTCGTAGATGAACACGTGGCCGAACTTCGGATCCATCGCTTCGCGCGTGAGCGCCATCGACGCCTTCAGGTCGAGCTTGCGCTCGACGGCTTTGCGGCCCTGCGCGAGCAGCGTCGTCACGAAGTCCTTCGTGTAGTCGAGGCCCTTGTCGACCTCGGCCGGATTCAGCAACGCGGGGCCGCGGCCGGGCACGAGCTTTTCCGCGCCGAGCGCGCGCAGCGCCTCGAGCGTGGCCGGCCATTGTTCGAGCTGCGCGTCGCCGCAATAGCAGGCCGCGTCGTATTCGACCAGGTCGCCGGAGAACAGCACCTTCTGCGACGGCAGCCAGACGATCGTGTCGCCCTTCGTGTGGCCCGAGCCGACGTGCATGATCTTCACTTCGAGCTTGCCGAGGAACAGCGTGATCTCGCGCTCGAACACGAGCGTCGGCCAGGTCAGGCCCGGCACCGTCTCGACGCCCGCGAACAGGCGCGGAAAACGCTCGATCTCCGACTTCATGTCGGCCTCGCCGCGCTCGACGATCATCTCGTACGTGCCGCGGCTCGCGATCACGTGCTGCGCGCCTTCGTCGAAATACGCGGACGCGCCGAGCACGCGCACCGCATGGTAATGCGACAGCACGACGTGCTTGATCGGCTTGTCGGTCACGCTGCGGATCTTCGCGATCAGGTCTTGCGCCATCGCCGGCGTCGCGGTCGTGTCGACGATCAGCACGCTGTCGTCGCCGATGATCACGCCCGAGTTCGGATCGCCTTCGGCGGTGTATGCGTACGCGTTCTCGGACAGCTGCGTCCAGGTGACTTTCTTCTCTTCCAGATCGGCTTGGGAGGCGAATGCTTTGGCCATGTTGCGTTCCGTGGCTGCGAGCCATGTGTTGAGGGGAGTGAGCGGATCATCTGCCCGCGACGATTATTTGTCAATGACAAAGTCGCTTGCTATTGTTTAATACGGGTAAACCTGTGGGCTGGCGCGTCAAATGGCGTCGGATACCATGCGGGGTTTCGTCAACGGAAGAATCATCGCGTGCAGAACCATGAAGTCAGCGCGGACGACGCGCCGCCCAAGGCGCAGCGCGGGATCCAGAGCGTCGAGGTCGGCGGCCGGCTGCTCGACGCGCTCGCGCGCCGGCGCAAGCCGCTCGGGCTGTCGGAGCTGGCGGCCGCGGCCGACCTGTCGACCGCGCAGGCGCACACCTATCTCGTCAGCCTGACGCGGCTCGCGCTCGTGAAACGCGACGCGCTCACGGGCAACTACGAGCCAGGGCCGCTGTCGCTGCGGCTCGGGCTGATGTCGATCGAGCGCCAGCCGGCCTATCGCGCGGCGCTGCCGCATGCGGCGCGGCTCGCGGAAGCGGTCGGCCTGAGCGTCGCGCTGTCGGTGCCGGGCGTGCTCGGGCCCACGATCGTGCGCATCGAGCACGGCGGTTATCCGCTGCACGTGAACCTGCACGTCGGATCGGTGATGTCGCTTGACACGACGGCGACCGGCCGAGTGTTCCGCGCGTTCGGCGACCCCGCGCAGCTCGACGCGATGGCGGCCAGCCAGGCCGGCGCCGGCGACACGCTCGCGGGCGCGGAAGGCGTCCAGCCCACGTCCGACGCCGGCGCGTGGCAGGCCGAACTCGACGCGATCCGCGCGCGCGGGATCGAGCGCGGCGTGGACCGGCCGAGCCCCGGCGTCAGCGCGATGTGCGTGCCGGTGCTGGACGCAGACGGACGCCTGCAACTCGCGTTGACGGTGATCGGCTCGACCGGATCGATCGATGTCGGATGGGACGGCCCGATCGCGACGGCGCTGCGCGACGCGGCACGGCAAGCCACTGCGTCGCTCGGCGCGGGACGCGATGCGCCGCCGATCGCGCCGGGCATGCTCCCGGCCACGCAGCGCATGCCGCCCGCGCTCGCCGACGATACGAAAGCGCAACGCGGCATCAACGCGCTCGACAGCACGGGCGAGCTGCTGCTGGCGCTCGTCTCGGCGGGTCGTGCACTGCCGCTGCGCGACCTCGCGGCGGCGGCCGGCATGCCGGCCGCGAAGGCATTTCCGCATCTGGTGAGCCTGCAGAAGATCGGCCTGCTGAGCCGCGACGACGCCGGCTGCTTCGGCGGCGGGCCGCTCGCCCAGGCGCTCGGCCTGATCGCGATGCAGCGCGTGTCACCGACGCGCGATGCGGAAGCCGAGATCGTCGCGCTGGCGGCCGCGACCGACATGAGCGTGGCTGCCGCGACGCTCGGGCCGCTCGGGCCGACCGTGATCCGCCTCGAGGAATCCGCCCGGCCGCAGCACGTAAGCCTGCAGGTCGGCACGGTGATGTCGCTCGTGAATACCGCGATAGGGCGGATCTTCGCGGCCGGCATGTCCGACGACGTACTGGCCGGCCTGCTGACCGACGAGCCGGTGCGTCTCGCCGGCCGCGCGACGCAGATCGACGACGCATTCCGCGCGCGGCTCGCGACGATCCGCGCGGACGAGCTCGATTTCGCGTTCGATGCACCGGTGCCGGGCATCGGGACGATCGCCGCGCCCGTGTTCGATCACACCGGCAGCATCCGGCTCGTGATCGCGATCATCGGTTCGTCGCGCGGCTTCCCGCGCGGGCCAGAAAGCGAACTCGCGCATGCGCTGCTCGCCGCGACGCGCCGCCTGTCGTGGCGCTTCGGATGGATCGGCGCGTAAGCACCGCTCTGCTGCCGCCCCCTTTCTCCCCGCCTGACATCCCTTTCCGTCCGTCAATGCGCGGCCGTGCTCGCCACGGCCTCGTTACGCCTGTCCGCCATGCAGGCTCAGGCGCAATTCATGTTGCGCAGCAGCAACAGAAATTGTCAGTAATTCTCATATAACGAAATCGCATTTCACAACGCGGCGACGCTCCTCTATCATTAGGGTTATCCCTAACTCGCCACCTACATGGGGCTTCGTCATGCAAACGTCTAATGTCTCCGATCGTTCCACCCAATCCTCTGGCTGGCTCGCACGTGTTGGCGAGCTGCTTGCAGAAGCATGGGCACTGCACCTCGAGACCTGCGAAGTCATCGCTGAAGCTCACGCACGCCTGCCGCGCTGAGCGCAGCACCACGCCGCCGGCCGGCGGCACGCCATCCATCCGACCCGTCTGCCGGGACGCGCACCGAAAGGCCGCCGCGCCCGGCATCGGCGTGACGGATGAAGGCCGCAAAAGCCCGCGGAAGATTCATCCGTTTTACCGCCCCGCAGGCATTGCCCGCCTGTTTCCGGCTCCGCGCCGCGCCCACTGGACGCGACAGCCCGATTACCGCTCTGCTTCGGCACAACCGCGCATCTCGTCGTCACGACGATCCACGGCCCATCTCCCCTGTCGTCACACCTGAATCGACGGCACGTCTTTCATGCACCGCAGCGCGAACATCGAGCGGCTATGGCGGATGCTCGAAATCCGGTACAGCTTCTCGCGCAGGAAGCGCTCATAGCCGGCCGTGCCGTCCACCGCGACCTTGATCCAGTAGTCGTATTCGCCCGACACGAGGTAGGCCTCGAGCACTTCGGGCAGCGCCGCGAGTTCGGCGCCGAAACGCGCGAGTGCGTCGTCCTCGTGGCGATCGAGCGTGACTTCGAGGATCACGATGTCCGCGTAGCCGAGCATGCGCTGGTTGACCAGCGCGACGTAGCCGTCGATGTAACCGTCGAGCTCGAGCTGCCGCGTGCGGTTCCAGCATGCGGTGGTCGACATGCCGATCTGTTCGGCCAGTTCGGCGTTCGACAGACGCGCATTCTTTTGCAGTGCACCGAGGATCTTGCGGTCCTGGTTGTCGAGGGTTTTCGGCGTGCGTTCGCGGGTAGCCATGACGTAAAGAATTTTCTACTGGAAATCGGCATTCTATCTGAACAGGATTCCGGTTTCGGGCGTGCTTTGCTGGAAAACAGGAAGCCTTTTAACCGGCCCGCTTGATACATTTTCTCCATGCCTGTTGTCCGGCACGCTCCCCGCGACAACCCCTTCGCACCGGGACGCACGACCGCAATCACGAGTTGCGGCGCCGGACACGCAGGCATGTAATGTCCCGCCTCCCGCGCGCCTATCCGGCTGCACGGGCCGGCGCCTGATCCTTCGTTTTCCGCACCTCCCGTCATGTCGTTCAGGCTCTATCTGTCGTTCCTCGCTGCGTCCGCCGTCCTCATCTACGCCCCCGGCCCCGTCAACCTCCTCACGATGAACCAGGCATTGCGCACCGGCTGGCGCCGCGCGCTGCCGTGCGTATGGGGCGGCACGCTCGCCGTGCTGCTGCAGCTCGCGCTGACCGCGCTGTGCCTGAATTCGCTGGTCCATCTCGACGAGCACGCGCTGAACGTGCTGCGCTGGGCCGGCGCCGCCTACCTCGTGTGGCTCGGCGGCAAGCAATGGCTAGGCCGCGCGCAGCTCACCGCGCCCGCCGCGTCGACCCAGCCCGGCAGCGCCGCACCCGACGACACCGACAGCGGACGCGCACTGTTCTGGCGCGGCCTCGCCACCTCCGGCCTGAATCCGAAGACGCTGCTGTTCTTTCCGTCGTTCTTTCCGCAGTTCATCGTACCGAGCGCAGACTGGAGCCTGAACGCGCAGTTCCTGCTGCTCGCGACGTCCTTCGCGCTGCTGTTCGCCGGCGGCATTGCGTCGATGGCGCTCTTCTCGCACCGGCTGAGCCATGCGCTGCAGCGTCCGGCGCGGATGCGCGCGATGAACCGGGTGACGGGCGGGCTGCTGGTCGGCATGGGCGCGATCATGGTCGGCTGGAACTGAGACCGCGCGGCCGCACGCGCAGGTGCTGGGTCACCCGCGCACCCCGCGAAAAAGCAGCCGATCGCCGAATGCTTTAGGGTAGCGCCTGGTTCGTTGGACATGCCCGGCTCGACCGGGTGATTGCATGAAGCACGTCACTACCCGCCTGCGGCGGCTGTTCGCGCCGATCGGCCTGCACTGGTATCTCGCTCTCCTCCTCGCGCTCGATGCACTGATGGTGCTGCGCCCCGTCGTCGCCCATGCGAAGCTCGGCGTGCATCGTGCGTGGCTCACCGACGCGCTGAATCTCGTCGATAACGCCGGCCTCGTCGTGCTGCCGCAGGTCGTCGTCGCGACCGGCCTCGCGACGATGGCCATCGGCATCGTGCTGCGTGCGCGCGTCGCGTGGGTGCTGTCGATCCTGCTGCTGGTCGCGGCCGCCGCGATCAGCATCCTCGGCGGCTACCGCAGCAACGCGGTGTTCGTGTACACGGCCGTGCTGGCCGTCACGCTGATCTACTACTGGCGCCATTTCGACCGCGCGAGCGTCGCCGCGAGCAGCCTGTTCGCGCTGCTCAGCATCGTGTCGCTGTTGATCTACGCGACCTTCGGCGTGCTGTATCTCGGCGACGAATTCACGCCGCCGGTCCACGACCTCGCCACGGCCGTCTACTTCTCGATCGTGTCGATGTCGACGGTCGGCTACGGCGACATCGTGCCGCACGCGCCCACCGCGCGCCTCTTCACCGCATCGGTGATCGTGCTCGGCATCACGGTGTTCGCGACGTCGATCAGCGCGGTTGTCGGGCCGGTGATCGGCGGCAACCTGAAACGGATCGTCAAGGGAGGCATTTCGAACGTGATCCGCAAGCATCATTTCCTGATCGTCGGCGCGACGCCCGTCGCGCATGCAGTGCACGAGGGGCTGCGCAAGCGCGGCTACGCCGTGACCGTCATCGTGCCGGCCGGCGTCGAGCACAACTATGCGGGCGGGACCGACCTGATCGTCGGCGACGCCACCGACCACGCGGTGCTGGAAAGCGCCGGCGCGGCAACGGCCCGCGCGGTGCTCGCGCTGCGTTCCGACGATGCCGAGAATGCGTTCATCATCCTCGCGATCCGCGAGATCGCGTCGACGGTGCGTACCGTCGCGCTCGTGAACCAGCAACGTAACCTCGAGCGGCTGCGCCTGCTGAAGCCGGACATGGTGTTCTCGCCGCAGCAGCTCGCGGGCGAACTGCTCGCCAGCACGCTCAACGACGAACCGGTCGACAAGTCGGTGATCTCGCACCTGCTGTTCGGCACCGACGCCGCCGCGTGACCGGTGCCGGCCGACGCGCGGCCGGTACAATCGCGCGATGTCCGAATTGCTCACTTACGGCGGCCTGTTCGCCGTGTCGATGGTCGCCGCGACCCTGCTGCCGCTCCAGTCCGAAGCCGTGCTCGCCGGCCTGCTGCTCGCCGGACGCGAGCCCGTGTGGGCGCTGCTGCTGGTCGCGAGCGTCGGCAACGTCGCGGGTTCGGTGGTCAACTGGGCGCTCGGCCGCGGCATCGAGCACTTCCGCGAGCGCCGCTGGTTCCCGGTCAAGCCGGCCGCGCTCGCGCGCGCCGAGCGCTGGTATGCGCGTTACGGCCGCTGGTCGCTGCTGCTGAGCTGGGCGCCGGTGGTCGGCGATCCGCTGACGATGGTCGCCGGCGTACTCCGCGAGCCGCTGCCGACCTTCCTCGCGATCGTCACGATCGCGAAGGTCGGGCGGTATCTGGCCGTCGCGTGGCTCGTGATGCACTGACGCTGCCCGCCTGCGTCGGGCGAGCCTGCCCGCCCCCTCCGGCTTCGCACCGCTAAAGAATTCACCGAAGCTGCCGTATTCCTTACGGTATGCGGTGGCGCGTGCGTTCCGCCTCTCTCCCTCTCGACTCAGGATTCATATGAGATTGACCCAATTGGGCGGGGCGAGCGTCGGCGCGCGCCTGGCCGCGCTGGCATGCGTGCTCGTCGCGCTGCTGTTTACCGCCTTCGCATGGGCGCTCGCCCATTTCGCTGGCCAGCAACTCGCCGACGAGGCCCATGCGCGCATCGCGGACAAGGAGCAGTCGATCCGTGCGATGGTCGAAATGTTCGACAAGGCGCTGTCCGCCGAAGCCACCCGCGCGATGGCGCTGTTCGCCAGTTACCTGCCGGCCGATTTCGCGCTCGACCCGGCCCGCACCGTCGACATCGGCGGCGTCGCCGCGCCGACACTGTCCGCGGGCGGCCAGCCGCTCGACCTCGATTACGCGATTCCCGACCAGTTCCTGAAGAAAAGCGGCGCGATCGCGACGATCTTCGCGCGCGACGGCGACGATTTCGTCCGCATCACGACGTCGCTGAAGAAGCAGGACGGCTCGCGCGCGGTCGGCACGCGCCTCGATCGCGCGGGCCCCGCCTACGCGCCGCTCGTCGCCGGACGCAGCTATACGGGCCTCGCGAAACTGTTCGGCCGGCCGTACATCACGCAGTACAAGCCCGTCACCGACGCGACGGGTCGCGTGATCGGCGCGCTGTTCGTCGGCCTCGACGTCGGTGCCGAGCTGCAAGTCGTGCAGGACGGCATCCGGGCGTTGAAGATCGGTGAAAACGGCTATTACTTCGTGCTCGATGCGTCGCCGGGTACATCGCGCGGCACCTTCGTCGTCCATCCCGACGCGGCCGGCCAGCGCGCCGACGACGCGCGCGCGCCGTACACGCAGATGCTCGCCGCCGGCCAGGGCCGGCTCGCTTACACGTCGGCCGATCCGGCCGCGCACGACGCCGCGCCCAGCGCCAAATTCGTGTCGTTCACGACGATTCCGCAATGGCAGTGGCTGGTCGGCGGCATCGCGCTCGACGACGAACTGCTGGCGGGCATGCGCACCGTCCGCAACCGTTTCCTGATGATCGCGGCCGTGCTCGTCGCGGCGTTCGCGGCGTTGTTCCTCGTCGTCGTGCGACGCGTGGTGAGCCGACCGCTCGATGCGGCGGCGCGTGCATCGGAACGCTTCGCGTCCGGCGACCTCAGCATCCGCATCCGCGACGGCGCCGCCGCGCGCGGCGCGGCGGGCAACGACGAGATCGGCCGGCTCGTGCAGGCGGTCGACGGAATCGGCGACGGCCTCGCGCGGATCGTCGCGCAGGTGCGCAGCAGCTCGTCCGACATCGCGCGCGGCACGGTCGGCATCGCGGCCGGCAGCGGCGACATCGCGGCGCGGATCGCGACGCAGGCGAGCAGCGTCGAACAGACGGCAGCCAGCATGGAGCAGATCACGGCCGCCGTGCAGCAGAACGCGGAACACGCGGCGCAGGCGAACGCGCTGGTCGCCGACGCATCGGCCGCCGCGACCGACGGCGACACGGCGGTGCAACGCGTGGTCGCGACGATGGACGACATCGGCCGTGCGACGCGCCGGATCGCCGACATCACCGGCACGATCGAAGGCATCGCGTTCCAGACCAATATCCTGGCGCTGAACGCTGCCGTCGAGGCCGCGCGCGCGGGCGAGCACGGCAAGGGCTTCGCGGTGGTCGCGGCCGAAGTGCGCACACTCGCGCAGCGCAGCGCGGCCGCGGTCAAGGAAATCGACGCGCTGAGCGCCGAATCGTCGACGACCGTCGAACAGGGCTATCGGATCGCGGACGCCGCGCGCGGCACGATGCGCGACATCGTCCAGCGCGTCGATCAGGTCAGCACGCTGATCGGCGAGATCAGCGCCGCGTCGCGCGAGCAATCGACCGGCATCGAGCAGGTGAATCAGGCCATCACGCAGATCGGCGAGGCGACGCAGCAGAACGCGACGCTGATCTCGGATGCGGAACGCGCGGCCGTCGCATTGCGCGACCAGGCCGCGCAACTGGCGGAAGCCGTCAGCGTGTTCCGGCTGGCCCGCGACGCGTGACGCACGACGAACGGCCGGGCAACTGCCCGGTCGCGTCGATTACTTCTTGTCCCCGGCCAGGTCGATCGCCTTGTCCGACCCGACCGCATTGCGCAGCTGGAATTTCTGGATCTTGCCGGTCGACGTCTTCGGCAACTCACCGAAGCGCACGACCTTCGGCACCTTGAAACCCGCGAGCAGCTGCCGGCAGTGCGCGACGATTTCCTCCTCGGTCGCGCTCATGCCGTGGCGCAGCTCGACGAACGCGCACGGCACCTCGCCCCATTTCGGGTCAGGCATCGCGACCACCGCCGCGACCTCGACGGCCGGATGCCGGTACAGCGCGTCCTCGACCTCGATGCTCGAGATGTTCTCGCCGCCGGAAATGATG
This sequence comes from Burkholderia sp. Bp9004, assembly GCF_003858025.1. Lineage (NCBI taxonomy): Bacteria > Pseudomonadati > Pseudomonadota > Betaproteobacteria > Burkholderiales > Burkholderiaceae > Burkholderia > Burkholderia sp. Bp9004. The sequence continues at coordinate 270,076 of NZ_QTQD01000001.1, read as the reverse complement.
ATGTCCTTGCGGCGATCCTTGATGCGGATATAGCCGTCCGGCGTCAGCACGCCGAGATCGCCCGTATGGAACCAGCCACCGTGGAATGCCTCGTCCGTCGCGTGCGGGTTCTTCAGGTAACCCTTCATGCAGATGTTGCCGCGGAACATGATCTCGCCGAGCGTCTCGCCGTCGGCCGGCACCGGCGCCATCGTGTCCGGGTCGAGCACCGTCGCGCCCGCTTCCAGGTGATAGCGCACGCCCTGCCGCGCATTGAGCCGCGCGCGCTCGTCGTCGGGCAGTTCGTCCCAGTGCGCCTGCTTCGCGCACACGGTCGCCGGGCCGTAGACCTCGGTCAGTCCGTACACGTGCAGCAGGTCGAAGCCGATCTCCTTCATCTTCGCGATCACGGCCGGCGCGGGCGCGGCACCGGCGACCATCGCGTGCACCGTGTGATCGATGCCCGCGCGGAACTCGGCCGGTGCATTCGCCATCGCGCTCTGCACGATCGGCGCGCCGCAGTAATGCGTGATGCGTTCGCGGCGGATCAGGTCGAACACCGTCTTCGCGTCGAACTTGCGCAGGCAGACGTTCACGCCCGCGCGCGCCGCGACCGCCCACGGGAAGCACCAGCCGTTGCAATGGAACATCGGCAGCGTCCAGAGATACACCGCGTGCTTCGGCATGTCCCATTCGAGGATGTTGCTGATCGCCGCGAGATACGCGCCGCGATGGTGATAGACGACGCCCTTCGGGTCGCCGGTCGTGCCGGACGTGTAGTTCAGCGCGATCGCCTCCCACTCGTCGGCGGGGGGCGTCCATGCGTAGTCCGGGTCGCCGCCCGCGACGAACGCTTCGTAGTCGGTCGCGCCCGCGAAGCGCGCGGGGTCGGCCGGCATCGCGTCGGCGACGCTGACGATCTTCAGGCCCGGCACTTCGAGCGCCGCGCGATGCGCGAGCTCCGCGTATTCGGTGTCGACGATCAGCACCTTCGCTTCGCCGTGACGCAGCATGAACAGCACCGACGAAATGTCGAGCCGCGTGTTGATCGTGTTGAGCACGGCGCCGGCCATCGGTACGCCGAAGTGCGCCTCGACCATCGCCGGGATGTTCGGCAGCAGCGCCGCGACCGTCTCTCCGCGCGCGACGCCGGCCCGCGCGAGCGCGCTCGCGAGCTGCTTCGCGCGCTTGTAGGTCTCGCCCCACGTGCGCCGCACGTCGCCGTGCACGATCGCGAGGCGCTCGCCGTAGACTTCGGCCGCGCGGACCAGAAAGTCGATCGGCGTGAGCGGCACGTAGTTGGCCTCGCGGCGGCCGAGTCCGGCCTCGAACATCTGCGTCATGATCCTGTCTCCCGTTTTCTGCCGGCCGGCGTGCATGCACCCCGATCGGTTTTGATGTGGTTCAATTGCCGATAGCCTAACGGGCGCTATTGTGAGCCGTCTGTCATCGAAACGACAGAGTGCCCGATGAACGCTGCGCGTTATCCCTATCCTCGCAAACCCGCACCCATGCACGATCACTCCGTTGCGCCGCCCGACGCGGCCGCTCCGCCGGACCACTCGCCGGCCGACCCGGGTCCGTTGCCCGCCCTGTCCGCGCTGTTCGGCCAGTGCGCGTGGTTCCGCGCGCTGGCGCCGGAACACCAGGCGCTGGTGCTCGCGCAGTCCCATGCGGAACGGCACGAAGCCGGCGACGTGATCGCGCAGCGGCTCGCGCCGTCCGAATACTGGATCGGCGTGCATCGCGGACTGCTCAAGCTGGCGATCTTCAACGCGTCGGGGCGCGGCTGCACGTTTTCCGGCGTGCCGTCGGGCGGCTGGTTCGGCGAAGGCAGCGTGATCAAGCGCGAGCTGCGCAAGTACGAAGTCGTCGCCGTCCAGCGCTCGATCGTGCTGTTCGTCCCGGTCGACACGTTCCATGCGCTGCTCGACACCAGCCTGCCGTTCACGCGCTTCGTGATCCATCAATTGAACAACCGGATGGGCGAGTTCATCGCGTCGATCCAGAACAGCCGGCTGCTCGACGTCGACGCGCGCGTCGCGCAGGCGCTCGCGCAGTTGTTCAACCCTGCGCTGTACCCGGACACCGGTCCGTCGCTCGCGATCTCGCAGGAGGAACTGGGGATGCTCGTCGGCGTGTCGCGGCAGCGGATCAACCAGGCGTTGCAGCAGCTCGAGAAACTCGGCGTGCTGCGGCTCGCGTACAACCAGATCGAAGTCGTCGATCTGGCCGCGCTGGCGCGGGTCGGGATGGAACAGATCTGAGCGACGCCGGATGAGTGGAACCGTCGTCGATGCGGCATCCGCATACGGCACGGCGGCGGTTTCCGGGTGCCTGCGCCCGCGCGCCTTTCATCCGATGAATCGGCCTTTCGTCACCCCGCCCCAACCTGACAATTCCGCCAGTTTCGCGCCAGTGACCCGTTCCGCCCCGACGCCTATCATTCGGGTTCCCTTCACCGACGCCTGATCACCGCCTGTCCCGCTGCCTCCATGTGGATCGTCAATCTCGCGCTCAGGCGCCCCTACACGTTCATCGTGATGGCCATCATGATCGTGCTGGCCACCCCGCTTGCGCTGATGCGCACGCCTGTCGACGTCCTGCCGGCGGTCAACATTCCCGTCATCAGCGTGATCTGGAATTACAACGGCTTCTCCGCGAAGGAGATGACCAACCGGATCACGGCCGTCCATGAACGGATCCTGACGACGACCGTCAACAACATCCAGCACATCGAGTCGACCTCGCTGCCCGGCATCGCGGTCGTGAAGGTGTTCCTGCAGCCCGGCGCGAACGTGCAGACGGCGATCGCGCAGACGGTCTCGTCCGCGCAGGCGATCGTGCGGCAGATGCCGCAGGGCGCGACGCCGCCGCTCGTGATCACCTATTCCGCGTCGAGCATCCCGGTGATCCAGCTCGGGTTATCCAGCAAGACGCTCAGCGAACAGTCGCTCGCCGACATCGCGCTCAACTTCCTGCGCCCGCAACTGATCACGATCCCGGGCGCGCAGATCCCGTTTCCGTACGGCGGCCGCACGCGCGTGGTCGCGATCGACCTCGACCCGCAGGCGCTGCTCGCGAAGGGCCTCACGCCCGCGGACATCGTCAACGCGGTCAACGCGCAGAACCTCGTGCTGCCGACCGGCACCGCGAAGATGGGCCAGACCGAATACCGGATCGACACGAACGCGTCGGCCGACACGGTCGCCGACATCAACGGCCTGCCGGTGCAAACCGTCAACGGCGCGACGACCTACCTGCGCGAAGTCGCGTCGGTGCGCGACGGCTTCGCGCCGCAGACCAACGTCGTGCGCCAGAACGGCCAGCGCGGCGTGCTGATGTCGATCCTGAAGACCGGCGACGCGTCGACGCTGAAGGTCGTGTCGGACCTGAAGGCGTTGCTGCCGAAGGTGATTCCGACGCTGCCCGAAGGGCTCACGATCACGCCGCTGTTCGACCAGTCGGTGTTCGTCAACGCCGCCGTGCAGGGTGTGATCCGCGAGGCGCTGATCGCGGCCGTGCTGACCGCGATGATGATCCTGCTGTTCCTCGGCAACTGGCGCAGCACGCTGATCATCGCGATCTCGATTCCGCTGTCGATCTTCACGTCGCTGATCGCGCTCTCCGCGCTCGGCGAGACCATCAACATCATGACGCTCGGCGGGCTCGCGCTCGCGGTGGGGATCCTGGTCGACGACGCGACCGTCACGATCGAGAACATCGAGCGGCACCTGCATCTCGGCACGCGCCGGGCCGACCCTGGCGAGCCCGGCAGCCCCCTCGGGGGGCCGCGACCGGAGGGCGCGCTGGGGTCCTCGTCGAGCACCAACCTGCACGATGCGATTCTCGAAGGCGCGGGCGAGATCGCAGTGCCCGCGTTCGTATCGACGCTGTGCATCTGCATCGTGTTCGTGCCGATGTTCTTCCTGACGGGCGTCGCGCGCTTCCTGTTCGTGCCGCTCGCCGAAGCCGTGGTGTTCGCGATGCTCGCGTCCTACGTGCTGTCGCGCACGCTCGTGCCGACTCTCGCGATGCTGCTGTTCCGCCCGCAGCAGGCCACCACCGGCCCCGACCACTCGACGTCGCGTTTCGCGCGCCTCCATCACGCGTTCAATGCCGCGTTCGAGCGGCTGCGCGCGTGGTACATCGTGCTGCTCAGCATCCTGCTGGTGCGCCGCCGCTTCTACGCGACGTGCTTCCTCGGCTTCTGCGTGCTGTCGACCGGCCTCGTGTTCGTGCTCGGCCGCGACTTCTTCCCGAACGCCGATTCCGGCAACATCCGGCTGCACATGCGCGCACCGACCGGCTACCGGATCGAGGAAACCGCGCGCCTCGCCGACCAGGTCGAGCGCGTGATCCGCGAAGCCGTGCCGCCAGACGAACTCGGCGCGATCGTCGACAACCTCGGGCTGCCGGTGAGCGGCATCAACCTGTCGTACAGCAACAGCGGCACGATCGGCACGCTCGACGGCGAACTGATGATCGCGCTGAAGCCCGGCCATCGCTCGACCCAGCACTACGTGCAGACGCTGCACACGCTGCTGCCGCAGCGCTTCCCCGGCGTCGAGTTCTTCTTCCAGCCGTCGGACATCATCACGCAGATCCTCAACTTCGGTCAGCCGGCCGCGATCGACGTGCAGGTGCTCGGCAACGATCTCGCGAGTAACATGGCTATCGCGAGCAGCCTGATGAAAAAGATCAGGCAAATCCCCGGCACCGTCGACGTGCACGTGCTGCAGCGCAACGACGAACCGACCCTGGTGGCCGACATGGACCGTACGCGCATGCAGCAGCTCAGCCTCTCCGCGCAAAACGTCGCGCAGAACATGCTGATCTCGCTGTCCGGCAGTTCCCAGACGACCCCGTCGTTCTGGATCAACCCGCGCACCGGCGTCCAGTACCCGCTGCAGATCCAGACCCCGCAATACGACATCGCGTCGATCGACGACCTGCTCGGCACGCCGATTTCCGCGAGCGGGCGCACGGGCATGCCGCTGCAGCTGCTCGGCAACCTCGTGCAGATCCACCCCGTTTCGAACCCGGCCGTGATCACGCATTACAACATCCGCCCGGCGATCGACCTGTACGTGAGCGTCGAGGGCCGTGACCTCGGCTCGGTCGCGGGCGCGATCGACCGGATCGTGTCCGACGCGCGCGCGACGCTGCCGCGCGGCACCGACCTCACGGTGCGCGGCCAGGTCGAGACGATGCGCACGTCGTACATCGGTCTCGGCGCGGGCGTCGCGATGGCGATCGTGCTCGTCTACCTGCTGATCGTCGTGAATTTCCAGTCGTGGCTCGATCCGCTGATCATCATCAGCGCGATGCCTGCCGCGCTCGCCGGCATCGCGTGGATGCTGTTCATCACCGGCACGCACCTGAGCGTGCCCGCGCTGACGGGCGCGATCATGACGGTGGGCGTCGCGACCGCGAACAGCATCCTGGTCGTGTCGTTCGCGCGCCAACGCCTCGCCGCCGGCGCACCGCCGCTCACGGCCGCGCTCGAGGCCGGCGCGACGCGGATCCGCCCGGTGCTGATGACGGCGCTCGCGATGATCATCGGGATGGTGCCGATGGCGCTCGGTCTCGGCGAAGGCGCCGAGCAGAACGCGCCGCTCGGCCGCGCGGTGATCGGCGGCCTGCTGTTCGCCACCGTTTCGACGCTGCTGTTCGTGCCGCTCGTGTTCGGCGGCGTGCATTCGCGACTGGCCCACCGGCGCGTGCGCCAGGCCGGACGCTGACTTTCGCCCCTAGCCTCTAGACCCGGTCAATTCATGGAAGAGAAACATCACAGCTCCGTCGGCATCCAGGTGGACGAACACGGCATGCACCTGCCGACGCGCACGTCGGTGTCGCGGCGCGGGCGGATCGTGCTGGTCGTGGTCGGCGTGCTGCTGGCCGCGGGCGCCGCGCGCACGATCGTCGTCAACGTGCTGAACCGCAACCGGCTCGACGCAGTGGCCGAGCAGAACACGCGCCAGTACGTGAACGTCGTGCATCCGGTCGATGCGGCCACCGGCGGCAAGCTCACGCTGCCCGGCACGCTGCGCGGCTTCGTCGAGGCGCCGATCTATGCGCGCGCGAGCGGCTACGTGCTGCGCTGGCAGGCCGACATCGGCGCGCACGTGAAGCAGGGGCAACTGCTCGCCGAGCTCGACACGCCCGAGCTCAACCAGGAACTCGCGCAGGCCACCGCGCAGCGTCAGCAGGCGCAGGCCGCGCTCGCGCTCGCGAAGACGTCGTTCGACCGCGCGCAGCAACTGCGCCAGCGCGATGCGGTGTCGCAGCAGGAACTCGACGACCGGCAAGGCGCGTTCAACCAGGGCAGCGCGAACCTCGCGGCGGCCGATGCGAACATGCGCCGGCTCACCGAACTGAAGGGCTTCCAGCGCATCGTCGCGCCGATCGACGGGATCGTCACGCAGCGCAACGTCGACGTCGGCGACCTCGTCAATTCCGGCAACGCGGGCCGCTCGCTGTTCACGGTCGTGCAGGCCGACCGGCTGCGCCTGTATGTGCAGGTGCCGCAGGCGTATGCGCAGCAAATCAAGGTCGGCCAGCACGTGAGCGTCGCGCAGGCCGAGCTGCCTGGCCAGACCTTCGACGGCACGATCACGCGCACATCCCAGGCAATCGACGTCGCGACGCGCTCGCTGCAGATCGAGATCACGCTGCCGAACCCGGACGGACGGCTGCTGCCCGGCGCATACGTGCAGGCGACGCTGCCGATGACGCCGGTCGGCCGCCTGCAGATTCCGGCCAACACGCTGCTGTTCCGCGCCGAAGGGCCGACCGTCGCGACCGTCGACGCGAACGGCCAGGTGCGCCTGAAGGCGGTGACGATCGCGCGCACGATCGGGCAGACGCTCGAAGTGGACGGCCCGCTCACGCCGAATGACCGCCTCGTCGCGAACCCGAGCGATGCGCTCGCGAACGGCGACGCCGTCATCGTGCAGGCGCCGCCGGCCGTGAAGCCGGCGTCCGCCGCCGCGGGAGCGAAGTCGTGAGCGCGATGCGCGCCCGCCTGCGCCCCGCCGCGCTCCTGGCCGCCGTCGCGGTCGCGGCCCTTGCCGGCTGCACGGTCGGCCCCGACTACCGGCGCCCCGCCGTCGAGACGCCGGCCGCCTGGCGGCTCGACCCGGCAGACGCGTACTGGCACCCGGCCGCGCCGGCCCGTGCGCCGCTCGATCCGGCCTGGTGGACCGCCTTCGGCGACGCGCAGCTGGACGCGCTCGAAGCCGATGCATTGCGCAGCAACCAGAACCTGAAGGCCGTCGCCGCACGCTACGACCAGGCAAAGGCGACGCTCGCGTCGGTCGCGTCCGCGCAGTATCCGGCCGTCGGCCTGAACGCGAGCGGCCAGCGCTTCAAGATCTCCGCCGACCGGCCGCAGACCAACTACGCGACGCGGAGCACGTCGACCGTCCAGAACGACATCCAGGTCGGTGCGAGCGCCAGCTATGAACTCGACCTGTTCGGCCGCGTGCGGCGCAGCGTCGAATCCGCGCAGGCCAGCTCCGAGCAGGCGCGCGACGATTTCGCGAACGCGCGCCTCGTGCTGACCGCCGATCTCGCGTCGAGCTACTTCGCGCTGCGCGAGCTCGACACCGAGATCGACGTCGTCAAGCGCTCGATCGACCTGCAGCAGAAGGCGCTCGACTACGTGAGCGCGCGCCACGACCTCGGTGCGGTGTCCGGCCTCGATCTGCTGCAGCAACGCGCGCAGCTCGACGCGACGCGCACCCAGGCACAGCTGCTGATCCAGCAGCGCGCGCAGGTCGAAACCGCGATCGCGACGCTGGTCGGCACGCCGGCCCCCGAATTCTCGCTGCCGCCGCGCGTGGTGGCGATCAACGCGCCCGCGCTGCCGACCGGGATGCCCAGCGACCTGCTGCAGCGGCGCCCCGACGTCGCGTCGGCCGAACGCGCGATGGCGGCCGCGAACGCGCAGATCGGCGTCGCGCGCGCCGCGTATTTCCCGCGCATCACGCTGTCGCCGGACATCGGCTGGGATGCGACGCGCTTCGCCGGCCTGTTCACGGTGCCGGCGCTGCTGTGGTCGGTCGGCGCGTCGGTCAGCCAGCCGCTGTTCGAAGGCGGCAAGCTGAAGGCCGGCGTCGATTTCGCGCAGGCCGGCTATGCCGCCGCGCAGGCCAGCTACCGGCAGACCGTGCTCACCGCGTTCCAGGAGGTGCAAAATGCGGTGACGGGCCTGTCGGTGCTGGCCGAAGCCGCGCAGCAGGCATCGGCGGCCGTCGACGACGCGCGCAAGCTCGTGTCGCTCGCACAGGACCGCTACGCGGGCGGCCTCACGCCGTTCATCGACGTGCTGACCGCCCAGCAGCAATTGCTGACGAGCGAGCGCCAGGCCGTGCAGATCCAGGGCCAGCGCGCGGCGCTCGTCGTGTTTCTCGCGAAGGCGCTCGGCGGCGGCTGGGACGGCGGCGCGACCGGCGGCGCCACGCCGACCGACGTCGCGACGGCAAACCTCTCGCGCGCCGCGAGCGTCGGCCCCTAACCCGGTTACAAGGACAAACCCATGAAAGTCCTGATCGTCGAAGACGAACCGAAAGTCGTCGAATACCTGAAGAGCGGCCTCACCGAGGAGGGCTGGGTCGTCGACACCGCGCTCGACGGCGAGGACGGCGCGTGGAAGGCCGTCGAATTCGAATACGACGTGGTCGTGCTCGACGTGATGCTGCCGAAGCTCGACGGCTTCGGCGTGCTGCGCGCGTTGCGCGCGCAGAAGCAGACGCCCGTGATCATGCTGACCGCGCGCGACCGCGTCGATGATCGCGTGCGCGGGCTGCGCGGCGGCGCCGACGACTACCTGACCAAGCCCTTCTCGTTCCTCGAGCTGATCGAGCGGCTGCGCGCGCTGACGCGCCGCGCGCGCGTGCAGGAATCGACGCTGATCTCGATCGGCGACCTGCGCGTCGACCTGATCGGCCGGCGCGCGTCGCGCGACGGCACGCGCCTCGACCTGACCGCGCAGGAATTCCAGCTGCTCGGCGTGCTCGCGCGGCGTAGCGGCGAGGTGCTGTCGAAGACGACGATCGCCGAACTCGTATGGGACGTGAACTTCGACAGCAACGCGAACGTCGTCGAGACTGCGATCAAGCGCCTGCGCGCGAAGCTCGACGGCCCGTTCGCGGAGAAGCTGCTGCACACGATCCGCGGCATGGGCTACGTGCTCGAGGCGCGCGAGGACGCCGACAACGAGAGGCACGCATGAAACGCTCGATCACCCTGCGTCTGTCGGCGATGTTCGGCATCGTGTCGCTGCTCGTGTTCACGCTGGTCGGCTGCGGGCTGTTCGTGATGATGGAGCGCCAGCTGTTTGCCGAACTGCGCGCGACGATCGACACGCGCGCGAAGGTCGCGCAGATGATCGTGTCGCACGCGACCACGGCCGCACGCGGCCGCCTGATGCAGGAAAAGCTCGCCGACCTCGAACCGCCCGACGGGTCGACGCGTTACCAGATCGACAGCCCCGACGCCAACTTCCGCTTCGGTCATCCGGTCGACGGCATGCCGGTCGGCAAGCCGTTCGGTGCGTTCCAGCAGTACGCGCTCAACCACAGCAGCTACGACGTGATGACGAAGACCGTCCCGATCGCGGGCAGCGGGGAGCGCCCCGATCTGAAGCTGATCGTCGCGTCGTCGTGCGAGCGTACGCAGCGGATGCTGCGCCGTTTCGTGTGGACGCTCGCGGCGCTGATCGCGATCGCTACCGTCGTGACGCTGCTGCTGGGCCGCGCGGTCGCGCGCTTCGGGCTCGCGCCGCTCGAACGGCTGTCGCAGGACGCGGCGGCGATCAACGCCACCAACCGCCGCCAGCGGTTGCACACCGACGCGCTGCCGACCGAGCTGCGCGATCTGGCCGCGTCGTTCAACGGTGCGCTCGAGCGCATCCAGCAGACCTACGCGCGGCTCGAGGCGTTCAACGCGGACGTCGCGCACGAGTTGCGCACGCCGATCAGCATCCTGATCGGCCAGACCCAGGTCGCGCTGACGAGCCGCGACCGCTCGGTCGACCGGATGCGCCAGACGCTGCAGTCGAACCTCGAGGAATTCGAACGGCTGCGCGTCATCATCAACGACATGCTGTTCCTGTCGCGCAGCGATCGCGGCGAGCGCGCGACCGACCTGAAGCACGTGTCGCTCGCCGACGAAGTGCGGCGCATGCTCGACTTCCTCGAGATTCCGCTGGACGAAGCGCAGTTGCGCGCCGAACTGCACGGCGATGCGCACGCAGCCGTCGACCCGTCGCTGTTCCGCCGCGCGATGACCAACCTGCTGATCAACGCGATCCAGCATTCGGCGCCCGGCGCGACGCTGAACGTGACGATCACGCCGCGCGACACGCTCGTCGACGTGTCGGTTGCCAACCCCGGCGAACCGATCGACCCCGTGCAGCGCTCGCACGTGTTCGAGCGCTTCTACCGGCTCGAGGAAGCGCGCGCGAACAGCAAGGAGAACCACGGGCTCGGGCTGTCGATCGTCAAGGCCGTCGCGGAGATGCACGGCGGCAGCGTGTTCGTCGCGTGCTCCGGCGGCGTCAATACGTTCGGCTTCTCGGTGTCGACGCAGCTGTGCAGCGTCGGCCCGCTGCGCGCGGCCGACGCGGGCGACGCGCCCGCGCTGCGGCCGGCGCACGCGCCGCGCGCAGTGCACTGACGGCGCCCGCGCCTGTCGGATGCCCCAACTGCGTCCGAGCGGCGCCTGCCCGCCTCGAACGCGGCCCGGGACGCGTCACGCGCGTGGCTTGCTGCCCTGCTCGCGCCACGCCCGCGGCGACATCGCAAACCGCTCGCGGAACACGCGGCTGAAATGCGACATGTCGTTGAATCCCCAGCGCAACGCGATGTCGGACACGCGCAGCATCGCGCATTGCGGATTCACGAGATCCTGCGCGCACCGCTCGAGCCGCAGGTTCCATACGTAACGCATCAGCGACGTGTTCTCCGCCTCGAACAGCTTGTTGATGTAGCGCGACGAAATGCCGATCGACCGCTCGATCATCATCGGGTTCAGCTCCGGGTCGCGCAGGTGCTCGAGCAGATGCCGCTTCACCCGCGTCAGCGTCAACGCCTTCATCCTTGATTGCGCGAGGTCGTTGCGCTGCAAGCCCCCGACCGTCATCGCGATCAGCGAGATCGCGGTATCCGACAACTGCCGCATCTCGTCCTCGGACACGTTACGGATCTGCGACGACATCTGCTCGAGAAACGCGCGCATGACGCTGCCGACACCCTCCCCGGTTTGCGTCGGGCATGCCGTACGGTGCTCCATTCCGACGACGAGCTGGTTCAGGGTCGTGCGGGGAATGCTGACGACGATCTCGCGCCACGACTGGCCGAACGTCAGGTGGTGAGGCCGTGTCGCGTCGTAGATCGCGAAATCCCCGGGGTGCAGCGTGACGATCTTGCCGTCCTGCTCGACCGATTGGCTGCCCTCGAGCATCAATACTCCGAAATACTTGTCCTCGTACTCGCTCCGCGCCTGGCGATAACGCCGGATCACGGCCTGCTCGCTTGCGTAGATCTCAGAGATGCGCATCTTTTCGCATCTACGCTGCCGAACCTGGCCGAAGAAATCGGCTTTCTGCACGGCCGCGATCTGCACGTCCGCGAACAAGCGCAGAATCGTCTCGCGCCAGAATTCGATACGCTGGCTGATCGAGCCGTTGGTCGCCACCTCGATTGCCGAATTCGTTCGTTCGCCCGGCGGGCTGTCGGAGTCCAAGCCGGGCGCGTCACCGCTTGCGGCGCGCGGGAAAGGACGCATCGTCATGGTCGTGCCCCACATGCGTTGGCAAATACGCAGCCGGTAGCGTGCCCGTTCAAAAGCACATTGTCCAATCGATTCCACCGTGCCCGCCGCGTTGCCGGCCGGACCGACACGCAGCGCGGCGGCGAGGCTCCGGGCACGTTATGCGAATGTCGCCTGACGCCAGTCGGAAGATTGTTCATACGCATACGCACAGCGATAGATCGTCGCCTCGTCGAAGCGGCGCCCGACCAGTTGCAGCCCGATCGGCAGATCATCGGCGACGCCGCACGGGAGCGACATGGCCGGATGCCCGGACACGTCGAACGGCGCGGTATTCGCAATCATCTCGAACGCCCGCGTCAGCGACTCGGACATCGCACAACCCGGTTCCGGCAGTTTCGACGCACGCATCGGCACGGTCGGCATCAACAACACGTCGCAAGACTGCAGCGCCGCGTCGTAATCCGCCCGCAAGCGCCGCGCGATGTTCTGGCACTTCGCGTAGTAGCGGCCGCGATACCGGCTCGTGAAATACTCGCCGAGCAACATCGTCACCTTCACGGTATCCGGCAGCTCATCGGCGCGCTCGCGCCAGCCCGCATGGTGATCGATCATGCCGGTCACGTACAGGCCACTCCAGTTGAAACCGTGGCTGTTGCCCTTCATCATCTGCTGCGTCGCGCCCTCGGCCGCGATCGGCAACCAGATCGCGGTGCCGGCCGCATGCAACGGTACCGACACTTCGGCGACGCTCGCACCCAGCTTGCGCAACCGGTGCGCGGCAACCAGCACGGCCTCGTCGACGACTTTCTCCGAATTCGCGAGCCCGAACGCTTCGCGCAGAATGCCGATCCGCAGGCCGGCGATGCCGTCGCGGATCGCGCCGAGATAATCGACGCGCGGCGGCAGCGCCCGCTGGCGCGGATCGAGTCCGTCGTCGCCCGCGATGACATCGAGCAGCAGCGCATTGTCGAGCACGCTGCCCGTCATCGGCCCGAGATGATCGACCGTCGCCTCGATCGGCATCGCGCCGGTGTACGGCACGAGCCCGTGCGTCGGCTTCATCCCGTAGATGCCGCAGTAGGCGGACGGGATCCGCACCGAGCCGCCCTGATCGCCGCCGAGCGCCATGTCGACCTCGCCGCTCGCGACCAGCGCGCCGCTGCCGGACGACGAGCCGCCGGACGAGTGCCCGGCCTTGCGCGGATTGTGCACCGGCCCCGACGCGCTCGTGTGCGAGCCGCCGGAAAAGCAGTAGTACTCGCAGGTCGACTTGCCGGCGATCGTTCCGCCAGCGTCGAGCACCCGCGTGACGACGGTCGCATCGACGTCGGGCACGTAGCCCTCGAACGTGCTCGAGCCATTGCGCATCGGCACGCCGGCGACGCAGATGTTGTCTTTCACGACCACCGTCCTGCCGCGCAGCTTGCCGTCGGCGGCACCGTGGATCGTGCTCTTGCGCGCCCATGCGCCGTAACGGTTCTCGTCGCCTTCCGGGCGGTAGCCCGGCGTGCGCGGATACGCGACGACGGGCAGATAGTCGGGCAGCGCGTCGATCGCATCGTAGGCGTCGAAATTCGCCTGCAGTACGTCGTCGTATTCGGCGAGTTGGCGGGAATCGAGATGAAAGCCGAAGCCGGCTGCAATATCGGACAGTTGTTCGCGGGTCGGGCGTTTGATGGCCATCGACGTTCTCCAGTTCGGTAAGCGGCACCGCCGGCCCCGGCGGTGCCGGCGGGATTCAGCGGGCGACGGCGTCGCGCATCATCCCGGTGCGCGGATGGCAGTTCACGTATTCGTAGACCTGATGCTTTGCGTCGAAGACGGAAACCTCGTGATACAGCCGCAGTTTCGACAGCCCGGTGACGACGCGGAAGAAGGTGACGAAGATCCGCAGGTGCGTCGGATGGGATTCGGCCCACCGTTCGAGGCGGTCGAGCGAGCGCCAGTGGCCGATGTTGTAGCTCTCGTCGAGCACGTTGCCGTCGAGATCGATCGAGCGCACGTAGCGATTGCTGTAGCAGCCGACGTCCGTGCCGTTGTCGCGCAGGAAGTCCATCCCGCTGCGCAGCGTCGGCTCGATCTCCTCGAGATACAGTCGGCGCTCGTCGCGCTCGGCCGCGCGCCAGTCCTGACCGGAGCGAATCAGCGCGATGTTGTCGTGCGCCAGCACGACCACGCGGCCGCCGCGGGCCGGATCGCCCTCGACGACGCGCAACTCGCCGTCCGCGCTCATCCAGTCCGTCTGCGAAATCGGGAACCGGTCGCGCATCGATCCCCAGTAGCCGTGCTCCTCGATCTCGCCGCTGACGCCGTCCATGATCGCGCCGACGCCGGGGAAATCGCTCGTAAATGCGTAAAGCGTCTCGAACTGCTCGGCGCGCGGCGCGACGATTTCCCGGAAGTAGCCGATGCCGTCCGCGAGGCGTGCGTCGGAGGTCCACCATTCGACGAGCGCCGGCGACGTAATCCAGCGCGCATACGCGGCCGGATCGCGCCAATAGCCGACGGCAATCAGGTTCTCGTAACCCTGGTCGTCGGTGTGTTGCGTCAGATCGTAGTTTTTCGGCCCGTCCTGCGCACCGAAATCGGCGACGATTCGGCGCAACGCGGCCAGTGCCGCCGCGCGCTTGTCGGCGCCGCTGTATTGCACGCCGAAATAGCCCATCACGACCTGGCTCAGGTCTTCGGCGGCCCGGGCGACGTACATCGGGAACGGCGGCTGGTAGTCATCGGCGACGCGGCGCGACAGCGTCCGCGGGCAGACCAGGTGTTTGTCGATGGCGGATTCCATGCATGACCTCTCTGGAAAGGGAATCGGATGTCGAGGTATCGACGTTGGGAACACGGAGCCACATGCACCGGACGTATCCCGGCGCATGCGGGTGGTCAGAAGATGTGCGCGTAACGCAGGCCCGCGAGCACGCTGTTCCTCGGCCCGTTGCGCACGCTCAGGTCGGTGCCGAGCTGGATTTGCACCTGATCGGCCTTCGTCACGAATTTCGCCGCGGTGATCCGCATGCGCGTCGTGCGAAGCGCGTCGTTGTTGTCCGCGCCGTCGACGCTCGTTTCACCGCCCCAGAGCTGGGTGATGCCGATCGCGAGCGACGTGCCCGGATCGGGCATGTAACGCACCATCGCCTGTGCGCTGTAGCTCATCCGCTGATGCAGCGTCGTGCCGCTCGCGCCGTACGACCTGTTGTTGCCGTACCAGATCGCGTCGCCGACGAGATCGAGTGCCCACTGTGGCGAAAAGTGCTTGATGTAGGCCGCCTGGAAATCGAGCGACCAGCGATTGGCACCGAGATTGAGACCGCGGTTCTGGTCGTAACTCCCAGTCGGCGCGTAAACGTAGATGGTCGCGGCGGCGACGTCCTTCGCGTCGTTCAGGCGAAATTTCAATGGAGCTGTCAGGATCACGTCGCCGACACCATTCGTACTGCCAAGCGAACTTGCGTTGCCGAAGCTGCTGACGTGACCGAACGGCAGCAACACCTGCGGATCGATCGTGAGCCTGTCGGTGAGCTGGAACACATGCAGCAGGCGGGCGATGCCGACATTGGACTGCAGATCGAAATCCGACGTCCGGTGGCCGTTCGCGTAGTACGCGTTCGTCGCTGAATAGTTGTAGTACAGCACGCCGATCGTCGCGCCGATCGGATACTGCTCATAGTCGCCGGGATCGACCTCGACCGCGCCCGCGTAATGCGATGCGACGGCGATCAGCGACAAGCCGATCCAGCGCGCGATTCGCTTCAGTTTCATTCTGTTGACGTTGTCCATCATGCTCCTCACCTGGTTGCGCAGACACCGCCACGCCCGCCGCATGACGAACGGGAACCGTCGCCGGACGGTGGAATCGCGGGGTGCTGGCTGACTGTTGTTCCGCCGGTACATCGGGGATGCCGGCGATTCGCGACATCGAACGGCCATCGCTTGAGGATGAGAATAGAAAGGCAAAATCCGCAGTTCTGTTTTCCGGCGGAACAAGAAATTGGCTGTGACGGATCTGCGCTTCCGATGCCATGAAGCGGTCGAAAAACGTGCGCCGGCCGCCACGGTTTTCGTGCCGGGCGCCCCGTCGATTGCCGCCAATCGCCGTGCATCCGTTGCGTGTCGGCCCCATGCCGCGCAACGGGGCCGTCTCAGCATAGTTTCCGATCCGTGCCGGCAAAGAACCGCGCTTTTTCTCTTCTTACCCTGCTCGTCGAGCGTGGCCGACACCACGCGGCCGCACCCCGCCAGGGCAGTCCCGACCCCGTGGCGGCGGTCAATCCGAACCACCACAAGGAGCCCCAACGATGAGTACGCCCCCTTCCGCGGAAACGGTCTCGACGCCCGGCGAACGTGCCTGGGCGCTGTTTCGCGTGATGAAAGAGAAGAACCTGATCCCCGACGGCTATATCGAAGGCCTGACCGAGCTGATGTCCACGACCTGGGATCCGGCCAATGGCGCGCGCATCGTCGCGCGTGCGTGGGTCGACCCGGCGTTTCGCGAACTTCTGCTCAAGGACGGCACGACCGCGTGCGCGCAGTTCGGCTACACCGGCCCGCAGGGCGAATACATCGTCGCGCTCGAAGACACGCCCACGCTGAAGAACGTGATCGTCTGCAGCCTGTGCTCATGCACGAACTGGCCTGTGCTCGGTCTGCCGCCCGAGTGGTACAAGGGCTTCGAATATCGTGCGCGGCTCGTCCGCGAGGGGCGCACGGTGCTGCGGGAGCTCGGCACCGACCTGCCCGACGACGTCGTCGTGAAGGTCTGGGATACGACCGCCGAAAGCCGCTATTTCGTGCTGCCCGTGCGGCCGGCCGGCAGCGAGCACATGACCGAAGAACAACTGCGCACGCTCGTCACGAAGGACGTGCTGATCGGCGTTGCGCTGCCGCGCGCGCGCTGACGCCCACCACGTTTCGCTCTCGACCTTCATCTCGGAGATCACATATGGACGGCTTTCACGACCTCGGCGGATTCCAGGGTTTCGGCCCGGTGCCGCATACGATCAACAGTCTCGGCTACAAGCCGGTCTTCAAGGAAGACTGGGAACATCTCGCGTACAGTCTGATGTTCGTCGGCGTGGACCAACTGAAAAAATTCAGCGTCGACGAGGTACGTCACGCGGTCGAACGCATCGACGTGCGCCAGCACGTCGGCACGCGCTACTACGAGCGCTACGTGATCGCGACGGCGACATTGCTCGTCGAAACCGGCGTGCTCACGCAGGATGAACTCGACCGCGCGCTCGGTTCGCATTTCCGGCTCGCGAACCCGCCGAAATCCGGGGGCCGGGCGGCACCGCCCGAATCAACGCGGTTCGAGGTCGGCGATCGCGTCGTCGTTCGCGACGAATACGTCAGCGGACACATCCGCGCGCCGGGCTACGTTCGCGGCAAGGAAGGTGTCGTGCTGCACCGGACGACCGAATCGTGGCCATTCCCGGACGCGATCGGCCACGGCGACACCGGCGCCGCGCATCAGCCGACCTACCATGTCGAGTTCCGCGTGAAGGATCTGTGGGGCGACGCCGCCGACGACGGCTACGTCGTGGTCGACCTGTTCGAAGGCTACCTGGATCGCGCGTCCGGGCAGAGCGCATGACGGCGCCGGGGAATCAGGGAACGCCGGCCGCCCCGGCGCCGAGGATTCCGGTCACCGTGTTGTCCGGCTTCCTCGGCGCCGGGAAGACGACGTTGCTGAACCACATCCTGCGCAATCGCGCAGGATTGAAGGTCGCCGTGATCGTCAACGACATGAGCGAAGTGAACGTCGACGCCGACGATGTGCG
This sequence comes from Burkholderia sp. Bp9004, assembly GCF_003858025.1. Taxonomy (NCBI): domain Bacteria; kingdom Pseudomonadati; phylum Pseudomonadota; class Betaproteobacteria; order Burkholderiales; family Burkholderiaceae; genus Burkholderia; species Burkholderia sp. Bp9004. The sequence goes on along the minus strand of NZ_QTQD01000001.1, from coordinate 252,533 downwards.
GCGCAACGTCGAGCTGCATCGAGGCGAGGACGAACTGGTCGAGATGAGCAACGGCTGCATCTGCTGCACGCTGCGCGCCGATCTGCTCGAGCAGATCAGCACGCTGGCGCGGCAGCACCGCTTCGATTATCTGCTGATCGAATCGACCGGCATCTCGGAGCCGATGCCGGTCGCGGAGACGTTTGCGTTTCTCGATCGAGACGGTTTCAGCCTGAGCGAACTGGCGCGGCTGGACACGCTCGTCACGGTGGTCGACGGCGAGACGTTCGAGGACATGATCGCGTCGGCTGAACCGGTCTCGCACGACGCGACGCTCGCGAACGACGGCAATTCCGGTCCGCCGCGCAAGCCGTCGGACCTGCTGCTCGAGCAAGTCGAATACGCGAACGTGATCCTCGTGAGCCGTCTCGACCGGATCGGCCACGCGGGTTTCGACCGGCTGCGCGCAATTCTCGCATCGCTGAATCCATCTGCGCGAATCCTGCCGATGCAGCACGGCAAGGTCGATCCGTCAGACGTGCTGGATACCCGGCGCTTCGATCTGCCGGCGCTCGTCGAATCGCCGGGATGGATGCAGCGCATGCAGATCGACGAACGCCCCTCGGAGTCGGATGCGTACGGGATCGCGTCGTGGACCTATCGCGAACGTGCGCCGTTTCATCCGGCGCGCCTGCTCGCATGGCTGCGTCGTCCGTGGGACAACGGCCGACTGCTTCGCTGCAAGGGCTATGTCTGGGCTGCGCACCGCTATGCCGAGATCGCCATGCTCGTGCAGACGGGCGGAGCGTTCCAGTGGGGTTACGTTGGGCGATGGTGGCGATTTATCCCGCAGTCGGACTGGCCGCACGACGACTATCGTCGCGATGGCGTGCTGAAAAAATGGGAGGAGCCGGCCGGGGATTGTCGGCAGGAAATCGTGTTCATCGGGCAGTCGATCGATCACGCCACGTTGCGTCGCGAACTCGATGCGTGCCTGCTGACGGTCGAGGAAATCGACGCAGGCCCGGAGTCGTGGCTGCAGCTTCCGGAAGCCGACGCGTTCGACGCGCTCGCGACGGCCGCTCATCCGTGATGTGAGACTCGATGCCTTCGGCTGCAACGCCTGCGTCCAACGACTTTCGAGCGCCGGTGAGCGCTGTGCCCGGTTCGGCGTTACGTGAATCCCGGCAGCGCCGCCGAGGGCAGTTTTCTTCAATACGGACATGCGCGGCTTCTTTAGTCTCGATGCGACTTTCACATTCGCATGGAGACACATGATGAGCATGCTGGTTTCGATGGCCGCGTTCGCGCTGGCGTCGTCGATCACGCCTGGTCCCGTCAACCTCGTCGCGCTCGGCGCGGGCGCGCGCCACGGTCTCGGCGCGAGCCTGCGCTATGCGGCCGGCGCGACGCTCGGCTTCGTCGCGCTGTTCCTGCTGATCGGCCTCGGGCTGCACGCGGCGCTCGCGCGCTGGCCGATGCTGACCACGGCCACCCAATGGTCCGGGATCGCGTTCCTGCTTTACCTCGCGCTGCGGCTGGCGCTCGACGACGGCCGGCTGTCGGCCGATCCGGACGCGCCAAACGTCGCCGGCCCGTCGGCGGCGGCCGGCGCGGCGATGCAATGGCTGAATCCGAAGGCGTGGCTTGCGTGCGTGGCCGCGATGGGCGCGTATGCGGCCGATGGCGATCGCGCGCAGGTGTGGCAATTCGCGGCGCTGTATCTGGTGATCTGCTTCGCGTCGATCGCCTGCTGGGGGTATGCGGGTGCGTCGCTGCGGCACTGGCTCGCGAATGCGCGGCGGATGCGGCTGTTCAACCGCGCGATGGCGCTGCTGCTCGCGGGCAGCGCGCTTTATCTGCTCGATGTTTAGTGCCGGTGCCGCCGGCGACCGATGACACGGGCCGTCGCCGGTGTGCGGTGTGCGGTGTGCGGTGTGCGGTGTGCGGTGTGCGGTCTGCGGTCTGCGGTCTGCGGTCTGCGGTCTGCGGTCTGCGGTCTGCGGTCTGCGGTCTGCGGTCTGCGACGCCGGCACCGCCCCACGGTTCGCCGGTCAACTCGCGGCGCTTCGATACTGCCCCGGCGTGGCGGCCGCGATGCGCCGGAATGCTCGCTGGAAATGCGCCTGGTCCGCAAAGCCCGCATCGAGCGCGACCTCTGCGATCGGCCGGCCGCGGCGCAGTTCCGCGCGGCCGTACTGCACGCGACGGTCGACCAGGAACGCATGCGGCGTCATCCCGTAGCGGGCATTGAACGCGCGGATCAGGTAGGACGGCGACAGGTCGGCGGCAGCGCAGATCGCATCGAGCGTGACGGTCTGACGGCAATGCGCAGCGATGTAGTCGGCCGCACGCGCGAGCTTCGCGTTGTCGGCCCCGCGCCGCGTATCGACGGGCAACTCGCGATCGAGCGCGCCGTGCAGCCGCGTGAAGAATTCGACCGCCGCGCTTTCCTTGCCAAGCGGATCGATGCCGGGTGCCACGAGCGTGCGGTAAAAGCCGCCGAACTGCGCGAACAGGTCGCGCCGTGCCGTCAACTTTGGCGAAAAACCGTGAAAATCGCTGTTCGGGTCACGCCCGAGCGCATGCTGCAGCCGTGCGAGCCACGGCACGTCGACATAGACCATCCGGTACGCCCATGCGTCGGGGCCATACGGATTGCACGCATGCACCTGCTCCGGATCGATGATCACGAGCACGCCGCGCCCGACGCGTTCCTTCGTCGCACCGTTCAGGTAGGTGCTCGTGCCGCCGACGATCGCGCCGAGCGAAAACGTGTCGTGCGTGTGCTTCGCGTAGCAGAACGTCCGGCCGTCGTCGACGGTGCGCGCCTCGATGAACGGCAGCGCGGCGTCGCGCCAGAACGGCGACGGCACAGCGAGGGGGTTGGCGGAACGGCTCACGCGACGGGCTCCCGGATCGGACGGCGAACGCACACCGTACAAGACTGCGCTGCGCGATGCAACCGCGACACGACACTTCGCGGCCGGATCGCCTAAGCTATGAATTCGGCCGCCGCGGCCCCTGCGGCGGTTCCCGTTCCCTCTTCCAACCGGTACATTCATGCACATCGATCTGACAGGCAAGACCGCGGTCGTCACCGCTTCCACCGCCGGCATCGGGCTGGCGATCGCCAAAGGGCTCGCGCAGGCCGGCGCACGTGTCGTCGTCAACGGACGCAGCGAAAAGTCGGTCGATGCCGCGCTCGCACTGCTGCGCAGCGCGGTACCCGGCGCGGACATCGACGGCGTCGCCGCCGACCTGGCCGACGCATCCGGCGTCGCGCGCGTCACGCAGCACACCCCGGAGGCCGACATCCTCGTCAACAACGCGGGCATCTACGGGCTGAAGGCGTTCTTCGACATCGACGACGACGAATGGGCACATTACTTCCAGATGAACGTGATGTCCGGCGTGCGTCTCGCGCGGCACTATCTGAAGGGGATGCTCGCGCGCAACACGGGCCGCGTCGTGTTCATTTCGTCGGAATCCGGCCTGAACATCCCGGTCGACATGATTCACTACGGGTTCACGAAAACCGCGCAGCTCGCGATCGCGCGCGGCCTCGCGAAACTCGCGGCCGGAACCAACGTGACCGTCAATTCCGTACTGCCAGGGCCGACGATGTCGGAAGGCGTGCGCGCGCTGCTGAAGGAAACGGCCGACGCAACGGGCCGCAGCATCGACGACGTCGCGGTGGATTTCGTGCGCAGCGAGCGCGCAAGCTCGATCATCCAGCGCCCGGCTACGACGGAGGAAGTCGCGAATATGGTCGTGTATGTCTGCTCGCCGCAGGCCTCGGCCACGACGGGCGCGGCGTTGCGCGTCGACGGCGGCGTGGTCGACACGATAGCGTGACGACTGCGTGACACGCTCGCACGGCGCATGACGGCCGCGCTACCGCGAAGCCGCCTTGTCCGACTGAAGCGTGCCCTTGCGGTCGGCGTCCATGCAGGTATCGAAGCCGTGTTGCGTGACGGCGCCGGCCTTGTCGAACACGACGAAGTACGCCCGGTGATCGTTGCCGTGCTCGATGAAGTAGTTGTAGCAGACACCGCTGCCGTTACGGACCATCCACACGCTGCGCGGGTTGCCGCCCGCGCGGACGACGTCGGCGCGCGTCGCGCCGTGCCGTGCCGCGGCCCGCGCCAGCGGCGTGCGCGAATACGAGAACGGCAGCCACGAGTCGAACCACGCGCAACCGTGCAGCATCAGGCAACTGGCGGCCAGCGACAATGTCGCTGCGCGACGGGACATCGGAATCAATCGCATGCTTGGAAAATCTACTGCGCCGTGCCGGCGTGATCGAAAGCCCCATGCTACTAGACCTTTGGGTCCGGATCGAAAAGAAATGTAGAGACTTGTGTCCGACGCCGCGCTCGGCACGGCCCGGCGCACACCCGATCGTCGCGAAATATGAAGCGCCGCGCGGACCCGCACGGGCGTCAATGCCGTTGCGCCGATGGCCCGGAACTGCGCAACGAGCCTTGTCGTCAGGCGACCCACTCGGCCCACAGCATCGTCAGCACCGTCATCAGCGCCGGGCCGACGAACAGTCCGATCAGGCCGAACGACTCGGCGCCGCCGAGGATGCCGAACAGCACGAGCAGGAACGGCAGGCGGGTCGAGCTGCCGATCAGCACCGGCCGCACGAAATGCTCGGCGACGAACACGACCACGAAACCGAGCACCAGCACCACGACGGCCCACGCGGTCGCACCCTGCACGAACAGCCAGAGCGCCGCGCCGCAGAACACGATCGGCGCGCAGAACGGCAGCATCGCGGCGACGGCCGTGACGAGGCCGAGCAGCGCCGCGTGCGGAACGCCCGCGAGCGCATACGCGACGCCGAGAATGGCGCCCTCGCCCAGCCCGACGACGACCAGCCCCGTCACCGTGCCGTACACGGCCGCGACCATCCGTTCGATCAGGTCCGCCCCGCCGCGGCCGAACGCACGCCGCGCGCCCTGCAGCAACGCGCCCGACAACTTGTGGCCGGCCCTGATGATCACGAACAGCGTGACCAGCATGAAGCCGAACTCGAACAGCGCATGCGCGAGCTTCGTGCCGAACTGCCGGCCGAACGCGATGAACCGCTCGCCGCTCGCGCCATGCATCGCGGTGCCCGCGTGCAGCGGATGACCGAGATTGGCCTGCCACCACTCGGTGATCTGTGCGGCGCCGTACGGCAACCGGCCGACGACGTCCGGCAGTGGAATGCCGTTGTCCTGGATCGAATGCAGCCAGATGCGCAGGTCGTGCGCCTGCGAGATCGCCTGACCGAGCGCAATGGCGATCGGCAGCACGACCAGCAGCGACACGCCCGCGGTGATCGCGGTCGCGATCAGGGTCGGCCGGTCGCGAAACCAGCTGCCCGATTCGAAGCGTTCCAGCAACGGCCACAGCGCGATCGCGATCACGCATGCCCACGCGATAGCGGGAAGAAAATCGCGGATCACCCACAGCGCGAGCACCAACAGCGCCGCATACAGCACGGCGCGGGCGATCTGCTGGGCACGCGGCCGCGCGGCGGAATCGGGGGAAGGCGAGACATGTGCGCGCATGGCACCTCTGTCGAAATGAAAAAATGGCGGTTCGCGCGGGCCAAGGGCCGGTGCGAACCGCCATTCTATCCATCGATACCGCCACGGCACGCGGACGCGATGCCAAGCATTGTCAAATGCGTGCCGCGCACGTCGCGCGCGCCGCGCGGTGCGATGCGCGCTCAGGCCACCTTGTCGGCGACGCGATAGCGTTCGAGCCAGTGCGCGTACGGCGCAGGCAGCGTCCACGACGGACGCTCGACGCCGAGCTGTTTGGCCGCGTAGTACGGCCAGTGCGGATCGGCCAGATGCGCGCGGCCGACCATCACGAGGTCGAGCTGCCGTTCGGCGACGACGCGCTCGGCCAGTTGAGGCGTGTCGATCCCCCATGCGGACGACACCGGCATGCCGGCCTCGCGGCGCACGCGTTCCGCGATCGGCGCGAGGAACGCCGGGCCCCATGGAATGCGCGCGTCGGGCACCGAAAAGCCGACCGACACGCTCAGCATGTCGAGGCCTTCCTGCTTCATCCGCTGCGTGAGCGCGATGGATTCGGCGAGCGTCTCTTCATCGCGGCCGTCGTATTCGATCACGCCGAGACGCGCGGTCAGCGGCAGGTGCTCCGGCCAGACCTTGCGGACGGCCTTCAGCGTGTCGACGAGGAAACGGCCGCGGTTTTCGGCCGAGCCGCCGTACTCGTCGTCGCGCTGGTTCGAATGCACGGAGAAGAAGCTCTGGCCGAGATAGCCGTGCGCGAAGTGCAGTTCGAGCCATTCGAAGCCGAGGTCGCGGGCACGCTTGGCCGACGCGACGAAGTCGGCCTGCACGCGTGCGATGTCGTCGTGCGTCATCGCGCGCGGCATCTTCGGCAAGTGCGCGCCGAACGGTACGGCCGACGGTGCGATGGTCTGCCAGCCGCGCGGATCGCCGTCGGCGATGTGGTCGTCGCCTTCCCATGGACGGTTCGCGCTCGCCTTGCGGCCCGCATGCGCGATCTGGATGCCCGGCACCGCGCCGGCCGCCTTGATCGCCGCGACCGACGGCGCGAACGCCTCGGCCTGCGCATCGGTCCACAGCCCGGCGCAGCCCGGCGTGATACGGCCTTCTGGCGACACGGCCGTCGCCTCCGCAATCACGAGGCCCGCGCCGCCGCGCGCGATGCCGGCCAGATGCACGTGATGCCAGTCGTTGACGACGCCGTCTTCGGCGACATACTGGCACATCGGCGGCACCGCAATGCGGTTGCGCAGCGTGACATCCTTGAGTTTGAACGGTTCGAACAAGGCAGACATCCACCACTCCTTTGCTTGGTTCTGCGAAACGACTGGATGAGCCGTCGTGCGGTGCGCACGACGGAACGGTTCGGGTCGTCGCCGGGCCGGATGCGCCCGACGACGGCACGGCCAGGTGCCGGTCATGCCGGCACCGCGCCGGCTTACTGACGGCCGAGCTTCGCGAGCAGCGCCTCGGCAGCGGGCTCCGACGACGCGGGGTTCTGCCCCGTGATCAGCAGCCCGTCGGTGACGACATGCGGCGCCCAGTCGGCGCTGCGCTCGAACTGCGCGCCGTTGGTCTTCAGCATGTCCTCGACGAGGAACGGCACCACTTCCGTCAGCTCGACGGCCGCTTCCTCGCTGTTGGTGAAGCCCGTCGCACGCTTGCCGCGCACGACGGACTCGCCGGTCTTCGGATCCTTCACGTGGCGCAACACACCCGGCGCGTGGCACACGGCCGCGACCGGCTTGCCCGCCGCCAGCGCGCGCTCGATCAGGCCGATCGAGTGCAGGTCCTCGGCGAGATCCCACAGCGGGCCGTGCCCGCCCGGATAGAACACCGCGTCGTAATCGTCGATCGACACGTCGGCCAGCTTGCGCGTGGCCGCGAGCGCGGCCTTGGCCGCCGGATCGGCGTCGAAGCGGCGCGTGGCGTCGGTCTGCGCGGCCGGATCGCTGCTTTTCGGGTCGAGCGGCGGCTGGCCGCCCTTCGGCGACACGAGCGTCAGCTCGACGCCCGCATCCTTGAACGCGTAGTACGGCGCGGCCAGCTCCTCGAGCCAGAAGCCGGTCTTCTTGCCGGTGTCGCCGAGCGTGTCGTGCGAGGTCAGGACAACCAGAATCTTCATGATCGACACTCCTTCGAAATGGGGGAACGGGGCCGCGTCACGGCGACGGCCAACGCGGCGCACGCCACGTGCCGGCAACGACGGCACGCCTGCCGGTTAGGCCGCAGGCACACGTCAACGTGCCAGCTCGGCACAAAAAATATTGCCCGATTCTATTAGACCAGTCGTCTATAACTGGCTCGAAAAAAATCGACGACCACGCCTGCACGACCAGCATCGCAGCGCGATATGGCATTTTCGCGTCCGTTGGCAGGCACGACGTCGCATTCATGAGGCCGGATGATAGCCCTCCATTAGACCGGTCGTCTAGAGATCTGGCATTCAGCCCTGCCGCCGTCATGGCTTTTGCGACGGAGCGCGTCCCGCAACGCTCGTTGCCGATCGCCCCGCCGCTGCGTGCCGCCGTCGTGGCTAGCCGTGCAACGGCCCGTCCGTATCGCCTGCCTCGATCATCGGCATTTCGAGCCGATGCTCGCGAACGCCGTCGGCGAGCAAGCCCAGCATCAGGTCCGCCAGCGCACGCCCCGTCGCATGTCCGGTCGGCTGCACCACCGCCGTCACCCGATGCGGATACGCGACCTCCGGGGGCACCCCGTCATAGACGATGAGCGACATGTCCCGCCCCAGCCGCAAGCCGCTGTCGACCAGCGCCCGGAACGCGCCGCCGCCCGAGATGTTGTTGTCGACGAGCAGCGCAGTCGGTCGTTCGGCCTGCTCGAGTAGCGCCTGTGCGCCCTGCTGCCCGCCGTCGCGCGTAAACGGACCCTCGACGAGCAGCGCCGGATCGGGCTCGATCCCGGCTTCGCGCAGCGCCGCGAGGTAGCCGGCGCGGCGCTGCATCGCGAAATTCAGCGACAGCGGCGCACTGATCATTGCAATGCGGCGATGGCCGAAGCCGATCAGGCGCCGCACCGCATCGCGCGCGCCCGCTTCGTTGTCGAAATCGAACCATGCGTAAGGCTCCGCGGTTTGCGTACGGCCGTACGCAACATACGGAAACGCATTCGAGCGCAGGTACGCGAGGCGCGGATCGTCAACCAGCGTGCGCGCGACGATCAGCCCGTCCACGAGCCTGCCGTCGACGAGCCGGCGATACGTGTCGAGTTCGGCGTTCGGCCGCGCGGCCGCGATGATGAAGTCGAGATTGCGCTCGCCGAGCCGCTCGGTAATGCCCGAGACGACTTCACCGAAGCGCGGGTCCCCCAGATCGCCGGCTCCGAACGGATACACGATGCCGATCGTATCGGCACGCCCCGTCGCCAGCCGCCGTGCGGTCGGATCCGCGACATAACCGAGTTCGCGCGCAGCCTTCATCACGCGCTCGCGGGTCGCCTCGCTCACATCGTCGTAGCCGTTCAGCGCCCGACTGACCGTCGTGCGCGACAGTCCGAGCGCATCCGACAGCGCCTTCAGATTCACCTTCACGTCGCTCCTCGCGTTGTGCATGCCATTCGTTCAGCCCGCTCGCGGCGGCAATTATTTCCGAATGGTAGTTATTACCGTCAAATATTTATCTTTTGACGTCCAAACCGGTTTGAAATAGCATCCAAACCGGTTTGGATATCGATACCACCTCAGCAGTTCCTTTTCACCGCAAACGGAAACAACGCCGACATGACTTACTTTCCTTTTTGCCGCGCGACCGCGGCCAAACGTTTGCTGTTCGCTGGCGCAGCACTGGCCGCCTTCGCGTCCGCATCGTCCGTCGCGCACGCGCAGAGCACCCGCGCCCCCGCCCCCACGCCGCATACGCAGCAGGCCTACGATCCCGAAGGCAACTTCACGATGCGCTGGACCCGCGCGGACATCCGCCAGATCGTCGCGCAGTCGCACACGGCCGGCGCCGACAAGAACTCGCTGCCGCAGTCGCTGACGATGCCGGACATCCCGCAGGATTTCCCGCTGATCAACTCGAACGTGTGGGTCTGGGATACCTGGCCGCTGGCCGACCTGCGCGCGAACCAGCTCAGCTACAAGGGCTGGGAGGTGATCTTCTCGCTCACGGCCGATCCGCACGCCGGCTACACGTTCGACGATCGTCACGTCCATGCGCGCATCGGCTTCTTCTATCGCCGTGCCGGCATTCCCGCGTCGCAGCGTCCCGCGAACGGCGGCTGGACCTGGGGCGGCCATCTGTTCCCGGACGGCGCGAGCGCCAAGGTGTTCGGCACGTCGCCGATGACCAACAACGCCGAATGGTCGGGTTCCGCGCGCCTCACGCATGGCGACAACGTCAGCCTCTACTACACCGCGACCTCGTTCAACCGCTCGGCCCCCGGCGGCGCCGACATCACGCCGCCGCAGGCGATCATCACGCGCGCCGACGGCCACATCCATGCCGATGACAAGCACGTGTGGTTCAGCGGCTTCGACGATCACAAGGCGCTGCTGCAACCGGACGGCAACTACTACCAGACCGGCCAGCAGAACACCTATTTCTCGTTCCGCGATCCGTTCGTGTTCACCGACCCCGCGCATCCGGGCAAGACCTACATGGTGTTCGAAGGCAACACCGGCGGCCAGCGCGGCGCCCGGACCTGCACCGAGGCCGACCTCGGCTACGCGCCGAACGATCCGCAGCGGGAAGACCTCAACGCCGTCATGAACTCGGGCGCAGTGTATCAAAAGGCCAACGTCGGCCTGGCGGTCGCGACGAATCCGCAACTGACCGAATGGAAGTTCCTGCCGCCGATCCTGTCGGCGAACTGCGTCGACGACCAGACCGAGCGCCCGCAGATCTATCTGAAGGATGGCAAGTACTACCTGTTCACGATCAGCCACCGCACGACGATGGCCGCGGGCGTCGACGGGCCGGATGGTGTCTACGGCTTCGTCGGCAACGGCATCCGCAGCGACTTCCTGCCGTTGAACGGCGGCAGCGGCCTCGTGCTCGGCAACCCGACCGACTTCTCCGCACCGGCCGGCGCGCCGTATTCGCAGGACCCGAACCAGAATCCGCGCGAATTCCAGTCGTACTCGCACTACGTGATGCCGGGCGGGCTCGTCGAGTCGTTCATCGATGCGATCGGCCCGCGTCGCGGCGGCACGCTCGCGCCGACGGTGAAGGTGAATATCAACGGCACGTCGACGGCGGTCGACCGCGCGTACGGACGTAGCGGCCTCGGCGGCTACGGCGACATCCCGGCAAACCTGCCGGCGACGGGCGCCGACCACAACGGCGGCCCCGGCACCCGTCCGTAACGGGTCCGCTACGGACGCGGCGGGCACCGCCCGCCAGCGTCGAGGCGGCGCACATCGCGCGTGTCGCGTGTGTGCCGCCTCCCTCCTTCGCAGAATCGCGCATGCTGCCGTCGCAAGCGGCATGCACCCTCCTTTCCCGCTTCGCGCGCCGAAGCACGGAACCCCGCATGAGATCGACGTTTTTTCGCTTTTCCCTCCGGATTGCCCGGCTGCTGCTCGCGTGTACGGCAAGCGCGGCCTGCACGCACGCCAGCGCCGCGCCCTGCGACGCACCGCCCGAACCCGGCACGCCGCAATGGCGGCCGGCCGTGCACTACACGCCGCAACGCAACTGGATGAACGATCCGAACGGCCTCGTCTACGAGAACGGCCGCTATCACCTGTTCTATCAGTACAACCCGCTCGGCCATGACTGGGGCAACATGTCGTGGGGCCATGCGACCAGCACCGACCTCGTCCACTGGCGCGAGCAGCCGGTCGCGATGCGCGCGAACGCGACGGAGGAAATTTTCTCGGGCTCGATCGTCGCCGACACGCGCAACACGTCCGGCCTCGGCGCGCCGGGCGACACGCCGCTGGTTGCGCTTTACACGAGCGTCTATAAAGAAGGCTCCGGTCACGCACCGGGCACGCAGGCACAATCGCTCGCGTACAGCCTCGATCACGGCGCGACGTGGCGGCCCTACGCGCACAACCCCGTGCTCACGCTCGATCCCGAGTCGAAGCAGTTCCGCGACCCGAAAGTGTCGTGGTACGCGCCGGGACGCTACTGGCTGATGACGACCGTCGTCGCGGACGCGCAGGTCGTGAAGCTCTATCGGTCCGATGACCTGATCCACTGGTCGTTCCTGAGCGACTTCACGCTGCCGGACGTGCCGCATGCGGGCGTGCTGTGGGAAATGCCAGATCTCGTGCCGCTGCCCGTCGACGACGATCCGCGACACATCAAGTGGGTGATGATCGTCAACGTCAACCCGTGGTCGATCGCCGGCGGCTCCGGCGCGATGTATTTCGTCGGCGACTTCGACGGTCGCACGTTCACGCCTGACCACGTCGCGCCGGCCGGTTCCGATCCCGCGCGATTCCGCTGGGTCGATCACGGCGCCGACTTTTACGCCGCCGGCACGTTCTCCGGCACGCCGGGCGCGCGGCCTGTCGCGATCGCATGGATGAGCAACTGGGATTACGCGGCGAAAGCGCCGACGGCGCCCTGGCGCGGCGCGGCGACGTTGCCGCGCGAGTTCGCGCTGAAGACGATCGGCGGCGAACCGACGCTCGTCGTGACGCCGGCCGCCGCGTTCGATGCGTGGGCCGACGGGCGGCCCGCCGTGCATGAAGGCAACCTGAACGTCGAGTCCGCCACCCGCCCGCTGTCGGACGCCACGCGCGGCATCGTCCAGCGCATCACGGTGACGATCGCGCCGCAGCGCGCGGCCCGCGCGGGTCTGATCGTCCGGGGATCGGCGGATGGCTCGATCGGCACCCGGATCGTGTACGACACGGCGAAGCGCACGCTGACGCTCGACCGCTCGCGCTCCGGCACGACGGATTTCGCCGGCACCTTCAGCCGCGAGCACATCGTCGATCTGCCGCTCGAGCACGGGCAACTGCGGCTCGAAATCGTCGTCGATCGCGGGTCGGTCGAGGTATTCGCGAACGGCGGCCGCGTCGCGCTGACGGACCTGATCTTTCCGCCGCTCGATGCGGACCGCGTGGCCGTGTTCGCCGAGCACGGCAGCGCGGCGTTCTCGGGGCTGACGGTGACGCAACTCCACGGACGCGATCGGACCGACGAAGTCCGTGACGCCTGTGCATCGCACTAGCGATGCGATCGAACGGCGGGGCTGCACCGCCCGACATCGCGTCGGGTCGTGCAACCCCGCCGGTGACGCGCTCAGAGCAAACCCATCCCGCCCGACGCGATGATTTCCGCGCCGACGATGAACGCGGACTCCGGCGCGCTCAGGTGCAGCACCGTCGACGCGATTTCGTCCGGCGTGCCGAACCGGCCGATCGGGACGAGCCCCTTGATCTTCTCGGCCGTCTCGTCGAGCGTCGCCGCGTCGAGCCCGAGCTTGCCGTACAGCGGCGTCTGGACCGGGCCGGGGCTCACCACGTTCACCCGCACGCCGTGCGGCAGCAGCTCCGTCGACAACGTCTTCGCGAACGAATTGACGGCCGCCTTGCTCGCCGCGTACACCGACGAGCCGGGCATCCCGATGTGCGCGTTGATCGAGCCGTTGATCACGATCGACGCGCCGCGGTTCAGCAGCGGCACCAGCGTCTGGATCTGGAAATACGCGCCCTTCACGTTGGTGTTGAACACGAGGTCCCACATGGCCTCGTCGCTGTCGGCGAACGGCGCGAGTTTCGCGACGCCCGCGTTGATGAACACGGCGTCGAGCCGCGCGCCTGCGGCCGAGATCGCGTCCGCCAGGGCGCGGGCCGACGCGACGCTGCCGGCTTCGTTGCGGATCGCGAGCGCGCCGTCGCCGAGCGACTCGCGCGCGGCGGCGAGCGTCTGCTCGTCGCGACCGGTGATGATGACCCGCGCGCCTTCGGCCGCGAATGCCCGTGCGGCCGCCAGGCCGATGCCGCTGTTGCCGCCCGTGACGAGTACCGTTTTTCCTTCGAAGCGTTGCATGATGTTCTCCTTTGAACCGGTGAGTTGACCGTGAACACAGGATGCGCGCGCCGCGCGGCCTTGCCGTACGACCGGCGCGGCAGACATGTTCGAAATCTTCGAACGTGTTTCTCGGGACCTTTCCGTGCGTTGCGCGGCTGACGCACTCAGCCGACCACGTCGATCCCGTCGAGCAGGCGCTGCGCGAGCCGCGGCTCGCGCAGTTGCTCCAGCCACCATTGCAGTGCCCGGCCCTCGCGGTCGCCGCGCCACGCGACGTACAGCACGTTCGGTTCGCGCGGATCGGCCGTTTCCTTCTCGACGAGCTCGCCGCGCGCGAGCAGCGACGCAACCCGCCGGCGCGGCACCCAGCCGACGCCGAGCCCGTCGCGCTGCGCGAGGATCTTCGCGCGCATCGACGGCACCGCGAGCACCGCCTGCCCGCCGAGCAGCCCGTATGCGCGGCCGACGGCACGCCGCGACGAATCGGCGACGACGACCGCGCGATACGCGCAGATCGCGTCGCGGGTCAGTCGCTCGCTTGCCGCGGCCAGCGGATGGCGCGGCGATACGGCGAACACCCATTCCATCCCACCGAGCTCGAACCATTTGAAACCCGGAATCGCCGGCGGCTCGTTGGTCGCGCCGATGACCAGATCCGCGCGACCGTCGCGCAGCGCTTCCCAGGTGCCGCCGAGCACTTCGTACGTGAAGCGCAGCGACACGCCCGAATCGAGCGCATCGAACGCGCGGACGACCGGCAGCAGCGTATCGAACTCCAGCACCTCGTCGCTGACGATCCACAGCCGGTCCTCCCAGCCGCTCGCGACCTGCCGCACGCGCTGCGTGAGCCGCGCGACGTCCAGCGCGAGGCGCGACGCCTCGTCGGTCAGCAGCTGGCCGGCCGGCGTGAGCTGCAGCCGGTAGCCGCGCCGGTCGAACAGCAGCGCGTCGAAACGCGTTTCGAGCTGTCGCGCGGCGTGCGACACCGTCGACGGCGCCTTGCCGAGCCGCGCGGCCGCCCGCGACAGGCTGCCGGTGGCGCGGATCGCATCGAGCAGCGCGAGTTCGTCTTCGGACAGCATGGGGGCACTCCGGTCGTGGATTGTGATGGATCGTAAGGCACCGGCGGGCGGCGGTCCAATCGAATGGCGCCGCGCCCCTGTGTTCGGCGGATGCCGGGCCGGCCACGAACTTCCGGTATGCTCATCAGCATCAAATTGCCTTATTCGGAGTAACCACTGCGATGGACATCGCGATCCGCATCGAAGGCCGTCACGACCTGACCGGGCAAATCTTTCGGCAACTGCGCACCGCGATCGTCGACGGGCGGCTCGAAGGCGGCGCCCGGCTGCCGTCGACGCGCGATCTCGCGAAGCAGCTCGGCGTGTCGCGCAAGACGACGCTCGACGCGTTCGAGCGTCTCGTCGCCGAGGGCTTCCTGAACACGCGCGCGGGCGACGGCACGTTCGTCGCCGACGGCCTCGCGCGGGTTCCGCATGCGGCGGCCTCGACGCCGTCGCTCGTCGAGGCCACACCGCCCGTCCATGCCGTCGACGCACGCGCGCTGTGGAACGACCTGCCCGATGCGCTCGCGATGCCCGCGCCGCAGGACACGCCCGCGTTCGACTTCCGCGGCGGCGTGACCGACAAGACGCTGTTCCCGTTCGACGCGTGGCGCCGCTGCCTGCATCACGCGTTGCGCCAGCAGGCGCGCGGCCCCGGCCAGTACCACGACCCGGCCGGCGATCCGCAGTTGCGCGGCGCGATCGCGCGTTACGTCGCGTTCAGCCGCGCGGTCGCGTGCGGCTGGGACGACGTGCTCGTCACGCAAGGCGCGCAACAGGCGCTCGACCTGATCGCACGCGTGGTCGTGCGACCCGGCGACGTCGTCGCGGTCGAGAATCCCGGCTATCCGCCGGCGCGCGCGGCGTTCGCGTCGCTCGGCGCGACGGTGATCGGCGTGCCGGTCGATGCGCACGGCCTGATCGTCGAGCGGCTGCCCGACGACGCACGCCTCGTCTACGTGACGCCGTCGCACCAGTTCCCGCTCGGGATGCCGATGACGCTGGACCGGCGCGTCGCGCTGCTCGAATGGGCGCAGCGCCGCCGCGCGGTGATCATCGAGGACGACTACGACGGCGAATTCCGCTTCGAAGGCCGGCCGGTGGAGTCGCTCAAGAGCCTCGACCGCACGGGCCTCGTCGCGTACGTCGGCACGTTCTCGAAGACGATCTTTCCCGAACTGCGCATCGGCTACGCGATTCCGCCGCGCGCGCTGCGCGGCGCGCTCGCCAAGGCGAAGCAGATCGTCGACTGGCATACCTGCACACTCACGCAGGCGGCGCTCGCGCGCTTCATGCACGAAGGCGATTTCGCGCGGCATCTGCGGCGCGTGCAGAAGCACTACGACGCGCGCCGCAAGATGCTGCTCGCGCATTTGCGCGGCAGCCTCGCGCCGTGGTTCGACCCGATCGTGCCGACCGCCGGCATCCACCTCGCCGCGCACTTGAAACCGGGGCTCGATGAAGCCGCGCTGGTCCGTGCCGCCCGCGAGCACGACATCGGCCTGTACGGAATCGCGGCGTTCCACGTCGGCTCGGCGGCGCGCGCCGGGCTGCTGTTCGGCTATGGCGGGATCGACGCGCTGCGCATCGACACCGCGCTCGCGAAACTGGCCGCGCTGCTGGACTCGGGCAGCGTCGGCGGCGCCGCACTGGTTACCTGAATTTCCCCGGAATTGGCCATTCAAGCAGGCCAGTGGCACGCTTAAAGTGGGTCCTGTCGCGCCACCGTGCGCATCAACCGAAAAAGGACCTGCCATGCAACCGCGCCTGAACTTCTATACCGCCAGCCCGAACGCAATCAAGGTGATGCGCAACGCCGAGGAATTCATCGCGAAAAGCTCGATCGAGAAGCCGCTCGCCGAACTGGTCCGGCTGCGCGCGTCGCAGATCAACGGCTGTGCGTTCTGCGTCGACATGCACACCACCGATGCACGCAAAGGAGGCGAGACCGATCGCCGCCTCGCGACGGTCGTCGTGTGGCGCGAAACGCCGTTCTTCACCGAGCGCGAACGCGCGGCGCTGGAGTGGACCGAAGCGCTGACGCTGGTCGCCGACAACCATGTGCCGGATGCCGTCTGGGAAGCCGTGAAGCCGCACTTCAGCGACACCGAGCTGTTCGAGCTGTCGATGCTGATTGCGACGATCAACACGTGGAACCGCTTCGCGATCGCGTTTCGCAAGATGCCCGAGTAAGGAGACGACGATCATGCGCTCCAGCTCCACGCTCCGCCGCGCGATGCTGTGCACGTCGCTCGCGCTCGTCGCCGCGCTGCCGGCGGCCGCCCGTGCGCACGATGCCGGCGACAACGTGCACGCGATCATGCAGCAGGCCGTGCCCGAAGCGCCCGGCAAGCTCGCCGTCGTCGCGACCGTCGACTATGCGCCTGGTCAGGCGTCCGAAGCACACAGGCACCTCGGCTCGGTGTTCGCGGTCGTGTCGAAAGGCGAAGTGCTGTCGCAGGTGAACGGCGGCCCGGTGCGCCGCTATCGCGCCGGCGAAGGCTGGTATGAGCCGCCCGGTTCGCGCCATCAGGTGTCGCGCAATGCGAGCGCGACCGAGCCCGCGCAACTCGTCGTGTTCGGGCTGACGGGCGAGCACCAGCCGTTGAAATCGCCGATTGATCAGTAACGACGTTTCCGGGGTGCGTGCCGTGTCGGGCGCGCACCCGTGCCGTGTTGCCGGCTTCCCTGCCCGCGACGCGCGGCTTCCTCGCCAGCCTTTGGCGCGGCCGCTCCACCCATTCCTCCACCCATTCCTCCACCGGTTCCCCGCGCTTCCCCATTAGCCGCTCCCTACACTCCGCCGCCGGCACCCGGCGTGCCGCCGCGCCGCGTCCCCACTCGTCCGCACCGCCATTCGGCGCACGCCTGATCTCGATCAACGCGGGCAAAAACCCTTCCTTGAAATTAACTAACTCATCAATTAGCGTCGTCTGCATGAACGCGAAATCCACCGTCGCCAGGCCGCGCGGGCGCCGCCCGCAGGCGGACGACTTCGACCTGCGCGACCACATGCTCGACGTCGCGATGCAGTTGTTCGCCGAGCGTGGCATCGCGGCGACGACGGTCGCGCAGATCGCCGCGGCCGCAGGCGTCACGTCGGCGATGGTCCATTACTACTTCACGAATCGCGAGCAGTTGCTCGATGCGATCGTCGAGGAGCGGCTCGCGCAGGTCATCGCGTTCGTGTGGCGGCCGACCGAGCCGCAGATCGAAAACGATCCGCTCGCGCTCGTCGCCGAACTCGTCGACCGCTTCTTCGACGTCACGCATCGCATGCCGTGGCTGCCGTCGATCTGGCTGCGCGAGATCGTCCATGAAGGCGGGCTGCTGCGCGAGCGGATGCTGCGGCGCATTCCGCTCGAGCATGTCGGGCGCTTTGCCGAGCGCATCCGCGCCGCGCAGCAGGCCGGCACGCTGAACCCCGCGCTCGAACCCGCGTTCCTGTTCCATTCGATCATCGCGCTCGTGATGCTGCCGCTCGCCACCGCGAAGCTGTGGCAAAGCGCGCGCGGCCTGCCGCCGGTCGATCGCGACGTGCTGCATCGCCACGTCCGCGCGCTGCTCGGTTCCGGCTTGCAGCCGCCCGCCGCCACACTGGATGCCGGCGCGCATTCGCCGCGGAGGCCGTCGTGAACGTGTCCCGCCCGCTGCCGCTCGCACTGGCCGCCGCCGTCGCGCTGCTCGCCGGTTGCGGACGGCCGGCGAACGACGTCGCGACCTACCAGGGCTATGTCGAAGGCGAATTCGTGTACCTGTCGTCGTCGCAAGCGGGCACGCTGACGCAGTTGTCGGTCGAACGCGGCCAGGCCATCGCGGCCGGCATGCCGGTGTTCTCGCTCGAAGCCGTCAACGAAACGGCCGCATTGATGCAGGCGCAGCATCAGCTCGCTGCCGCACGCGCGCAACTTGCCGACCTTCAGACCGGCAAGCGGCCGCCGGAAGTCGCGGTCACGCGTGCCCAGCTCGCGCAGGCCATCGCACAGGCCGCGCGGGCCGCCGCGCAACGCGCGCGCGACGAACGCCAGTACGCGGCCGGCGGCCTGTCGAAGCAGCAGCTCGACGATTCGCGCACGTCCGCGCAGACCACCGCCGCGCAGGTCCGCGAGTTGCAGAACCAGGTCGACGTCGCGCGCCTGCCGGGACGCGCGCAGCAGGTGGCCGCCCAGGCCGCGCAAGTCGATGCCGCGCAGGCGGCGGTTGCCGAAGCGCAATGGAAGCTCGACCAGAAGCGCGTCGCCGCGCCCGCCGCCGGGCGCGTGTACGACACGCTGTACCGCGTCGGCGAATGGGTGCAGGCCGGCAATCCGGTCGTGCAGATGCTGCCGCCGCAGAACCTGAAGGTGCGCTTCTTCGTGCCGGAAGCCGTCATCGCATCGATCGCGCCGGGGCGCACCGTCGCGATCCGCTGCGACGGCTGCGCGGCCGACGTGCCCGCGCGCGTCACCTACGTGTCGCGCGAGGCCGAATACACGCCGCCCGTGATCTACAGCAACGAGAGCCGGACCAAGCTCGTGTTCATGATCGAAGCGCGTCCCGCCGTCGCCGACGCGCCGAAGCTGCACCCGGGCCAGCCCGTCGCCGTGAGGATGCGTTGAACGCGCCGGCCGCTCCGTACGCGATCGACGTCGATCGCCTGAACAAGCGCTTCGGCGACAAGCACGTCGTGAAGGACGTCTCGCTGCGCGTCGCGCGCGGCGAGATTTTCGGCTTTCTCGGGCCGAACGGCAGCGGCAAGACGACGTCGATCCGCATGATGTGCGGCCTGCTCACGCCCGACTCGGGCAGCGGCACTTGCCTCGGCTACGACATCGTGCGCGACAGCGCGCAGATCAAGCGGCGTGTCGGCTACATGACGCAGCGCTTCTCGTACTGGGAAGACCTGTCGATCCGCGAGAATCTCGATTTCGTCGCACGCGTGTACGGGATGCCCAACCGCCGGGCGGCGGTCGCCCGCGCGCTCGACGGGCTCGGCCTCGCGAGCCGTGCGGACCAGCTCACGGGCGCGCTGTCCGGCGGCTGGAAGCAGCGCCTCGCGCTCGCCGCGTGCATGCTGCACGAGCCGGAATTGCTGCTGCTCGACGAGCCGACCGCCGGCGTCGATCCGGCCGCGCGCCGCGACTTCTGGGAAGAACTGCACCGGCTGGCCGCACAAGGCATCTCGGTACTCGTCAGCACGCACTACATGGACGAAGCCGAGCGCTGCCACAAGCTCGCGTACATCGCGTCCGGCGAACTGCTCGCGCAGGGCACGTCGGCGGAGATCGTCGCATCGCAGCACCTGTCGACGCGTACGATCACCGGCGAGCACCTGACCGAACTGTCCGCGCGGTTGCGCGCGATGCCGGGCGTCGATCAAACCGTCGTGTTCGGTTCCGCGCTGCACGTGAGCGGCCGCGATCGCGCGCTGCTCGACGCGACGCTCGCGCAGGTCGCGGCGCAGGCCGACGGGCGCGCACCGCTGCAGGTCGCGCCGATCGACACCGGGCTCGAAGACGTCTTCATCTACATGATGGGCCGCGCATCCGCGCCGCCCGGCGGAGCATCGCCATGAACGCGTGGGCGGGCCTACGCGAATCGTTCTCGGTCGCGCGCTGGTGGAGCATCGTGCTGAAGGAATTCCTGCAGCTGCGCCGCGACCGCGTGACGTTCGCGATGATCGTCGGCGTGCCGATCATTCAGCTCGCGCTGTTCGGCTTCGCGATCAACACCGACCCGAAGCACTTGCCGACCGCGGTGATCGTCGCCGACTCGAGCCCGTTCGCGCGCAGCTTCATCGCCGCGATGCGCAATTCCGCGTACTTCGACATCGTCGCGACGCTGCCCGACGAGACGGCCGGCCGGCATGCGCTCGCCCGCGGCGACGTGCAGTTCGTGCTGAGCGTGCCGGCCGATTTCTCGAAGCGGCTGCTGCGCGGCGAGCGCCCGACGCTGCTCGTCGAGGCGGACGCGACCGACCCCGTCGCGACCGCGTCGGCGATCGGCGCGCTGCCGGGCCTCGTGCGGCCCGTCGCGGACAAGGACCTGACGGGGCCGCTCGCGCACCTGAACGGCCGCCCGGCCGCGTTCGACGTCGTGCTGCACCGGCTGTACAACCCCGAAGGCATCACGCAGTACAACGTCGTGCCGGGCCTGATGGGCGTGATCCTGACGATGACGATGGTGATGATGACGGGCCTCGCGATCACGCGCGAACGCGAGCGCGGCACGATGGAGAATCTGCTGGCGACACCGGTGCGGCCGCTGGAGGTGATGACCGGCAAGATCGTCCCGTACGTGTTCATCGGGCTGATCCAGGTGTCGATCATCCTCGCGGCCGCGCGCTACGTTTTCGACGTGCCGTTCGTCGGCGGCCTGTTCGCGATCTACCTGTCCGCGCTGCTGTTCATCGCGGCGAACCTCACGGTCGGCATCACGCTGTCGTCGCTCGCGCAGAACCAGCTGCAGGCGATGCAGCTCGCGGTGTTCTACTTCCTGCCGAACATCCTGCTGTCGGGCTTCATGTTCCCGTTCGCCGGGATGCCGAAGTGGGCACAGTTCATCGGCAACCTGCTGCCGCTCACCTACTTCAATCGCCTCGTGCGCGGCATCCTGCTCAAAGGCAACGGCTGGGCCGACCTGTGGCCGTCCGTGTGGCCCGTCGCGCTGTTCACGCTCGTGGTAATGGGCATCGCGCTGCGCTTCTACCGGCGCACGCTCGACTAGGGGCCGCGCGATGAAACCGGCTTCGCGTCGCGCCGCCCACACCGCCCGCTGCTTGACGTTGGCCGCTGCTGCGCTGCTCATCGCCGGTTGCGCGGTCGGGCCGGATTTCCGCATACCCGACGCGCCGGCCACGCAGCGGTACACGCGCGATGAACCGCCCGTCGCGACGGTAGCCGCCGGTGGCCCGACCGGCGCCGCGCAGACGTTCGCATCAGCCGCGCACACGCCGCGACACTGGTGGACCGAGTTCCGCTCGGAACCGCTGAACCGGCTCGTCGATACCGCTTGGCAAAACAGCCCGACGCTCGCCGAGGCCCGCGCGCGGCTCGACGAAGCACGACAGAACCATGCGGCGGAAGCCGGCGCGACGATGCTGCCGCGCGTCGACGCGAACGTGTCCGCCACGCGCCAGAAAGTCGACATCGCTGCGTTCGGGCTGCCCGCCAACGTGCCGAATCCGGGGCCATTCACGCTGTACGACGCGTCGGTGAGCGTGTCGTACGTCCTCGACGTGTTCGGCGGCAACCGGCGCGCGCTCGAAGCGCTGCGCGCCCAGGTCGACTATCAGTCATACACGCTCGACGCCGCGCGCCTGACGCTCGCGGGCAACGTCGTCGCGACCGCGATCCTGCGCGCGTCGCTCGCGCAGCAGATCGCGCTCACGCGTGAGCTCGTCGACGCGCAGGCGCGGCAGTTGCGCATCGTCGAAGCGCGCTTCGCGGCGGGCGGCGTATCGCAGGCCGACGTGCATGCGCAGCGCACGCTGCTCGCGCAGACGCAGGCCTCGCTACCGCCGCTCGCGGCCCGCTTCGCGCAGGCCGGCCACCGGCTCGCGATCCTGCTGGGCGCGCCGCCATCCGACGCCGCACTGCCCGACCTCACGCTCGATGCGCTCGCGCTGCCGCACACGCTGCCGGTCGCGCTGCCGTCGACGCTCGCGCGCGAGCGGCCCGACATCCGCGCGGCTGAGGCCGTGCTGCATCAGGCGAGCGCGAACGTCGGCGTGGCGACCGCGAACCTGTATCCGCGTTTTTCGATTTCGGCGGGAATCGGTTCGGAACGCACGCGCATCGCGGATATCGTGAGCGGGCTCAATGTCTGGAATGTCGGTCTCGGCCTGACGCAGCCGCTCTTTCATGGCGGCGAACTGCGCGCGAAAAAACGCGCGGCGGAAGCCGCATACGATGCCGCGTTCGCAAGCTATCGGGAAACCGTGCTGCTGGCGCTCCAGCAGGTCGCCGACGCAATGCGCGCGGTCGAACACGATGCGGCGGAGCTGGAGGCACGAGACACGGCCGCACGGGAAGCGGCGGCCGGCAACGCGATTGCCGGCGACCGTTACGCGGCAGGCGGGATCAGCACGTTCGCGCTGCTCGATGCGCAGCGGCAGGCACTGCAGACCGCGCTCGATCGCACGCGCGCGCAGGCCGACCGGCTTGCCGATACGGCGGCGCTGTTTCAGTCGCTGGCGGGGAACTGGTCGGAGGACGATTCGACCCGGTGACGATCGGGACGACGTGTGCCCGCGCGATGCGCGCGGCGCGCACCCGCGAAAAAAAACCGGCCCGAAGGCCGGTTTTTTCATACCGCATGCTGTGAGCGGCGCTTGCGCGCCGCGCGACATCAGAAGCGGTGGATCAGGCCGACGCCGGCAGCGATCTGGTTCTGCTTCGAACCCGCGCCCACGCCGTCGCCGATCGACGTCGTTGCATTGACGATGCCGCCGGTCAGGCCGCTGATCGTGTTGCCGCTGGCGTGCTGGTACGCTTCAACCGCGTACAGGCCCGTGCGCTTCGACAGGCTGTAGTACTGCGACAGCGTGACCTGATGGTACTTGGCCGAGCTCGAGACGCCGTTCGATTCGGTCGCACGCGTGTACGAGTAGCCTGCCGCGAAGTCCCACTGCGGCGCTGCCTTCCAGTGCAGCACGGCGCCTGCCGTGTTGAAGATCGCCGTATTGCGGAATGCCGACTGCGTGCCCGGGATGTACTGGACGTTCGAGTACGACACCGAGATGTCCCACGCCGGCGTGAACTGGTAACCGGCCGTCACGGCGACGCGTTGCTGCGACTGTGCCGTCTTGTAGCCGCCGTTGATCGACGACACGGCCTGTTCCGCACCGTTGCCGCTCGAATCCAGACCGTTTTGCGCGGTCGAGTTCGCGCCCCACACGCCGCCGCCGAGCGTCGCGTTGTTGATGCGCTGATAGCCGACCGCGATGCCTGCCGGGCCGTTCAGGTACTGGATCGCCGCGCTCCAGGTCGAGCCGCGGTTGAAGCTGCCCGCCACGCCGCCGAGCGAGTACGAACCGCCGACCGTGAAGCCGTAGAACTTCGGCGACATGTAGACGAGCGAGTTGTTCGCGCGGTAGCTGGTGTCCAGCGAGTCGATATCGCCCGGGTGCGCGCCGTAGTAACCGGTCAGCCAGGTCGTCGGGCTATACGGCGACAGCAGCGTGTAGTACGCGGTGTACTGGCGGCCAGCCGTCAGCGTACCGTACGTCGCGTTGGTCAGACCCACCCATGCCTGACGCGTGAAGATGCCGTTCGTCCATTGCGACGAGCCGTTGTTCGCGTTGAAGCCGGCTTCCAACTGGAAAATCGCCTTCGTGCCGCCGCCGAGATCTTCGCTGCCCTTCAGGCCGAAGCGGCTGCCTGCCCAAATGCCGGTGGCCATCTGCACCTTCGAGTGACCACCCGAAACCGCGCTGGTAGCCGACGAGTTGTTCTGCCAGGCGATAGCGTTATCGACGATACCGTACAGGGTAACGCTGCTCTGGGCGTGGGCGGCGGTAGCGGCTGCGAGACCCACTGCCGTCATGGCGAAAGCGACGCGCTTTTTCATTGATTCTCCGTCCTCAAAGAATGATTTCTTTTCTGGTGTGGTTTTATGACTGACACATGTGCGAGTACATGCCGGTGCGATTCTGACGGATTACCAATCGTTTCCCAACATGTGCAGTCGGTCATCGTATGATCGACGCAACGCAGGGGTTCACCAAACGGTTACATAACACCTGAAAACGCTTACGCGGTGGGCCTCTCCGGCATTTCCCGGTGAAAACCCTAGCTTTACATTTTTACTGGTGCATCGCGACCGTCCAATGTCGTCAGACGCCTTCGGCAACAACCTTCTTACAAAAGCGCGACCTCGGCTGGTGCCGCGATTCACGCCGCCGCGCAGGATCGCTGACATTCATGACACCCACGTTTCGGGAAGCGAAATCGTGTAAACGTTTCAGTCCGTGTGGGGAGAATCAGACGGGAGTGGCCCGGCGAACGCGGGCCGAGGGCGATGCCCGCGCCTGTCGCGCCGGCATCGTGCAGCACAACTCAGCGCGCGGACGCCTGCCCGATCCGCGTGTTCACCGCGTCGACGAGCGCGTTCATGCGCGCACGGATCGCCGCGTTCGAGCCGACGAGCGCGAGCGACGACGCCATGATCCGGTAGATCCGCTTGCGCGGCACCTTCGCCGGCCTCGCAGGATCGAGCCACGCGTCATGGCCGGCCAGCAGTTCGAGCGTTTCGAGGCCGATCATGATGGGCCACAGGCACGCGAGCCGCAGACGCACGAAGCGGCGCGGAATCGCCAGCGTGTACCGGCACGCGTCGCGATACTGATCGAGCGTCACGCGCAGCAGGTCGACCAGCACGCCGCGCGCGCGCGCCGACGCGTCGGGCGACATCAGGTCGGCGACGCCCAGGCGGTGCGCGGCCAGCACGTCGTCCGGCAGGTAGCAGCGGCCAATCCGCAGGTCCTTCGCGCAGTCGCGCAGGATGTTGGTCATCTGCAGCGCCTTGCCGAAACGAATGCCCTTCTCGCGCATGTCCGCCAGGTCCCAACCGCGCGCGGCGCGCGTGTGCGCACCGGTCATGTCGGTCCAGAATTCGCCGACGCAGCCGGCGACCAGATAGGTGTAGCGATCGAGCATGTCGCGGTCCGGCAACGACGCGACCTCCCCCGACTGTTCGTCGGGGAACGTGCGCAGGTCGAACTCCATCCCCGACGTCAGCGTCGCGACGACCTTGCGAATCGATGCGCGATCCGCCTCCGGCTGCGCGCGCAGCAGCGCGAGCATCGGCTGCATCGAGCCGAGCAGCACGTGCTCGTGCGAATCCGTCTGCATCCGCGTCACCTCCTCCAGCGCACGCGACAGCGCCGCGCCGTCGCCGAGCCGCTCGACCTCGTCGCGCAGGTCGGTCAGCAGCGCCGCACGGCGATCGGGCGCGACGAGCGCCGTGTCGGCGATCGTGTCGGCCGCGCGCGCGAGCAGATAGGCCAGGCCGACCGGGTCGCGCATGCCGTCGGGCAGCACGCGCAGCGTCAGGTAGAAGGAGCGGGAAACGTTCTTCAGCAGGTCGCCGAGCAGATAGGCGGAATCGGTATGAGTCGTCATGGGTCGGTAAAAATCGGCCGGCGCGGGCCCCGGACGCACACTGACGCCGGGCGCCCGCGCCGGCCCGCGAGTCGCCGCATCGTCGCGCGCGAGCGGGCGTCGGCCCGGCGCGGCGATGCAAAAGTCCCGCAAGTTTAGTGCATCCGGCTCGCCGGCTCCCGGCGACGGCCGGATCGCGCCGCGAGCGCGGTTGCGCTATCCGGCCATCCCGTGCGTTTTTCGCGGCAACGAAAAAGAAAGGCGTGAGTAATACATATGTAATTATCCGATGCGACGATCGCGTCCCGTTCGATCCCGCGCGGCCCGCCGAGACAGGCCGCACCCGCCGGAACGACCGCCCTTTCACCGACTTCCGTTTCGAAGGTTCTCCACCATGCTCTTCACGCGCCCGACCGCCCTGCGCTGCATCCCGCTCGCCTGTGCCGCCGCCCTCCTGCTCGCCGCCTGCGGTGGCGACGACGTGTCGGCATCCGATCCGACGCAGCCGATCTCCGCGAAGGTCCAGGTGGTCGGCCATCGCGGCGCGAGCGCGCTGCGCCCCGAACACACGCTCGCGTCGTACCGCAAGGCGATCGAGGACGGCGCGGACGTGATCGAACCCGATCTCGTCTCGACTCGCGACGGCGTACTCGTCGCGCGCCACGAGAATGAAATCTCCGGCACGACGAACGTGTCGACCCTGCCGCAGTTCGCGAGCCGCAAGGCGACCAAGACGATCGACGGCGCGCAGCTGACCGGCTGGTTCACCGAGGACTTCACGCTCGCCGAGTTGAAGACGCTGCGTGCCCGCGAGCGCATTCCGCAGGTCCGCCCGGCGAACACCGCGTACAACGACCAGTTCGAGATTCCGACCTTCGACGAGATCGTCGCGCTCGCGAAACAGATGGCCGCGCAGACCGGCCGCACGATCCACCTGTATCCGGAAACCAAGCACCCGACTTACTTCCAGTCGGTCGGCCTGCCGCTCGAGGACCGTCTCGTCGATGCGCTGCTGAAGGATCCGTACACGGCACGCACGGCGACCGTCTACATCCAGTCGTTCGAAGTGGCGAACCTGAAGACGATCCGCAACCGGATCAAGACGAGCCAGCCGAACTGGAAGCTCGTGCAGTTGATGGACGAAGCCGATCAGCGTCCGTACGACTTCGTGAAGGCGAACGACAAGCGCACCTACGGTGACCTGTCGACGCGCGACGGAATGCGCGAGATCGCGGCCTATGCGAACGGCGTCGGCCCGTACAAGACATCGATCATCGCGGTCGCCGCCGACGGCACGCTGCAGCAGCCGACGCCGTACGTGCGTTACGCGCACGAAGCCGGCCTCGTCGTGCATCCGTACACGTTCCGTCCGGAGAACAACTTCCTGCCCGCGTCGCTGAAGGACGGCGGCACGCCGGCCACGCGCAACACCGCGGGCTCGGTGCGCGAGATCCAGGCGTACCTGCGCGCAGGCATCGACGGCTTCTTCACCGACGATCCGGCCGTCGGCCGCACGGCCGTCGATACGTTCAAGCGCTGAGCGGACTGAACGCGTCGAATGCGATGCGCCGCTGAATGCGCGGCAACCGGGCGCGGCGCATGTCGTGCCGCACACCGGTTGCCGCGTCGCGGTCAGATCACGCGGAAGTGGTGCGTGCCGTCCCGCTTCAGCTGGTCGACCAGCCCAAATTCCCAGTCGAGATACGCCTGCATCGCGGCGGCCGCGTTGTCCGTGCCTTCATACGGGCGCCGGTAGCGGTCGACGCGCGGCGACGCCAGATGCGTCTCGCCGTGCTCGAGCGGCAGCCCCGCGTCGATCCACGCGGCCGTGCCGCCGGTCAGCACCGCGATCGCCGCGGAAGCCGGCAGCAACGCGCGCGCGTCGTCCGCCGCGAACCGCGCGAGCAGGCTCGATCCACACGTGAACACATAGCGCTTCGCCGGCGGGATCGCGGCGAGCGCGTCGCGCAACTGCGCACGCACGACGAACCACGCGCCGGGGATATGGCGCTTCACGTAGTTCGCGCTGGTCGTCACGTCGACGATCGCGACCTCGCCCGCGGCCGCCTCCTTCAGCCAGCCCGCGAGCGTTGCGGGCGACACCTCGATCACCTGCGGCGTCGCCGGCACGTCGCGCGGCGGCTGGCCGCGCTCGGTGAAGGCCGCCGTGCCGGCCGGCTCGATCACGCGCACGTCCCAGCCCATCTGCGCGAGCCACGACGCGGTCATGTCCGCGCGCACGCCGTCGTCGTCGGCAAGCACGATTCGCGCGCCGCGCACGGGCGCGTGATGGTCGGTCTCCTGTACGAGCTGGCCACCCGGCGTGCCCAGGAAGCCTGGCAGATGGCCGGCCTCGTATTCCTCCGGCGTGCGCACGTCGAAGCGGTACAGCGTGCGGCCCGGCTCGTCGAGCGCCGCGACGTCCGCGAGCGCGATGCGCGGCACGCCGGCGCGCTCGGCCACCGCGCGCGCGGCGCGGCGGGCTTCCTCACGCTGCGCGGGTTCGACGTCGTCGGGAAAGCGTCGCGTGGCGCCGTGCTCGAGCGTCTGGCCCGCGAGCGTCCAGCCGATCGTGCCGTTGCGCAGTGCCGCGACCGGGTTCGGCAGCCCTGCGTTCACGAGCGATTGCGTGCCGATGATGCTGCGCGTGCGGCCCGCGCAGTTCACCACGACCCGGGTTGCGGGGTTCGGCGCGAGCGCGCGCACGCGCAGCACGAGTTCCGCCCCCGGCACGCTCGTCGACGTCGGGATGTTCATCGTCTGGTATTCGTCGAAGCGGCGCGCGTCGACGATCACGACGTCGGCCTTCTCGTCGATCAGCGCCTGCACTTCCTGCGCGGACAGCGACGGCGTATGGCGCTCGGCCTCGACCCACTCGCCGAACGACTTGCTCGGCACGTTCACGTCGATGAACAGCTCGCCGCCCGCGGCGAGCCAGCCCGCGAGACCGCCGTCGAGCAGCCGCACGTCGGAATAGCCGAGCTGCGCGAGCTTCGCGGCCGCGCGCGGCGCGAGATCCTCGCCGCCGGCTTCGCCGAACACGACGATCGGCGTGTCGCGGCGCGGAATGCGCGTCCACGCGTCGAGTTCGAGCTTCGACAGCGGAAAGTTGGCAGCCCAAAGCGGATGGCCCTGCGCGTATGGATCTTCCTCGCGCACGTCGATCAGCGCGAGCTCGTCGCGGGCCAGGAGGCGCGTGCGTACGTCCTGGTACGACGCGACGGGGAAACGGGAAGTGGAATCAACGGATTGCGTCACGATGTCTCTGTCGGATTCTGTTGAAGTCGGTGAAAAAAGCAAACGGAAAACGGATGAAGCCCGAGGCCGCGGGCGTGCGCTCGCAACGGAACGCCCGCGACTTTCGGCGTCATACGTTCGAATAGCCGGACACGAACGGCTTCACGGTGCCGTCGTCCAGGAACACCGCGCGCTCGACCTTGCCGATGTTCGCGCCGTACACGTGGATGCTGATCGATACCTGGTCGGCGAACGCGTTGGTCACGCGATGGACGTCGCCGATGCTCGGCGACACGGCCTCGACGTCGCCCGGCCGCAGTTGCACCGCATCGCCCGACGGCACCGGCCTGCCGGTCGCGTCGAACCGGTAGGGCTGCGAAAACTCGCCGCCGCGCAGCATGCCGATCAGCCCCCACACCGTGTGATTGTGGATCGGCGTCGTCTGGCCAGGCCCCCACACGAAGCTGACGACGGAGAACCGATCGTCGGGATCGAGATGCAGCAGGTACTGGCGGTAGCGCTCGGGATCGGGCTGCGCGAACGCGTCGGGCAGCCAGTCGTCGTGCGCGACTAGCGCGGAAAGCAGCGCGCCGCCCTCGTCGAGAATGCGCGCCTCGTTCGCGCCGGACGCGAGCAGCGCGCCCAGGCCGTCGACGAACGGACGCAGCGGCGTCTGATGCAACGAAAGCGTACTCATCGGCTGCCTCCTCGAATATGATGCCGAATAATGATTAATCGTCATGATCCCCCGAAAGATCATGCAGAACAAACATGAAAATTAGCGATATCGACGCTTTTGCAGCGGTCGTCCGCTGTCAGACGCTGAGCCAGGCCGCGGCCGAGCTCGGGATGACGCAGCCGGCGATCACACGGCGCGTGCAGAATCTCGAGGAAGCGCTCGGCGCGACGCTGCTCGACCGCAACACGAAACCGCCGCGCCCAACCGACATCGGGCTGCAGGTGTTCGCGCAGTGCCGCGCGATCCTGCGCGAGGTCGATGCGCTGCGCGAACTGACGGCCGGCCAGCGGCCGCCCGCCGGCGAATTCCGCGTCGGCCTCACGCAAGGGCTTGGCGAACTGATGCTGCCCGGCCTGATCGCGCGGATCGCCGGGCAATGGCCGGCGCTCGCCACGCAGGTCACGACCGCCTGGGGCGGCATGCTCGTCGAGCGCGTCGCGCGCCGCGAACTCGATGCGGCGCTGGTGTTTCTGGCCCGCGAGATGGTGCTGCCGCCGCACGTCGAGGGCGAACGGCTGCTGGCCACCCGGCTCGTCGCGGTCGGCCGCAAGGGCGACTGGCCGCGCCGCAGCTACCGGCTCGCCGACTGCCATGCGCGCGGCTGGGTGCTCAATCCCGACGGCTGCGGCTTTCGCGCGGGCCTGCGCCGCGCACTCGACGCGCAGGGGCTGCCGATGCCCGTCACGCTCGACACCCATGGTCGCGACCTGCAATTGCAGAGCGTCGCGAACGGCATCGGCATCGGGCTGATGCCGATGCCGCTCGTCGAAGGCAGCCCGCTGCGCGATGCGGTCGACATCGTGCCGCTCGCCGATTTCAAGCCGCAGATCGATCTGTGGCTGCTGCACCGGCAGGACGCCGCACGCTTCGCGGCGCCGCTCGCGGCCGTGGGCGCGCATGCGCGCGCGGCATTCGCACTGCCTGCGGATGCCGCCGCGCACGACGAAGCCGCCTGAGCTTGACCGAGGCCTGCAACGCCGGCACCGCGGTGTCCCGTTTGCGCCGACCGTCATGCGGCCCCGCTCACGCATCGCTTCGACCGGAAGCCGGTGCGCCGCGTGACGTCCCGCCAGCCTCCGCGCTGGCGTTCTCGGTTGCGCTTCGCGCCGCGGCGTCGAGCGCAGCACGCCCGGCGGCGACCGCGATCGCATCGTCCTGCGGCGTATGCACGCGGCTGCACAGCACGTCGCGATAATGACGTTCGAGCGGATTGTGGCGGCTCAGCCCGTGATTGCCCGACAGCTTCAACGCGTGCTCGACCGTGCGGATCGCCTGCTCCGTCACGGTTCGCTTGACGAGGCCGCTCGTCGTCACCGTCGGTGCGTCGCCCGCATCGGTGCGCGCGATGTGCTCGTCGAGCAGCACGCGGTTCGTGTGCAACCACCCTTCGATCTCGCCGACGGCCTCCTGCATGCGCGACAACGTCGCGAGCGGAGCCCCGAGCCCGCTCGGCGCGCGTGTCGTCGCGAACTCGAGCAGCCAGTCGCGTGACGCGCGCGCCACCGCATCGTAGAGGCTGCCGAGCAACGCGACCATCCACGCCTGCTGGTCAGCCTGCGCGTCGACATCCGCATGGCTCGCGGTCGATACGGCCCACGCATCGGGTGCGCGCACGTCCACCGCATGATCGGCGGGCAGCCGCACGTCGTCGAACACGACCTCGTGGCTGCCCGATGCGCGCAGGCCCAGGTGGTTCCAGCTTTCGATCACGCGGATGCCTGCGTCGTCCTCCACATCGCGCTCGCGCGGCACGAGGAATACGCCGACACGCGGCTCGGGTTCGTCGGTGCGTGCCCATACGGCGAGCCAGCGCAGCGCCGGAATGCCGGTGCTGTACAGCTTGTGGCCGGACAGGCGCCAGCCGTCGCCGTCGCGACGCGCAATCGTTTCGGGCAGGCCGCCGCGCGACGGCGAACCGAGCGCCGGTTCGACGCGCAACGCGTTGATCAGCGCGCCCTCAGCCACCGCACTGTCGAACACCGCACGCCGCACGTGCGCGGGCCAGCGGTTGTCCGCGCGGCCGAGCGCGCGATGCTGCAGATACGTCATCGTCAGCACCAGCGCAGTCGCGGGATCGGCGCGCGCGACGGCGGCCACGATCCGGCTCGCCTGCGCCAGCGTCGCGCCCGCGCCGCCATGCTCGCGCGGCACGACCTGCGCGATCAGCCCGGCGCGATGCAGCCGCGCGAAGTTCTCGTGCGGGAAGCGGCCGTCGACGTCGTTGCGGGCGGCGTCCGCGGCGAGTTCGGGCGCAAGACGCTCGAGCAGCGCCGCGACGCGCGCATCGTCGGCAGGCAGATGGCGCAGCGACGATTGCAGCGGTAGCGGCGAGGAAGCAGCAAGTCTGGCGGACATCGGTACGGGTTCCCTCGGTGACTGGATAGCGGGGTAACGCAACGGCGGCAATGGCGGAGATCGATTGGCGGACGGCGCGGCGGCGCGTGAAGCCGGCGGCGATCGGTTGCGCACTCGCGTGCCGGTTCGCGGACGTTTGCCGCGCATGCGTGCGCACGCATCGGCATTCGAACCGGACCGCACATCCCGGACCGCATGCGGATCCGGTTCCTGCCCGGCGCAACCGCCCCGCCCGGCACGCCCCTTTCAACACCATCGCGAGCCCACAGCGTATGCGCAATGCACACGCGGCCAAACCATGCAAATCTGATATTCAATTCGGGATTGATTATTTCCATTCCGCATGATCCCGGCGGTAATCTGCGCTCCATTCCCGCCCCCGCCGGCCGTTGCTGGATGCGTGGGGCCGTCCTTGCATCGGAGACCCAGATGAGCGTCGAATTCATCGGCATGATCCAGAGCCAGAAGCAGTCGGAAATCCATCCGCCCGCCGGCCCCGTCGTCGACCCCGATTACGTGCGCGACTTCGCCCGCGCACATGAAACGGCCGGCTTCGACCGGATCCTCGTCCC
Source organism: Burkholderia sp. Bp9004 (assembly GCF_003858025.1). NCBI lineage: Bacteria > Pseudomonadati > Pseudomonadota > Betaproteobacteria > Burkholderiales > Burkholderiaceae > Burkholderia > Burkholderia sp. Bp9004. Next base: position 220,014 of record NZ_QTQD01000001.1, on the reverse strand, counting down.
GCACCACTCGACCGGCCCGTCCGCGACGCTGACGATCGCGTTCGCCGCCGCCGCGACCGAGCGCATCCACTTCATGCTTGCGCATCGGCCGGGCTTCACCGCGCCGACGCTCGCCGCGCGGCAGATCGCGACGCTCGATCAGTTCAGCCGCGGCCGGCTCGCCGTGCACTTCATCTCCGGCGGCTCGGACAGCGAGCAGCAGCGCGACGGCGACTTCCTCGACCACGACGCACGCTACGCACGCACCGACGAATATCTCAGCATCCTGCGCCGCATCTGGACCGAAACGCAGCCGTTCGATCACGACGGCGCGCACTACCGCTTCAAGCAGGGCTTTTCGGAGGTGAAGCCGTTCCAGCAGCCGCACGTGCCGATCTACTTCGGCGGCGCCTCGGAAGCGGCGCTGGAAGTTGCCGGCAAGCACGCGGACGTCTATGCGCTGTGGGGCGAATCACTCGACCAGGTGCGCGACCTGACGACCCGCGTGCGCGCCGAAGCCGCGAAGCACGGCCGGCAGGTGCGCTTCTCCGTGTCGTTCCGGCCGATCCTCGCGGCGACCGAAGACGAAGCATGGGCGCGCGCGCACCGGATCCTCGACGAAACGCGCCGGGTGCGCGAAGCGGCCGGCCTCGGCACCGGCGGCCCGCAGCAAAGCGAAGGCGCGCGGCGCCTGCTTGCCGCGGCCGAACGCGGCTCGCGCGTCGACAAGCGGCTGTGGACCGAGATCGCGAAGCTCACCGGCGCACGCTCGAATTCGACCGCGCTGGTAGGCACGCCCGAACAGGTCGCCGACGCGCTGCTCGACTACTACGACCTCGGCGTGACGACGTTCCTGATCCGCGGCTTCGATCCGCTCGAAGACGCGATCGACTACGGTCGCGAACTGATTCCGCGCGTGCGCAGCGCCGTCGCGGCGCGCGACGCGGCACGCCGCGCGGCCTGACCCAAAGGGAGACGCCGACCATGTCCGCCGTCCTGACTTCGTCATCGCCCGCACGCACCGCGTCGGGCCTCGTCCTCGCCGACACGCCGCGCCAGCATTTCTGGTTCGACGCGCCCGCGCCGCGCGTCGACGTCGCCGCCGAGCGCCGCCACCGGCAGGAGCGGCTCGCGGCCGCGTTCCGCCTGTTCGCGCGCTTCGGCTTCGCGTCGGGCCTCGCCGGCCACATCACCGCGCGCGACCCCGAACTGCCCGACCACTTCTGGGTGAATCCGCTCGGCGTGCATTTCTCGCGGATCAAGGTATCGGACCTGCTGCTCGTCAACGCACGCGGCGAAACCGCGATCGGCAACCGGCCGCTGAACAAGGCCGCGTTCGCGATCCACGCGGCGATTCACGACGCGCATCCGCACATCGTCGCCGCCGCGCACACGCATTCGACCTACGGCAAGGCATGGTCGACGCTCGGCCGCCCGCTCGATCCACTGACGCAGGACGCGTGCGTGTTCTACGAGGATCACGCGCTGTTCGACGACTTCACGGGCATGGTCGTCGACACGAGCGAAGGCGCACGGATCGCGGGCGCGCTCGCGAAGCCCGACGGCACCACGCACAAGGGCGCGATCCTGAAGAACCACGGCATCCTGACGGCCGGCCCGACGGTCGAGGCCGCCGCGTGGTGGTACATCGCGCTCGACAACGCCGCGCACACGCAGTTGCTGGCCGAAGCGGCCGGCGCGCCGCAACCGATCGATCACGCGACCGCGCGACACACGCACGGCCAGATCGGTGGCCCCGAGGGCGCATTGCACGCGTTCGACAGCCTGTTCGCAGGCGTCGTCGCCGACGAACCCGACCTGCTCGACTGAACGCCCTTGCGCACGACCGGAACCGGAGACCACACGATGACCGATACCACCGCCCCCGCGCCGACCGGCGCCCATGACGACAAGCGCCGCCGGCTGCTGCGCGCGGCCGGCGCCGCCGCGCTCGCCGCGCCGGCGATCACGCTGGGCCGCAACGCATGGTCCGCGCCACCGCTGAAGAAGCTCAAGTTCGCGTGGAACCAGAACGCGTTCTGCCTGACGCCGATCGTCGTCGCGCAGGAGAACGGCTTCTTCGAGAAGAACGGACTGAAGGTCGAGCTGATCAACTACAGCGGATCGACCGATCAGTTGCTCGAATCGATCGCGACCGGCAAGGCCGACGCGGCGGTCGGGATGATCCACCGCTGGCTGAAGCCGCTCGAAGCCGGCTTCGACGTGAAGATCATCGGCAGCTCGCACGGCGGCTGCGTGCGGCTGCTCGGCGCGAAGGCGGCCGGCGTGACGACGCTGCAGGCGCTGAAGGGCAAGACGGTCGGCGTCAGCGATCTCGCGGCGCCCGGCAAGCACTTCTTCTCGATCCTGCTCGCGAAGAACGGCATCGATCCCGAACGCGACATCACGTGGCGGCAGTATCCGGCCGATCTGCTCGGCGTCGCGGTCGACAAGGGCGAGATCCAGGCGATCGCCGACGGCGACCCGAATCTCTATCTCCTCGAGAAGCGCAGCAACGGCGCGTATACGGAACTCGCGACGAACCTGTCCGGCGAATACGCGCGCAAGGTGTGCTGCGTGATCGGCGCGCGCGGCGACCTCGTGCGCAACGACCGGCCGGCGGCCGCCGCACTCGCGCGCTCGATCGTGCAGGCAACCGAATACACGCACGACAACCCGAATGAAGCCGCGAAGGCGTTCGCGAAGTATTCGCCGAAGATCAATCCCGAAGACCTGCGCAAGCTGTACGCGACGCTGACCTACACGCACCACCCGACCAACGTCGACCTGCAGCAGGAAATCGCGTTCTACGCGGACGATTTCCGCCGGATCAGCGTGCTGAAGAAGAGCACCGACCCGCAGCGCTTCGCGCAGCAGGTCTATGCGAACGTGCTGGGGTGACGCGATGTCGACGATCGAACACGCGTCCGCCGCGCGAACGGCATCCGCAACGAACAGCACCGCCACCGCGATGGCCACATCCCGCGCAGCATGCACGGCCTGCGACGCGACGCTAGCAGCCGAAGCCCGCCGCGCGCGTACCTGGCCGACCGGCGTCGTCGCGGCGCTCGCGTGGGCCGCGCTCGGCGCGGTGACTGACGTGTGGCCGAACCGCGTCGTCGGTTTCACCGACTGGGCATACACCGACACGTTCGGCATCGCCGCGTGGGCGATCGCCGCGCTGCTGCTGGTCGCCGCGACGCTTGGCCATCGCGTGCCGGCCACGCGCCTGCGGCTTGCACGCGTGCGCCCGGCCGGCCCGTGGCTCGTCGCACTGCCGCTCGTGCTTTCCGCGTGGGAAATCGTCACGGCCAAGACCGGCTGGCTGCCGACGCCGTTCTTCGCGCCGCCGCAGGCCTTGATCGAGGTCTACGTCGACGACTGGCCGCGCCTCGCCGGCAGCGCCGCCAATACGCTGAAGCTGCTTTCGCTCGGGTTCGCGTACGGCGTCGCGGTCGGGTTCGCGGTCGGCGTATCGATCGGCTGGTCGCGCCGCATCGGCTACTGGGTGCATCCGGTGCTGCGCGTGCTCGGCCCGGTGCCGGCCACCGCGCTGCTGCCGCTCACGTTCTACTTCTTCCCGACGAGCTATTCGGCCGCTGCGTTCCTGATCGCGCTGTCGACCGGCTTCCCGGTCGCGGTGCTGACGTGGTCGGGGGTCGCGAGCGTGAACCGGCAGTACTACGACGTCGCGCGCACGCTCGGCGCGAACGCGCGCTTCCTGGTGCTGCGCGTCGCGATTCCCGCCGCGCTGCCGCATGTGTTCGTCGGCATCTTCATGGGGCTGAGCGCATCGTTCACGGTGCTCGTCGTCGCCGAGATGATGGGCGTCAAGTCGGGGCTCGGCTGGTACCTGAGCTGGGCGCAGGGCTGGGCATCGTACGTGAACATGTATGCGGCGCTGATCGTGATGGCGCTGCTGTTTTCCGGGCTGATCGCGCTGCTGTTCGCGGTGCGCGACCGTGTGCTCGCATGGCAGAAAGGAACCGTCAAATGGTGAGCGCCGCCGCTCTCGAATCGTCCGTCTCCACGGCACCCGTCACGCCCGATGCCACGATGGCGCGCGGCGCGCGCATCGACATCCGCCGCGTGAGCCATGCGTTTGACGGCCCCGGCGGCCCGCTGCCGGTGCTCGACGACGTCACGCTGTCGGTCGCGGCCGGCGAATTCGTCGCGCTGCTCGGCCCGAGCGGCTGCGGAAAATCGACGCTGCTGCGGCTCGTCGCGGGCCTCGACGCCGCGCGACAAGGCGCAATCGTGCAGGACGGCGTGCCGATCGAAAGGCCCGATCCGTCGCGCATCGTCGTGTTCCAGGATCCGACGCTCTACCCGTGGCGCCGCGTGCGCGCGAACGTCGCGCTCGGCCTCGAGGCGCGTGGCGTGGCGCGCACCGCGCAGCATCGCGTCGACGATGCGCTCGCGCGCGTCGGACTTCAGGAATTCTCGAACGTGTTTCCGCATCAGCTGTCGGGCGGGATGGCGCAGCGTGTCGCGCTCGCCCGCGCGCTCGTCAACGATCCGCGCCTGCTGATCCTCGACGAGCCGCTCGGCAAGCTCGATTCGCTGACGCGGTTGACGATGCAGGCCGAGTTGACCGCGCTGTGGCAACGCGACGGGTTCTCCGCGCTGCTCGTCACGCACGATGTCGAGGAAGCGCTGTTTCTCGCGCAACGCGTGATCGTGTTCGGGCCGCGTCCCGCGCGGATCGTCGCGGAACTGCGTGTCGACCTGCCCTATCCGCGCCATCGCGGCGACCCGCGTCTCGCCGAACTGCGCCACGAAGCGCTGCGGCATCTCGGACTCGATTCGAGCTGGTAGATGCCGGGTGCCGACAGCGGGATGGCCCGCGCACGGCAAAGGCCGCGCCGATGAATGCACCGCCGTTCGCCGACTGGGCGCTCGTGTTCCTGCAACTGCTGTATCACGCGCAGATCGCGTTCGCCCGGGCACTGCATGCGGCCGGCCTGACCGGGGACGCCGACGGACAGGCCGCGTGGCCCTGGGCGCATCGGATCGCGCTTGAAACGCTGCGCATCGATGCCGGGCTCACGCGACAGCTTGCGTTCGCCTGCGCGGCAACCGCGCTCGCCGTGGCGCTGGTCTGCATCGCGCTCGTGTCGCGCAAGTGGCGAGCGGCGTCGGCAATCGCCGCACTGGCGGTCGCGTGGTTCGCGCCGTGGCCACCGGCGTCGCTGTGGCTCGCGCCCGCGGTGCCGACCAGTTTCCAGCGCAACCCCGCGCCGCTTTCCGTCGCGAACGTGATGCGCGGTGCGCACCTGTATGCGCGGCATTGCGCGGCGTGTCACGGCGCGGACGGCCGCGGCGAAGGACCGCTCGCGGCAACGCTCGCGCATTGGCCGCCGACCTTCGCGGGCGCGCTGCTCGCCCGCCGGCTCGAAGGCGAACTGTACTGGCGCGTGCGGCACGGTACGCACGACGCGCGCGGCGCGTCGTCGATGCCGGGCTTTGCCGCGACGCTCGGCCCCGGCGACACGTGGGCCGTGCTCGCTTACCTGAAGGCGCTGTCGGCCGGCAGCGGCGCGCAGGCGGAAGGTGCGTGGCCCGTGCCCGTTCCGCTGCCAGCGCTCGACGTGCGTTGCGGCAGCACCGCGCCGCAACCGCTCGAGCGCTGGCGCGAAGGCCAGCGCGTGCGCATCGTTGCGCTCGCGCCGGGCAGCGCGCCGCCGACGGAGGATCCGCGCTGGCAGACGCTGCTCGTCACCGCCGGCGACACGCCCGCGCCACCGGCAACCGGCTCGCGCGCGAACTGCGTCGCGTCGACGCCCGGTGCGTGGCAAGCGTTCGCGACGATCGCCGGCGTGTCGCCCGAGACGTTCGGCGGCACGCAACTGCTTGCCGACCGGCGCGGCTGGCTGCGGGCGCGCGCGTTGCCTGGCAGCGCGGGCTGGTCGGCCGATGATTTGTTGTGCCGCTCGGATGCAACCGCACGGCCTTCCGCCACCCCCGCGAACGTCGATCCGCTGACCGCGCTGCTGCTGCGTGTGGACGCTGAACCGGTGCGCGACGTGCAGGCCGGGCTTGCGCATTGAATCTCTGAACCGTTTCCTCCAATCGACCGAACTTCACGATGAATCCGACCCGACGCCACTTCCTCGCGCAAGCGAGCGCCCTCGCCGCCGCCACCGTCGGCGTGGCTCCGACCGCATTGCACGCGCAATCGGGCACGCGACCGCTGCTGCGTGCCGGCGACCAAAAGGGCGGGCTGCGCGCGCTGCTCGAAGCAGCCGGCGAACTGAACGGCCTCGCTTACGACATCGCATGGACCGAATTCCCGGCCGCCGCGCCACTGGCCGAAGCGCTGAACGCGGCGGCCGTCGACTGCGGACCGATCGGCGACGCGCCGGTGATCTTCGCGCTCGCATCGGGTGCGCGCATCAAGGTGATCGGCGCGAACCGGTCCGACCCGTACGGCACCGCCTTGCTCGTGCGGCCCGATGCGACGCTGAAGGACGCCGCCGACCTGAAAGGCAAGCGCATTGGCACCACGCGCGGCTCGATCGGCCATTTCGTCACGCTGAAGGCACTCGAAGCCGCAGCCCTGCCGCCCGATGCCGTATCGTTCCGCTTCCTGCCGCCGGCCGACACGATGCTTGCGCTCGCAACCGGTTCGATCGACGCGTGGGCGACGTGGGAACCCTATACCGCGCTCGCCGAAACGAGCGGCCGCGCACGCGTGCTCGTCAACGGCCGCGGCCTGTGGTCGGGCCTCAGCTACGTCGCGGCAACCGACGCGGCGATCGCGTCGAAGCGCGACGTGCTGCGCGACTTCCTGCAACGCGTCGTGCGCGCGCAGGCCTGGTCGTACCGGCACGTCGACGCGTATTCCGCGACGCTCGCGCGCATCGTCGGCATCCCGCCGGCTGCCGCGAAGCTGCAGTTCGAGCGCCGCAACACGCGGTGGCTGCCGATCGACGCGACGGTGATCGCCGGGCAACAACGCACGGCCGACTTCTACCTGAAGGCCGGGCTGCTGCGCCAGCCGCTCGACGTGCGCACGACCTTCGATCTCGGCTTTCCGCTGGCGTGACCGGCCGCGCGGCGCGGCGGCCTGCAACCGCCCAAACGGCTTTCGCATGATCTGGCACAATCGCGATTCGACCATCCCGCCTTCGTCAGCCAGCGTCATGCCAGCCATCTCCGAACTCTTCGTCTATCCGATCAAATCCTGCGCCGGCATCGCGCTGTCGCGCGCACAGCTGCTCGAAACGGGCCTCGCGTACGACCGCCACTGGCTGATCACCACCCCGGACGGGATGATGATCACGCAGCGCACGCACCCGCGCCTCGCGCTGATCCGCACCGCGCTCGAGCACGATGCGCTGGTGCTGAATGCGCCGGGCATGCCCGAGATCCGTACGCCGCTCGACGGCGATGCAACACCCGCCACGCCGAAGATGGCCGCGACCGTCTGGCGCGACACCGTCGACGCGATCGACACGGGCGCCGAGACGGCCGCGTGGCTCACCGAATTCCTCGGCATGCCGTTGAAGCTCGCGCGCTTCGGTGCCGAGTCGCGCCGTGGCTGCAACCGCAAATGGACCGGCGACATCGACACGCACACGCAGTTCGCGGACGGCTACCCGCTGCTCGTGATCGGCCAGTCGTCGCTCGACGACCTGAACGCGAAGCTCGTCGCGAAAGGCGCGCCGGCGATTCCGATGAACCGCTTCCGCCCGAACATCGTCGTGTCGGATCTCGACGCGTACGAAGAGGATTTCGTCGAGCATCTCGACGCTGAAGGCGCGACGCGCGTGCGGTTGCGCCTCGTGAAGCTGTGCACGCGCTGCCCGATGCCGACGATCGACCAGGTGACCGGCGCGCCGGATCCGGCATGGCCGCACGAGCCGACCGACACGATGCAGACCTATCGCGCGCATCCGAACTACGACGACGCGCTGACATTCGGCATCAACGCGATCGTCGTCGAAGGCGCGGGCGCGTGGCTCGAAGTCGGGCAGTCGCTCGAAGCGGAGATCGGGTTCGGCGACTGAGCGGATCGGTCGAAGCGGCGGACGGCATATCGTTTCCGTCGCCGCCCTCCGCCGCCATTCACCTCGGTTGCGTCGATCGCCGTGCCGGCTACTGCGCCGCCCGAACCGTCGGCAGCATCACCGTCACGATCAGCCCGCCGCCCGCCGCATCGGAGAGCGTCACGCTGCCCTGATGCACGCGCGCGATTTCCCGCACGATCGACAACCCGAGCCCGGTGCCTTCGACCGTCTGCGTCTTGCTGCCACGATGGAAGCGCTCGAACACCGCGTCGCGCTCACCCGCCGGAATGCCCGGCCCGTTGTCGATCACGTCGAGCCGCGCGTGCTCGCCGTCGCGCGACACGCGCACCGTGATTACCGCGCGGTCACCCGAATAACGGATCGCGTTGTCGATCAGGTTGCCGATCATTTCGCCGAGCAGATCCGGTTGACCGTGCACGTCGACGTCGGCCTCGTGCTCGAAGCCGAGATCGATGTCGCGCGCCCGCGCCACCGGCGACCAGTCGAGCGTCACGCTGCGCGCCAGCCGATGCAACGCGACCGGCTGGTGCGCGACCGCAAGGCCGCTGTCCGAATCGAGCCGCGACAGCGACAGCAGCTGCTGGATGATCTTCGCGGCCTGCCGCACCGCGCCGTTCACGCGCCACAAGTGCACGTTCACGCGTGGCTGCTCGTCCGGCCGCAATGCCAGTTCGACGCCGGCCTGCACCGCCGCGAGCGGCGTCTTCAGCTGATGGGCCGCGTCCGCGAAGAAACGCCGCCGCGCGACCTGCATCTGCTGCGTGCGGCCGATGTACTGGTTGATCGACTCGACGAGCGGCGCGAGCTCGCTCGGCATGCCACCGGTGTCGAGCGGCGTCGGATCGCCGTCGGTACGCGCGGCGACCTTCGCGGACAACCGGTTCAATGGCCGCAGCCCGCGCCCGACGCCGAGCCACACGATCCCGAGCGCGAGCACGACAAGCAGTCCTTCCTGCAGCAGCGAGCCCATCAGGATTTCGCGCGCGAGCGCCTGGCGTCCCTCGATCGTTTCGCCGACCATCACCCACACGATGCGCGTCTGCGCGGTCGGCACGTCGTGCACCGGCACGCGCAACGCGGCCATGCGCAGCTGCTCGCCGCGATAGACGACGTTGTAGTAGCGCGTGACGAACAGCGCGCCGTCACCCGGCGGCAGCGGCAGGTCCGGATAGCCGGTGATCGTGTGCCCGTTGTCCTCGCGGATCAGGTAGTAGATCTTGCCGCCGTCGCCCGACTCGAACATCTCGAGCGCGAGATACGGCAGGTCGACCTCGATCTCACCGTCGTTGAGCCGCACGCCTTCGCGGATCGACTTCAGCGACGACGACAGCGTGCGGTCGAACGCGACGTGCGCGGCGCTCATCGCGCGCTGGTACGTGAGCCACGAGTCGAGCGCGAGCAGCCCGAGCAGCGGCAGCAGCAGCCACAGCGCGACTTGCGTGCGCAGGTTCGGTCGGCGGATCATCATGTCTCCCGCCGGGCCGCCCCAGGCACGGCATGCACCCCCTCGGAAGGCAGCGGACGTGTCGATCCGGCATGGCGCTTCAGCGCGTACTCCGGTCCCGTGCAAAGCCAGCGAGCGTGGGATGAGTTCATCCGGCGGCCTTCGCTTCGAGCAGATACCCGAGCCCCCGCAGCGTGACGATCGCGACGCCGGTATTTTCCAGCTTCTTGCGCAGCCGGTACACGTAGATCTCGATCGCGTCCGCGTTGACCGACTCGTCGAGCCCGAAGATTTTCTCCGACAGCGTCTCCTTGTTGATCGCGCGACCGTTGCGCAGGATCAGCACCTCCAGCACCGAGCGCTCGCGCGGCGTGAGCGGCAGCGCTTCGCCGGCGAGATGGAAGCTGCGGTCGATACTGTCATACGAAAGCGGCCCGCATGCGACCCGCGAATGCTCGTGGCCGTGGCTGCGCCGGATCAGCGCGCGGGCACGCGCCTCCAGCTCGGTCAGTTCGAACGGCTTCGCGAGATAGTCGTCGGCCCCGAGATCGAGCCCCTTCACGCGGTCCTCGACCGAGCCGTGCGCGGTCAGGATCAGCACCGGCACGGGATTGCGGCGCGCGCGCAACCGCCGCAGCACCTCGAGCCCGTCGAGCTTCGGCAGCCCGAGATCGAGGATCACCAGCGCGTAGTCCTGCGTGCGCAGCACGTGATCCGCCGCCTCCCCGTCCGCCATGTGATCGACCGCGAAGCGCGCGGCGCTCAGCGCGTCGTTCAGCGACTGCGCCAGGTTCGGGTTGTCTTCTACGAGCAGCACACGCATGGGGACCTCGGGAAATCCATGACACAAAGGACGCTATTGTGAACCGAAATGAAAGCAGGCTGAAAGTGCCTCGCAATTAACATCCGCGTCACTCGAACAACACACACGCATCACTGGAGGAAGACATGCCGTTTGCACCGAAGCAGCTCACCGCCGCGCTGGCGATCGTCCTGGGCACCGCCGCCGGCGCCGCCGTCGCGCAGGTCCCGGCCGGGTATCCGGGTAACTACCAAGGCGTCGTCGACGCCGCGAAGAAGGAAGGCAAGCTGATCGTCTACTCGACGACTGACACGGGCCTCGTGCGCCCGCTGATCAAGGACTTCGAAAGCCTGTACGGCGTGAAGGTCGAGTACAACGACATGAACAGCACCGAGCTGTACAACCGCTACATCAGCGAGAACGCGGCGAGCAGCACGAGTGCCGACGTGCTGTGGAGCTCCGCGATGGACCTGCAGGTCAAGCTCGTCAACGACGGCCTGATGGCGTCGTACGATTCGCCCGAAAGCGCGAACGTGCCGCAATGGGCGCAATACCAGAAGCAGGCGTACGGCACGACGTTCGAGCCGCTCGCGATCGTCTACAACAAGCGCCTGATCCCCGAGAACGAGGTACCGAAGACGCGCGCCGACCTGATCAAGCTGCTCACCACGCAGGCCGACAAGTTCAAGGGCAAGGTCACGACCTACGACATCGAAAAGTCGGGCGTCGGCTTCAACTACCTGACGCAGGACGCGCACGTGAACGAGAAGGTCACGTGGGAGCTCGTGAAGGCGATCGGCGCGACCGGCCCGAAGCTGCAGTCGAGCACCGGCGCGATGATGGAGCGCATTTCGTCCGGAGAGAACCTGATCGGCTACAACATCATCGGCTCGTATGCGTACGCGAAGGCGAAGAAGGACAAGTCGATCGGCTACGTGTTTCCGAAGGACTACACACAAGTCGTGAGCCGCCTGGCCACGATCTCGAAGAAGGCGAAGAACCTGAACGCCGCGAAGCTGTGGGTCGACTACCTGCTGTCGCAGCGCGGCCAGACGCTGATCGCGAATCAGGCGAACCTGTACGCGATCCGTGCGGACGTGACCGGCGAAACGTCGGCCGCGAGCCTCACGAAGGAACTCGGCGATTCGCTGAAGCCGATCCAGATCGGCACCGGCCTGCTCGTCTATCTCGACCAGTCGAAGCGGCTTGCGTTCCTGAAGCAATGGCAGCAGGCGATCAAGCGCTGATCGGCTGAGCAGCTGACCACGGGCCGCCCGCGGCGCATCGCGCGGGCGCCCCCTTCCCCTTACCGACTTCCTAGAGGCGGCCATCCGGATGGCCGCAGGGGCGAACTCATGCTTTCAACCAGCACACGGGCAACGGCGCCGGCCGTTCCGCCCACCACCGGCCCGGGCGGCGCGATCCCCGCGCTGCCGGCCAACAGCCTGCAGCCGCTCGCCGGCATGCTGCGCTGGATCGTCGTCGCGGTGCTCACCGTCGCGGTCGCGCTGCCGCTCGGCTTCATCCTGTTCCAGAGCCTGTTGTCCGCGCCGTTCTTCGATGCGAACAAGACGCTCGGCATCGAGGGTTTCCGCTTCATCTTCACCGACCCGGACTTCTGGTCGGCCGTAAAGAACTCGTTCATCATCGCCGGCGGGATGCTGTTCATCTCGATCCCGCTCGGCGGCATTCTCGCGTTCCTGATGGTACGCACCGACCTGCCCGGCCGCCGCTGGCTCGAACCGCTGCTGCTCACGCCCGTGTTCGTGTCGCCGATGGTGCTCGCGTTCGGCTACGTGGTCGCCGCCGGCCCGGTCGGCTTCTACTCGGTGTGGTTCAAGGAACTGTTCGGGGTGCAGAACGTACCCTGGAACGTCTACTCGATCTTCGCGATCACGGTGATCGTCGGCCTCACGCACGTTCCGCACGTGTACCTGTACTCGTCGGCCGCGCTGCGCAACCTCGGCTCGGACGTCGAGGAAGCCGCGCGCGTGACGGGTGCCCGCCCGTTCCGCGTCGCGCTCGACGTGAGCCTGCCGATGACGATGCCCGCACTGCTGTTCGCCGGCGTGCTCGTGTTCTTCCTCGGCTTCGAGGTGTTCGGGCTGCCGCTCGTGCTCGGCGATCCAGAAGGCCACCTCGTGCTCGCGACCTACCTGTACAAGCTGACCAACAAGCTCGGCGTGCCGTCATATCACCTGATGGCCGCGGTTGCGGTGTGCATCGTCGCGATCACGTTCCCGCTCGTGCTGCTGCAGCGCCGCCTGCTGAAGACCGCGAACCGTTTCGTCACCGTGAAGGGCAAGGCCGGCCGCGCGACGGTGCTGCCGCTCGGCGTATGGCGCTGGGTCGCGCTCGCGATCGTCGCGCTGTGGCTGATGCTGACGGTGATCGTACCGATCTCCGGCATCGTGTTGCGCGCATTCGTGACCAACTGGGGCGAAGGCGTCGCGCTCGCCGAAGTGCTGACGCTGTCGAACTTCATCGAGCTGTTCGAGCAGGACAACCTCGTGCGCGCGATCATCAACACGCTCGGCATCGGCGTGATCGGCGGCGCGCTCGCGATCGGCTTCTACTCGCTCGTCGCGTTCGCCGGCCATCGCCGCCCCGACTGGGCGACCAAGCTGCTCGACTACCTCGTGCTGCTGCCGCGCGCGGTGCCCGGCCTGCTCGCCGGTCTCGCGTTCCTTTGGATCTTCCTGTTCGTCCCGGGCCTGCGCGAGCTGAAGAACTCGATGTGGAGCATCTGGATCGCGTACACGGTCGTGTGGCTCGCATACGGGATGCGGCTCATTCAAAGCGCGCTGCTGCAGGTCGGCCCCGAGCTCGAGGAAGCCGGCCGCAGCGTCGGCGCGACGCGCAGCCGCGTGTCGCTCGACGTGACGCTGCCGCTCGTGCGTTTCGGCCTGCTCGCCGCGTGGCTCCTGATCTTCATGATCTTCGAGCGCGAATACTCGACCGCCGTCTACCTGCTGTCGCCCGGCACCGAAGTGATCGGCGCGCTGCTCGTGTCGCTATGGGCGACCGGCGCCGTCGACCAGGTTGCCGCGCTCTCTGTCATCAACATCGCGATGGTCGGCGCCGGTCTCGGCGTGGCCCTGCGCTTCGGAGTGAAACTTCATGGATAAGCTCATCGTCGACGACCTGCATCTCAGCTACGGCGCCAACCCGATCCTCAAGGGCGTGTCGTTCGAACTGAAGGCTGGCGAAGTCGTGTGCCTGCTCGGCGCATCGGGCAGCGGCAAGACCACGCTGCTGCGCGCGGTGGCCGGCCTCGAACAGCCGTCCGACGGCCGCATCCAGCTCGACGACCGCGTGTTCTTCGACGGCGCGCAGCGCGTCGACCTGCCGGTCGAGCAGCGTTCGCTCGGCCTCGTGTTCCAGTCGTACGCGCTGTGGCCGCACCGCACCGTGGCCGAGAACGTCGGCTACGGGCTCAAGCTGCGCCGCGTCGCGCTCGCCGAACAGAAGCGCCGCGTGCAGACCGCGCTCGACCAGCTCGGCCTCGGCCATCTCGCTGAACGCTTTCCGCATCAGCTGTCGGGCGGCCAGCAGCAGCGCGTCGCGATCGCACGCGCGCTCGTCTACAACCCGCCGGTGATTCTGCTCGACGAGCCGCTGTCGAACCTCGACGCGAAGCTGCGCGAGGAAGCGCGTGCATGGCTGCGCGAGCTGATCGTGTCGCTCGGGCTGTCGGCGCTTTGCGTGACCCACGACCAGACCGAAGCGATGGCGATGTCCGACCGCATCCTGCTGCTGCGCAATGGCCGCATCGAACAGGAAGGCACGCCGGCCGAGCTGTACGGCGCGCCGCGCTCGCTGTACACGGCCGAGTTCATGGGCAGCAACAACCGCATCGACGCACGCGTCGCCGCCGTCGATGGCGAACGCGTGACGCTCGCCGGCGACGGCTGGGAACTGCAGGCGCTGGCCCGCGACGCGTTCGCACCGGGCCAGGACGTGCAGGCCGTGATCCGCCTCGAACGCGTGCAGGTCGCCGACGGCCCGGGCGCGAACCGGCTGCAGGCCGATCTCGTCACGTCGATGTATCTCGGCGATCGCTGGGAATACCTGTTCCATTGCGGCGAAATGCGCCTGCGCGCGTTCGGCCACGTGCCGCGCGCGGCCGGCAAGCACTGGATCGAATTCCCGACCAACGACTGCTGGGCGTTCGCGAAAGCGGGCTGACCCGCGCGGCGGCCTGCGCGCCGTCGAGCACGTCGAGCAAGGCAATGACCGGCTGGTCAGGCGAACGCTTTCCGGCGTTGGCCGCGACCGCGTCACACCCGTTTCACCCAACCCACAATAAACCAGGAGACACCGTCAATGAAATTTCGTGCAGCACTCCTCACCAGCTCGGCCGCTGCGGCCTGCATCGCCGCGCCGGCCGTGCACGCGCAGTCGTCGGTCACGATGTACGGGATCATGGATGCCGGCATCGAATACACGAACCATGCGGCACCGGAAGGCGGCAGTTCCGTCAAGCTGAAGTCGGGCAACAAGAATACGTCGCGCTGGGGCCTGCGCGGCGTCGAGGATCTCGGCGGCGGGCTGAAAGCCGTGTTCCGCCTCGAAAGCGGCATCGATCTCGCGAACGGAGCGTTCGACGACGGGCCAGACTCGATCTTCGCGCGCCGCGCGACGGTCGGCCTGAAAGGAAAATGGGGCGAGCTGACGCTCGGCCGCAACTACACCGTCACCTACGACTACATGCTGCCGTTCGACCCGATGGGTTACGCGCAGAACTACTCGTGGGCGACGTCGTCGATGACGACGGGTGGCCGCAAGGACGGCATGTTCACGCGCTCGTCGAACGCAGTGCGCTACGACGGAGAATTCAGCGGCGTGAAGTTCGGCGCGATGTACGGCTTCGGCAACGTGCCGGGCAGCGTGAAGACCAGCTCGAAATACGACTTCGCGCTCGGCTACGAGACCGGTCCGTTCGCGGCGGTGCTCACGTTCGACCGGCAGAACGGCGCGGCCGACAGCGTCACGCCGGCCGATACCGTCAACTACATCCAGGGCATCCACGCGGGCCTGAGCTACGACTTCGGCAACCTGAAAACGATGGCCGGCTATCGCAACTACAAGCGCACGTTTCGCACCACTGCGGCGAACCAGTTGAGCGACACGTACTGGGTCGGCGGGTCGTACCAGTTCACACCGACGTTCTCGCTGATCGCCGCTGTCTATCACCAGAACGTCAAGGGCGGCAGCGATGCAGATCCGACGTTGGTGTCGGTGCGCGCGAATTACGCGCTGTCGAAGCGCACGGTGCTGTATGCGGCAGGCGCGTTTGCGATCGCGAAGCATAACCAGAAGGTCGGCGTTTCGCGCGATTTCGCGGGCTACGGCACGACGCAGGTCGGCGTGACGGCAGGGATTCAGCAGCGGTTCTGAGTCTGACGGCGGGCGGCGGCGCAGACGTTGCGCGCCGCGTCGCCGGGCCTCGACTGGCCGCCCCGCCCCTGGTTGTTGCACGAAACGCAGCCGGCGGTCATCGGGCGTCACTTTCGCCGCGGCAACCACCAGCGCCTGCGCGCTGCTCCCCCACAGACAGTCGAGCACGACATCCGCGCCCGTGAGGAAATGTGGCTCGAGCGCCCGCGCCGAGCAATGACGGGGCGCTCGCCGGCGCCCGTTACGACTGCTGCTTTCACGGTGGCTCCTTCAATCGGGGATCTCGATCGACGGTTCCGGTGCGCGTCAGCGTGCGTTCAGCCACGCGCGCAGCGCCGGATCGCGAACTTCCAGCACGTCGAACAGGCCAAGCGCGCGTAAGGCGGGCAATGCATCGATCGTGTCGACTTCCGCGCGCGCCCGGTCGGCGGGCGCGGCGTTCGGGTCGGTCAGCACCCGCGCATTGACCAGGAACGCACCAACCGTGCCCTTGCGGATCGTCGTTCCGTCGGCCTCGATCCGGTCGGCATGGTCGGGAAGCATCTGTTCGGCTCGCATCGTGTCGTACTCCGGTTGTCATCGATGGTCGCAGTGTAGGCGTGCGAATCCGGCCGATCTCCGGTATAACGGCCATTCGATACCGATATCCGGCCATGTCCGATCCACTCCTGCCCGCCCGATTCGTCACGTCCGACGACGGCCCGTTCGTCGTCGCTGCCGTCATGTCGCAACGCGACCCGCGCGTGACGCCATCCCACTCGCATGCGCGCGGACAGCTCGTCGGTGCGCTGAGCGGGCTGCTGACGATCGGCCTCGACGATCAGGACTGGGTCGTGCCGGCGATCCATGCGATCTGGATTCCGCCGCACTGCCGGCATTCGTTGCGTTCGTTCGGGCCGATTGCCGGCTGGTCGGCGTTCGTCGCCGAAGCGCGCTGCGCGGTACTGCCGGACACCCCGCGCGCGATCCGCACGACGCCGCTGCTGCGCGAAGCCGTGCAGCGCGCGGCGAGTTGGGGGAATGCGGACCTGGATGCCGCGCAGACGCGGATCGCCGATGTGATCCTCGATGAAATCGCGTCGTCGGAGGTCGAGGCGCTGGGGCTGGTGCGGCCGCGGGATCCGCAGCTGATGAGGATCACCGATGCGCTTGCCGCGGATCTCGCGGACAACCGGCGGCTCGAGGAATGGGCCGAATGGGCCGGGATCAGCGCGCGGACGATGAGCCGTCGCTTCGTCGCGGAGACGGGGCTCACGTTCGCCCGGTGGCGTCAGCAGGCCAGGCTGCTGCGGGCGCTGGAGAGCATTGCCGACGGCGTGCCGGTGACGACGATCGCGCTCGATCTCGGGTACGACAACGTGAGCGCGTTCATCGACATGTTCAAGCGTGCGTTGGGGACGACGCCGGGGAGGTATATGGAAACAGGGCGACGCGGAGACGAATGAGCGCGGCCCTTGGCAAATGGGAAACCATGGGACGGAAGGCAAGCGTCCGGTAGACGGAAAACGCCTGCCGCCGCCATTCGTCAATACGTCTCATCCCCCTTCTTCACCGCCTCGCCGCCGTTCCCCTTGAATCGCGCCGCCAGTCGCTCCGCACTCCGCGCCAGCAGCGTTGTATCCACGCCGACCGCAACAAACAACGCCCCAGCTTCGAGATACCGACGCGCCGCCGCCTCGTCCGCGCTGAGAATGCCCGGCGCCTTCCCTGCCGCCTTGATCGCCCGGATCGCACCGTCGATCGCAGCCTGCACATCGGGATGCCCCGGATTGCCGAGATGCCCGAGATCGGCAGCGAGGTCCGCCGGCCCGATGAACACGCCATCGACGCCATCGACCCGCGCAATCGCGTCGATCGCATCGAGCCCGGCGCGCGTCTCGACCTGCACGAGCACGGCCATCTCGTCGTTCGCGCGATGCAGGTAGTCCCCAACGCGATTCCACCGCGACGCGCGCGCAAGCGCACTACCGACCCCGCGAATCCCGTGCGGCGGATAACGCGTCGCGGCCACCGCCGCGCACGCTTCATCGGCACTCTGCACCATCGGCACGAGCAAGGTCTGCGCGCCGAGGTCGAGCACCTGCTTGACGATCACCGGATCGTTCCACGGCACCCGCACGACCGCATGCGACGGATACGGCGCGATCGCCTGCAACTGCGCGAGAATCGTCGGCACCGTGTTCGGCGCATGCTCGCCGTCGATCAGCAGCCAGTCGAACCCGGCGCCAGCGACGACTTCGGCGCTGTACGGATTCGCGAGCCCGAGCCACAGCCCGATCTGCGCATCGCCGCGCGCGAGCGCGCGCTTGAAGACATTCGGCGGAATCTGCATCGCGCGCCCCTCACTCGAAATGGCACTGGATCGTCCCGAGCGGACCGTAGTCGACGCTGAACGTGTCGCCCGGCCGCGCCGCGCACGGTCGCGTGAACGAGCCGCCCAGCACGATCTGCCCCGGCTCGAGCGCGACGCCGAAACGCGCCAGCCGATTGGCGAGCCACGCGACGCCATTGGCCGGATGGTTCAACACGCCGGCTGCGACCCCCGTTTCCTCGACCACGCCGTTGCGCGACATGATCGCCGCGACCCAGCGCAGGTCGACGTCCTGCGGCCGCACCGGGCGCCCGCCGATCACGACGCCCGCATTGGCCGCGTTGTCGGCGATCGTGTCGAACACCTTGCGCGGCCGCTTCGTGTCGGGGTCGATCGATTGGCTGCGTGCGTCGATGATCTCGAGCGCGGGCACCACGTAGTCGACCGCGTCGTACACGTCGAAGATCGTGCAGTTCGGGCCGGCAAGCCGCTTGCCGAGCACGAATGCGAGTTCGACCTCGACGCGCGGCACGATGAAGCGCCCGGTCGGAATCGTGCCGCCGTCATCGAAGAACATGTCGTCGAGCAGCGCACCATAATCGGGTTCGTCGATCTGCGACGTGTTCTGCATCGCCTTCGACGTAAGGCCGATCTTGTGCCCTTTCAGCGTGCGGCCTTCCGCAAGCTTGAGGTTCACCCACGCGCGCTGGATCGCATAGGCGTCGTCGATCGTGATGTCGGGATGGTCGAGCGAGATCTGGCGGATCTGCGTGCGCGCGCGCTCGGCGTCGTGCAGGCGTCGGGCGAGCTGATCGATGAGGGCAGGTTCGAGCATGGTCGGATCGGGAATGGGGTTCAGCCGGCCCGCTTGTAGCGGGCATGGATGTTGTTGTGCTTGTACGAGCCGCTTTCGCTGAACTCGGTGAGCTCCATCGACAACGCGAGGTAACGTTTCGCGTACAGTTCGGCGAAATGCGCCTTGATCGCGTCGAACAACGCGTCGCACGCGGCCTTCTTGGTTTCGTCGCTGCGACCCGAGCCGATCTTCAGCGTTACGTGGACGAACGCGTCGTCCTCGGTGCCGTCGGCGACGCAGTAGTCCTGCAGCTCGATCGCGCGCGAGCGGATGCCGCCCGTGGGGAACACGCCGCCCTGCGCGATCAGCGTCGCGTTGATCGTGCGCAGCAGCGCGGGAATGCGCGCGTCGTCGCGGATGTTCGCGGTGTACTCGACGACGATGTGTGGCATGGCAACGCTCCTGATAGGTGATGAGGCGCTCAGGCGAGCGGGAAGATCGCGTTGATCTGCCCGGTGCCGGAGCTCGCGAAATAGTCGGTGACGATCTCGACGGGCTTGTCGTAGCGATCCCAGCCGAGCAGGCCGAGCAGCATCGCCGTGTCGTGCATGCCGCCTTCGCCGTGGCAATGCGTGTTGTATTCGGGCAGCATCGCGCAGAAGGTCCTGAAATCGCCCTGCTTCCACAGCTCGACCACGCGCAGGTCGACCTGCCGGAAGAATTCGCGGCTGATCTGGTGGATCGATTCCTCGGGGCTGCCGTTGTCGTTGAAGCGGTGCGACAGCGAACCGCTCGCGAGGAATGCGACATTCGAATCGCTCTTGCCGATCGCCTCGAGCAGCGCCTCGCCGAAGCGCCGGCTTTCGTCGAGCGTGTGCCACATGCACCAGCCCGCGATCGACACGACCTTGAAGTGCTGGTCGCCGTTCATGTAGCGCATCGGCACGAGCGTGCCGTATTCGAGTTCGAGGCTGTCGATCTCGTGCGCGCGCGTCGCGATGCCGCGCGCGCTGGCCGTCTCGGCGATCAGGCGGCCGAGCGCCGGGTTGCCCGGATACGCGTACTCCATGTCGCGGATGAAATGCGGCAGTTCGTTGCTGGTATACGTGCCCGCGAACCGCGCATTGCAGTTCACGTGATACCCGGCGTTGACGAGCCAGTGCACGTCCGACACGACGATCGTGTCGACGCCGAGCGCGCGGCAGCGCTCACCGATCAACTGATGGCCGCGGATCGCCGCTTCGCGGCAGCCATGATGCCTGCCGGGCAACTCCGACAGGTACATCGACGGCACGTGCGTGATCTTCGCGGCGAGGGACAGTTTGCCCATCGTTAAGTCTCCGTATCGTTCTGGCGTTCTGGCGGCGTTCCTGCGGCGGAACGACCCGCGCCAGTTACACGCCCCAGCGGGGGATGTGATGCGAACCCATCGAGATGCACACGTTCTTGATCTCCGCGAACACCTCGAAGCTGTACTCGCCGCCCTCACGCCCGGTGCCCGACTCCTTCACCCCGCCGAACGGCTGGCGCAGGTCGCGCACGTTCTGGCTGTTCACGAACACCATCCCGGCCTCGATACCACGCGCGAGGCGATGCACCTTGCCGACGTCCTGCGTCCAGATGTACGACGCGAGCCCGTAGGACGTGTCGTTGGCGAGCCGCAGACCTTCTTCCTCGTCCTCGAACGGGATCAGGCACGCGACCGGTCCGAAGATTTCCTCTTGCGCGATGCGCATCCGGTTGTCGACGTCCGCGAACACGGTCGGGCGCACGAAGTTGCCGTTGCGCAGATGCTCGGCGAGACCGGCCGGCTTGTCCGCGCCGCCTGCCACCACGCGCGCGCCTTCCTGCTCGCCGATCCGGATATACCCGGTCACCTTCTCCCAATGCTGGCGCGTGATCATCGCGCCGAGCTGCGTCGCCGGATCGGACGGGTCGCCGACCACCAGGTTGTTCGCGCGGCGCGCGAATTCCTGCACGAAGCGATCGTAGATCGTGCGCTGCACGAAGATCCGCGAGCCTGCGGTACAACGCTCGCCGTTGATCGAGAAGATCGTGAACAGCGACGCGTCGAGCGCGCGGTCGAAATCGGCATCGTCGAAAATCAGCACCGGCGACTTGCCGCCAAGCTCCATCGAATACTTCTTCAGGCCCGCGCGCTCCATGATCCGCTTGCCCGTGACCGTGCCGCCCGTGAACGACACCGCGCGCACGTCCGGATGGCGCACCAGCGCGTCGCCGGCGGTCGCGCCGTAGCCCTGCACGACGTTCAGCACACCCGGCGGAATGCCAGCCTCGAGCGCGAGCCGGCCGAGCTGGTCGGCCGTCAGCGGCGACAGCTCCGACATCTTCAGCACGGCCGTGTTGCCGAGCGCGAGACACGGCGCCGTCTTCCACGTCGCGGTCATGAACGGCACGTTCCACGGCGACACCAGCGCGCACACGCCGACCGGCTGGTACAGCGTGTAGTTCAGCATCTGGTCGTCGACCGGATACGTGCGGCCGTTCATCTGCACGCACACTTCCGCGAAGAAGTTGAAGTTCTCGGACGCGCGCGGAATCAGCTGCTTGCTCGTCTGTGCGATCGGCAGGCCCGTGTCCTGCGTCTCGAGCGCGGCGAGCATCGGCACGTTCTTCTCGATCAGCTCGCCGAGCTTGCGCATCAGCTTCGCACGCTCCTTGGCGGGTGTGTTCGCCCATTTCGGGAACGCTTCCTTCGCCGCGCGCACGGCCGCGTCGACTTCGGCCTCGCCGGCCGATGCGACGTCGGTGATCACGTCGCCCGTCGCGGGATTCAGCGTCGTGAAGGTCTCGCGGCTCTCGACTTCGCGGCCGTCGATCCAGTGCTTGATGGTCATGTGCTCTCCTTCCTTGTGCGACGGGCTCAGCCGGCGCGATAGTAGTCTGCTTCGCCGATGATCGTGTTTACGAGCCGGCCGATCCCTTCGATTTCGGTCACCACCTCGTCGCCCGGCTTCGTGTCGGCCAACCCTTCCGGCGTGCCGGTCAGGATCAGGTCGCCCGGCGAGAGCGTCATGAAACCGCTGATGTGCTCGATCAGCGCGGGTACGTCGAAGATCATGTCGCGCGTGCTGCCGCGCTGCGTCTCCCGGCCGTTCACCGTCGTGCGCAGCATGAGGCCGCCCGCATCGCCGATCTCGTCGCGGCTGACGAGCCAGGGCCCGAGCGGCGTGCAGGTGTCGCGGTTCTTCACGCGCAGGTTCGGGCGGTAGTAGTTTTCGAGGTAATCGCGGATCGCGTAGTCGTTCGCGACCGTGTAGCCGGCAACGTAGTCGATTGCCCGCGCCCGGCTCACGTTGCGCGCCGGGCGGCCGATCACGACGGCCAGCTCGCACTCGTAGTGCATGTGCGTCGCGTCCGCCGGGCGCACGGTGCGCGACCGATGACCGATGAACGTGTTCGGCCCCTTCAGGAAAATCAGCGGCTCGCTCGGTGCCTTGAACGCGAGTTCCTTCGCGTGGTCCGCGTAGTTGAGGCCGAGCGCGAACGTCGTGCGCGGCGCGACGGGCGGCAGCCACGTCACCGCGTCCTCGGCGATCACGCGCCCCGTGTCGAGGCGGATCGCGCCGTCGCTGGCCGGTTCGGCCGCATGCAGTGCGCCGTTGTAGATCACGCGCGCCGTCTTCATCGTGCTTCCTCCGCAATCAACGTATGCCGCAACGTGCCGATGCCGGCAGCGGTAATCTCCACCACGCTTCCCGCGCGGGCAAGCGGTGCGCCACCCGCGACGCCGAGCAGCAGCACGTCGCCCGCGTCGAACGACATGAACGCCGTCACGTCGGCAATCAGCTCGCGCACCGGGCGGATCAGTGTGGCGGTCGATGCGGACACCGCGGTGCTGCCGTCGATCCGTACCGTCAGGCCGATCGCGTCGATGTCGCCGAGCGCAGTAGCCGGCACGATCGCCGGGCCCAACGGGCAGAAACCGTCGCGACATTTGAAGCGCACGGCCGGACGGTAGTAATCGCGGTGCGGAACCGACACGTCGCTCGCGAGCGTGAAGCCGTGCACGTGGTCGAGCGCCTGCGCGGCCGGCACGCGCGTCGCGCGCCGCGAGAACACGACGGCCACCGACGCGCCGATCTCCAACGCATCGATGTCCGCCGGCACCACGACGGCCGCGCCGTCGGCTGCGTGCGTGTTGGCCGGTTTGATGTAAAGGATCGGTGCCTGCGGCGGACGGCCGTAAGGCGGCGCGTGAACGGCGTCGCCGAGCGCGTCGAGTGCGGCGCGCTCGTTGAGCAGCGCACCGTAGACGGTACCGATGGCGACCGGCAGCGGCAGTGCCGCGGCGGTCATGCAGGACAGCTCCATGCGTCATTCCCCTGCCGCGCGTCGCGGCGCATCGTCAATACTTAACATCTTAAGTAAACAATCGAACGCTCGCAACCTCGATTACCCTGACACACGAAATTCATTCCCACCGGCTGTTAAGATTGATGCGTCCCCGTCCTCTGCCCCTCTACCCACCCCGATGAACCGTACGCTCGACCATCGCAACCTGGCCATGCTGCTGCTCGAGGCCCGCGAAACCCTGATGTGCCTGTTCCGGCCCATTCTCAAGGAATTCGCGCTGACCGAACAGCAATGGCGGATCATTCGCGTGCTCGACGGCGAGCCGGCGCACGCGCTCGAAGCGGGACAGATCGCGCGCCGCTGCTGCATCCTGAGCCCAAGCCTCACGGGCGTGCTGGAACGCATGGAGCGCGACGGCCTGATTACGCGCACCCGCGCGCAGGAAGATCAGCGCAGGCTGCTGGTGAGCCTGACGCCGCAAAGCAGGAAACTGGTCACGGAAATCGGTCCGCGCATCGACGAGCAATATCGTCAGCTTGAAGCGCGTTTCGGCCAGGACGGCCTGGACGACATCTACCGGGCGCTCGACCGGCTGATCGAACTCGGCAGCGCGTCGTAGGGCCTGCCGCCGCCGGACCGCCGCGAGCGGCGACGAACCGGCCCCCGGGAATCGGCAGGCCCCGCATCGCGCGGGCCGTCAGTGCAGCGCGCCGCGCATCAGTTCCGTCACCGCGACGCCGCGCGACGTGCGCATGCATTCCTCGACGTAATCGATGAACGGCAGCGGCTCGAAATCGATTTCGTCGCGCACGCGGTGGTTGTCGAACACGCGATCGACCATCGCGAACTCCGCGCACCGCTGCAACGCGCGGCCGATCACGCGTTCGAGCGCCGGATCGGACCGCCCCAGCACATCGCGCACCACGAGCGGCAGTTCGGCCGGCGCACAGGCCGCGTAGCGCGGCGCGCCCGTCATGCCGGCCGCCTCGTCCATCGCGCGCACGATCTGCGCGACCTGCGGCGCCTCGTCGCCGGCCGACACGTGGTACACGTCGTGCATCAGCGTCGGCTTCACGGCCAGCAGCATCGTCGCGCGCGCGACATCGTCGACCGACACGATGTCGATGCGCGTCATCGGCCGCGCGGTAAAGCGCCGCGCCGCGTGCGCGACGCGGAACATCCAGAACGAATTCGGTGCGGGCCGCGTGCCGAGCACCGTATGACCGACGACGTGCGACGGACGCACGACGACGAGCGGCAGCCCGAGCGCGCGCAGGCGCTGCTCCGTTTCGGCCTTCGCTTGCAGGTAGTCCGCCGCGAGCACCGCGCCGTGCAACCCGTCGCCGCCCTGCGCCGCGTCGCCCGCCGACGCCTCGTACACGATCCCGCCGCGGCCCGCGTGCGCATAGGCGGTGCCGACGTACACGAAACGCTGCAGCTGCGGCGCGTGCGCGAAGCGCTCGGCAAAGCACAGCGAATCGGCGATGTCGGCCTGCAGGTGCGAACCGTCGGCCGGCGACGCATGGCCCGCGCAATGGATCACGTGCGTCGCGCCGGCCAGACGCGACGCGTCGGTGCCCTGCCACACGTCGCCGAGCGCACCGACGACCACGTTCGCGTCGCCGAGACGCGATGCCCAGTACGGCGCGAGCCCAGCGCGCAATGCCGCTTCGCGCAAACGCGCGACCGCGTGGGCGCGATGCTCCGCACGAACGACACACACGATGCGCTCGAGCAACCCGGCGTTGACGAGCGCCGTCAGCACGGTGCTGCCGATGAAGCCGGTGGCGCCGGTGAGCACCAGCCGTCCGACGTTGGCCGCCGCGACCGGTGCGCTGGCCGGCGACACGAGGCTCGTGCGCCAGTTGAGCGACAACGCGGTTTTCCAGATCAGCACGATAGTCTCCTTCGAAGAATCGGCCGGACGCCGCGGCCGCCCCGGATCGCGGAGCGGCGCACGGCTGTCGGCCGGGCCGGGGCCGACGCTCGCCCCGGTTATCCCGATCGGGCTGCGGCCCGCGATCGCGTCGATCGCGTCTCTGGCACGAGGCGGCGGCGGCCCGCCACGGACAGGCGTCCGCGGCGCAGGATCGGAAGATCCAAGTGTGGGGCCTGATCGCCCGCAAGTCTGTCCTGAAAGTTTCGTGAAAGTGTGCGGATTTGTATGCGAATGTCGGAGTGTGTCGTACCGGCCGGGCGGTCAAATCATCGAAACGTCCGGTCGGGCAGCATGCGAGGGCTTCCGTGGCAGGATGGTCGATGCGCGTCGGGCCCTCGCTTCGACGCGACACTTCGACGCGGCCTCTCCCGGGTCATCGCATGTCCGGGACACGCCAGGTTCCGGTCGCGGCGCGCGGATCATGCTGCGCTTGCGTTTGCGCGCTCCGCCACGATCGTGGCGGATCGTCAGACGTCGTTTCATCGGGAAACGCCTATTGGTGCAATTCGGATTTATTGCGGATTATCACTTGCGTTTCACGGCAGTCTATCTAGACTGGTCAAACCAAAACGGTCGAATGTGTCATTTTTTTCAGGAGACGATCCAATGCGCCTCACTATTCGGATTAATGGCAGCGAGTCGGCAACCCGTCACTCCTTCGCGGTGCTCTGGGTCGATACCGATGAGGGGCTGTGGTCACGCGAGGCACACCAGGGGATCGATCTTCCGAGCTGGGGCAAGGTCCGGGACGTGGAAGGCGCAATGGCCCTCTGCGCGGCCGACAGCGGGAATGCCGTATGCCAGTTGAAGGGGCTGTCGTTCAGCGCGACGCAGCGCGAGCAAGGTCCGGCTGTGCTCGCCGGCGAGCACCCCGACGGCGCATGGCGTCTGCAGGCGGTCGATCGTTCCACGGCGGAGTCGGAATATCATGAATTTATTTCCGTCGCGCGATAGGTATTTTTGACGGCAATCCTCTGCGGTTTTCGGGTTTATTCCAGTTTCCGCGATATTCATTTAGATATTCACGAATAACGGCGCCTCTCTTCGAGGCGCCTTTTTATTTTCCGGACCCTTAATTAATCGGGGCCGGGTTAATCGAACCGCGGCGGCGGTAACAACGCTCCGCCCATCCCTCCCGGCGCCGTCGGCACAAGTACGTCAGGCCGCATTGCCATTTCGCCGCGCTCCCCTTCTTCGGACCGTGCCCGAGCGGAAACGCAACCTTTTATGGGGCCGAAACATACTTTCCCCACATGATGTTTACTCATTTATTACAATCACATTATTCCAACTGACTTGCCGCCGTCCGGCGGCCCGACCCGGCCCTTGCATGAGCGTGAAAAAGAAGACCCATCCCGCCGATCCATACGCCGCCGCGACCAAGCATCCGATGCTCGCGTCGCGCCTGCCGATGTGGCGCTCGAAGCTGGTCGTGATCATGGTGTCCCTCGGTTTCGCCGCGCTGATCGGACGCGCCTTCTGGGTGCAGGTCGCGAACCAGGATTTCTACGTCGGGCAAGGCCAGAAGCGCTACCAGCGCACGATCGAGCTCGACGCGATGCGCGGGCGCATCGTCGACCGCAACGGCGCGATGCTCGCGGTCAGCCTGTCGACCTATGAAATCTGGGCGAATCCGAAACAAGTCGCCGAAATCGACTATCCGCAGATCGCGAAGCTGCTCGACATGCCGCTCGCGGAAGTGAAGCGCCGCCTGCGCAACGACCGCACGTTCGTGCTGCTCAAGCGGCAGATCGACGCCGACACCGCGAGCCGGCTCGACAAGCTCGAGATCGACGGCATCACGCAGATCGCCGACTCGAAGCGCTTCTATCCGGAGGGCGAATCGGCCGCGCACGTAGTCGGCTTCACCAACGTCGAGGACAAGGGCCAGGAAGGCGTCGAGCTCGCGGCGAACGGGCGGCTGTCGGGTACCTCCGGGCAGCGCGAGGTGATCCGCGACCGGCTCGGCCGCATCGTGTCCGACACGCGTCCGCTCGTGCCCGCGCAGCACGGCGCGACGATCGAACTGACGATCGACCGGCGGATCCAGCAGCTCGCGTTCAGCCAGCTCAAGGCCGCAGTGCTCGAGAACAACGCAATAGCCGGCAGCGTGGTCGTGCTCGACGCGCAGAACGGCGAAATCCTCGCGCTCGCGAACTACCCGACCTTCGACCCGAACGACCGCGCCCGGCTGACGGGCCAGCAGCTGCGCAACCGCGCGGTGATCGACACGTTCGAGCCGGGTTCGACGATCAAGCCGCTCGTCGTCGCGCTGTCGATCGACGAGCGCAAGGTCACGCCGAACACGATCATCAACACATCGCCCGGCACCTACAAGATCGGCCCGGCCGTGATCCACGACACGTCGAACCACGGCTCGCTGACCGTCTCGCAGGCGCTGCAGAAGTCGAGCAACGTCGCGCTCGCGAAGCTGGCGCTGAACCTGCCCGCCGAAACGATCTGGAACAAGTACCAGGAATACGGGATCGGCCGCGCGCCGGAGCTGACATTCCCGGGCGTCGCGTCGGGCCGCCTGCGCGGCTACAAGCGCTGGCGGCCGATCGAGCAGGCGACGATGGCGTACGGCTACGGGCTGTCGATGTCGCTGCTGCAGATCGCGCAGACCTACACCGCCTACGCGGGCGACGGCACGCTGCACCCGGTGTCGCTGCTGAAGAACGGCTCCGACCCGCAGACGATCAATGCCCATCGCGGCCACCGCGTGACGTCGCCGCAAACCGCGGCGGCGATCCGCGCGATGCTCGAGTCGGCCGTCGGCGAAGGCGGCACGGGGCGCCGCGCGCGCGTCGACGGCTACCGGATCGGCGGCAAGACGGGCACGGCGCGCAAGCAGGTCGGCGCGACCTATGCGAAGGGCAAGTACCGCGCATTGTTCGCGGGGATGGCGCCGATGAGCAACCCGCGCCTGATCGTCGCGGTGATGATCGACGAGCCACGCGGCAAGGGCTATTACGGCGGCACGGTGGCCGGCCCGGTGTTCTCGTCGGTCACGAGCGGCTCGCTGCAGTTGCTCGGCGTGCCGCCCGACGCACCGGTCGAGGCGACGCCGAATGCGCCGGTCAAGGCCGCACCGCAGAAGACCGTCGCGGCGCCGAAGGCCACGGCGCAACCGAAGACGGCGGGCGAGCAGAAGGCATCGGCCCCCGTGAAAACGGCCGCGCAATCCGGCGCGGCCGTACCGGCGAAGGCGGCGGCAGGCTGAAGCCGCCAGGGCGCACTCGGCGCCGCGCGAGGCGAACAGGTCGACTGTTCGCCGTGCCTAATTCCCGGCACGCCCCCTTTCCGCTGGCCGACACTATCCCGCCACCCGCGCGACCCCGGCCGCGCGACCGTCAGTGCGCGTGCGCATCCGCCACCGGCTTCACCATCCTGCCGAGCACGTGCTCGGTCATTCCGCGCGCGAGTTCGCTCTCGCCCATGAATACGGTGCCGACACCCTCGCTCGACAGCAACGCGGCCTCGTCGCTGCTGTTCGTGCACAGCACGACCTCCAGCATCGGGTTCAGTGTGCGCGAGATCTCGACGATCTGCCGCACGTCGAATACGTCCGGCAGCGTGACGACCAGCATCCCGGCGCGCGCGATATGCGCCTGCACGAGCACGACCGGCTCGATCGCGTCGCCCGACACGGCGGCGACGCCGTCCGCGCGCAGCTTTTCGACGAGCTCGCGATTCTGCTCGACGACGACATACGCGATGCCGCGCTCGTCCAGCGCATGCGCGATCCGCGTGCCGACCTTGCCGTAGCCGACGATCACGACCTGCCCGGTCAGGTGCGTCTGCGGCGTCGACATCGGCAGCGCGGCGAGCGGATCGTCGCGCGCCTCGAGCTTGCGCGCGAACGCCGAATGCTTGCGGATCCACGCGAGCGCCGGATCGATCATCGCGAACAGCAGCGTGTTCATCGCGATCGAGATCAGCGCGACCGCGAGGATCAGACTCTGCCCTTCGGCCGACAGCAGCCCCAGCGCACGACCGAGCCCCGCGAGAATGAACGAGAATTCGCCGATCTGCGCGAGGCCCGCGCCGACCGTCAGCGCGGTGTTCAGCGGATAGCGGAACGCGATCACGAGCGCGACTGCCGCGAGCGTCTTGCCGATCAGGACGATCGCCGCGACTTCGATCACGTGCAGCGGCTCGGTGAGCAGCACCGTCGGATCGAACAGCATCCCGACCGAAATGAAGAACAGCACCGAGAACGCGTCGCGCAGCGGCAGCGTCTCGTCGGCCGCGCGCCGGCTGAACTCCGACTCGCGCATCATCATCCCGGCGAAGAACGCGCCGAGCGCGAACGACACGTCGAACAGCTTCGCCGCGCCGTACGCGATGCCGACCGCCGCGGCGATCATGCACAGCGTGAACAGCTCGCGCGAACCGGTGCGCGCGACGAGCCACAGGATGCGCGGGAACACGCGCTTGCCGACCACGAGCATCAGTGCGATGAACGCGGCGACCTTCAGCATCGTGACGCCGAGCGTGCCCCACACGCTACCGCCGGCCGCGTGCGCATCGCCGGGCGGCGTACCGCCGAGCAGCCCCGCGACGGGCGGCAGCAGCACGAGCACCAGCACCATCACGAGATCCTCGACGACGAGCCAGCCGACCGCGATGCGCCCATTCACCGTCTCGACGAGCCCGCGCCCCTCGAGCGCCCGCAGCAGCACGACCGTGCTAGCGACCGACAGCGCGAGCCCGAACACGAGCGCCGCACCGAGGCTCCAGCCCCACGTGAGCGCGAGCCCGCCGCCGAGCAACGTTGCGACGGTAATCTGGACGACGGCCCCCGGCAGTGCGATCTTGCGCACCGCGAGCAGATCGCCGAGCGAGAAATGCAGGCCGACACCGAACATCAGCAGCATCACGCCGACTTCCGCGAGCTGCTGCGCGAGCGACAGGTCGCCGACGAAACCGGGCGTGCCGGGGCCGATCACGATCCCGGCGAGCAGATAGCCGACGAGCGGCGGCATTTTCAGCAGTGACGCGAGGTAACCGAAGATCATCGCGAGACCGAAACCGGCCGCGAGCAACGCAATCAGGCTGACGTCATGAGGCATCCCCCCTCCCGAGTTCTTGTAACTATTTAGTAAGGTTCAAGAATGGAAGGATACGGGATGAGATGGAAAAATGGCGGGCCACCGCGAAAAATTCACGCGGTGGCCCGCCATTGCGGGGGTACTACCCCCGGCAGTCGGAACGCACTCCACGCGCCGGCCGGCGGCGCGAGGCGGATCGATCGGGCGGCGACCGGCGTCCCGCCGCGTGCGTCAGCGCGACGCCTGCGGGAACCGCGCGCCCGGCGGCGGCTCCGGCCGCGTCGACGGCGTGCTCTTGCGCACCTTCGCGACCTGCGCGGCCGTGATCGCCGTGCCCGTATTGCCCCAGCTCGTGCGCACGAAGTTCGACACGTCCGCGACTTCCTGGTCCGACAGGCGCCAGCCGAACGGGGGCATCGTGAAGGTCGACGGTGCAGTGTGCGTCCCCTGCAGCGCGCTGCCCTCCAGCACGACGTGGATCAGCGACGTCGGATCCTCGCCCTGCACGACCGGGTTGCCGGCGAGCGCCGGGAACACGCGCGTGTAGCCGTGGCCGTCGCTGCGGTGGCACGCCATGCAGTTGTCACGATAGACGGCGGCGCCCGGCTTGCTCGCGTCGCCGGTCTGCAGCGCCTTCGCCGCGGCCGCGTCGTACATGTGCGGCTGCTCGCCCTGCACGCGCGGCGGCAGCGTCTTCAGGTAGCGCGCGATCGCGGTCAGGTCGTTGTCGCTCAAGTGCTGCATGCTGTGGCCGACCACGTCCGTCATCCCGCCGAACGCGGCCGTGCGCAGCGTGCGGCCGGTCTTCAGGAACTGCACGATCTCGGATTCGCTCCACGTGCCGAGCCCGGTGCGCGGCTCGCCACGCAGGCTCGTCGGCACCCAGCCGTCGATCGCCGCGCCGCCGGCCAGGAAGTCGAGGCCGCCCGCATCGGTCAGCGCGCGCTCCTGCATCGTCGCCGCACGCGGCGTGTGGCACGCGCCGCAATGACCGAGACCCTGCACGAGATACGCGCCGCGCGCGACCACCGGATCGGTGTACGACGCCGCGTCGAACGGCTTCGGCGCCGGCGCGAACATCTTGCGCCAGAACATCAGCGGCCAGCGCATCGACAGGGGCCACACGATGTCGACCGCGCGGTTTTCGCGTTCGACCGGCGTGACGCCGTGCATGAAGTACGCATACAGCGCCTTCACGTCGTCGTCGCTCAGGCGCGCGTAGGACGGGTACGGCATCGCCGGGTACATCGTGTCGCCGTTCTTGCGGACGCCCTCGCGCACCGCGCGAGTGAAGTCGTCGAGCGTCCAGCCGCCGAGGCCCGTCTTCGGGTCCGGCGTGATGTTGGTCGAATAGATCGCGCCGATCGGCGTGTCGAACTTCAGCCCGCCCGCGAACGGCTTGCCGCCGCTTGCAGTGTGGCACGCGATGCAGTCGCCCGCGCGGGCAAGATATTCGCCGCGCTTGACGAGGTTCGCGTCGGCCGATTGTGCCGCCGGTGCCGCCGTCGGGCCCGAAGCCGCAGCCGGCCCCGCCGGCTGCGCGAAGGCCGCCCCGCCCGCGAGACCGAACGCCGCCCATGCCGTGCCGATCGCCAGTGCGCGCCGCAGCGGGGAAATTCGGCGCGCGGCGTTGTGGTGGTTCACTGTCCTCTTCATGCGGTCACCAGCGGAGCAGGATTTTTCAGGTATTGCTCGCGGATCGCGCGTGCCGACCAGTAGGCCAGCGCCGCAACGATACCGGTCGGGTTGTAGCCGATGCCTTGCGGCAGCGCCGACGCGCCCATCACGAACACGTTGTGCACGTCCCAGCATTGCAGGTAGCGGTTCAGCACGCTCGTCTTCGGATCGGTGCCCATGATCGCGCCGCCGACCAGGTGCGTCGTCTGGTATGCGCGCGAATCGAAGTGCTTGCCGAACTCGCGCGTCGACACGCCGATCGCCTTCGGCCCCATCGCCTCCGCGATCTTCTTCATCTGCCCGGTCACGTACTGCGCCATCTTGATGTCGTTGTCCTTCCAGTCGAAGGTCATCCGCAAGAGCGGCTGGCCGTACGAATCGCGATAGGTCGGATCGAGGTCGAGGTAGACATCGCGGTACGACATGTTCGTGCCGTGCGCATCCATCGAGATCGTGTGCGCATAGTTGTCCTTCACGGCCTTCTTCCACGCGGCGCCCCATTGCGGCGTGCCCGGCGGCGTCGCAATGCCGCTGATCGGCTTCACGCCGGCCTGGTTCACCCACAGCGGCGAACCGCCGACGAAGCCGAGCGGGCCATGGTCGAAGTTGTCCGCGTTGAAGTCGTCCACCGCGACGCCGTTGCCGCCCGCGCCGATGAACGGGTTCGTGAAGGTGTCCTTGTCGAAG
This sequence comes from Burkholderia sp. Bp9004, assembly GCF_003858025.1. Taxonomy (NCBI): domain Bacteria; kingdom Pseudomonadati; phylum Pseudomonadota; class Betaproteobacteria; order Burkholderiales; family Burkholderiaceae; genus Burkholderia; species Burkholderia sp. Bp9004. Next base: position 187,575 of record NZ_QTQD01000001.1, on the reverse strand, counting down.
AACGCCTTGATCGTCGACAGGTTCTGGTACGCGAAATTGCGGCCCACCACGCCTTCGCCCGAGATCGGGTCGTACGGCTTGCCGATACCCGACAGCAGCAGCAGGTGCACGTTGTGATACTGGAACGCCGCGACGATCACGAGATCGGCCGGCTGGTGCACTTCACGGCCGGCCGGGTCGACGTAGGTGACACCCGTCGCACGCTTCTTCGTGTCGTCGAGGTCCACGCGCAACACGTGGCACTTCGAGCGCAGCTCGAAGTTCGGCGCCTGCTTCAGCGCCGGCAGGATGTTCAGGTTCGGCGACGCCTTCGAGTACATGTAGCACGCGTAGCCGCTGCAGTAGCCGCAGAAGTTGCACGGGCCCATCTGCACGCCGTACGGGTTCGTGTATGGGCCCGACGTATTCGCCGACGGCAGCCGGTACGGATGCAGGCCGAGCGACCTGGCCGCGTCGAAGAAGCGCTGCGCCGAATAGGTGTTGAGCTGCGCGGGCAGCGGGAAGTTGTCGCTGCGGTTCGCTTCGAACACGTTGCCGTCGCCGACCACCTTGCCGCCGACCTTGTACGCCTGCCCCGACGTGCCGAACACCTTCTCGGCGAAATCGAAATGCGGCTCGAGCTCGTCGTAGGTCACGCCCGTGTCCTGGATCGTCATCCCTTCCGGGATGAACTTCTTGCCGTAGCGCTCTTCGTAGTGGCTGCGCAGGCGCAGCTCTTCCGGCGTGATCCGGAAATGCACGCCCGACCAGTGCAGCCCCGCGCCGCCGACGCCCTCTCCCGGCAGGAACGCGGCGAGCTGCCGGTACGGCAGCGCGGTGTCCTGCACGCCGTGGCGGATCGACACGGTCGTCTTCGACAGGTCGAGGAACAGCTTCTTGCGGACGTTGTAGGTCAGCTCGTCGATCGTGTTCGGATACGCGCCGTCCGGGTAGGTGTCGCGATACTCGCCGCGCTCGAGCGCGACGACGTTCAGGCCCGCTTCGGTCAGTTCCTTCGCGAGAATCGCGCCGGTCCAGCCGAAGCCGACGATCACCGCATCGACATGCGGCTTTTTCTCTGCGGCCATCAGCTGCGCTCCCCGTTGATCGAGACGGGGCCGTACGGGTACGGCTTGCCGTTCTGGTTGACGAAATCCATGAAGTCGGCGCGCGCGCCCGGAAAACCGATCATCTTCCACGCGGCCATGTCGTGATTGCCGCCGTGCACCGGATCGCAGAAGTAGCCTTCGCGCGTGTTCTGCAGCAACTGGCCGAAGAACACGGCGGACGGCACGTCGTCGATCTGCGCGCCGCCTTTTTCGAGTGCGCCGAGCACGGTGTCGCGAGTCGGCGCGTCGAGATCGGCGAACACCTTGCCATGGGCCTTTTCGCAATAGCGGTTGACCGCCGCGATGCCGAGCCGGTAGATGTCGCGTGGCACGAGCTTGAGCTGGTAGCCGAGCTCGGGCACGCCCTGCTGGAACGGCCCCTGCATGTACCACGTCGCGCCGTGTGCGTACGGGGTTTCCATCTGGCGGTCGATGAATTCGGGCACGCCGGATTCGAGCGCGCCGGGGCCTTCGGCGTCGGCCGGGATCAACCGGTCGACGGCGGCCTGGACGAACGCCCACTCCTTCGCATCGAAGAAGGTCGGCTTGTACGGCGCACGTTCGGCGCCGGCCGGCGCGGTGGAGGCATTGCCGGCCGTGGTCGAGGACGACGACGAGCGCAGGTCGCAACCGGCGACCGACGCGATCGGCACGAGCGCGACCGACGTGCGCAGGAAGCGGCGACGCGAATTGGGTTTGTCGGGTGGCGTGGACATGGTCGGATGGTGATCGTTGTGGAACGTGGTTCGGGGCGTGCATTCCGCATGCGGCATGCCCGGCACGGCGGCCTTGCCGCGCGCGGCCGGCCGTCCTGTTCTTGCGGCGTTGCGAACAACCTCGATGCGGGCGCACGCCACGCGCTGCGCGGTGGCGCCGTCATGCAGCCGCGCAGCGCGCCGGTTCCGGCGCGCTGCGGGTTCGACCTCTTCGCGGGTCTGATCATCGGGCAGATACCGGCTTGCCGCCCGCATCTGCCCTTCATCGCCATGGCCCTGTTCAACTTAGACGCCGCGCTGGCCGACGGCAAGCGCATCGTGCACGACCCTCATTCCGGGCCCGACGACAAACGCCGCGAATTATAAATGGAACCGGTTCCATTTCCAAAGGGTTCAATGCAATTCATTACATCGAAAACCGCAACAATGAGGAAATCGTTTTCCGGAATGCGCAAGACACGTGGCGCGGGTCGTGTCGACGCTCATCACGGTGGCGCGATGCGCGCCCGGGCTTCGCCCACTCCGCGCGTTCGATCGCGACGCGGCGACGGGCGTCAGGGCTCCGCGCGCTGCAAACTGGCTGCCGCGCGAGGCGCGACGCTCATCACGACCACAGCATCGACGCGATCGACAACGAGAGCGCCACGCACAGCGGCGAGTAACACAGGCTGTCCATCTGCGCGAAACGCGACCCGCGCACCCGCTTGAAGAAGCCGACGTAGCGGAAATCGCCGACCGCGCGCACCGCGAAGATCAATGCGAGCGCAACGATCGCGAGCGCGATCGCGCCGGGATACAGGTTCGGCCACAGCCAGCCGGCGCGCGACGCCACCGCGCATGCGCCGGCCAGCAACGCCGTCGCGACGGCGAGCGTGCCGAGCATGGTCGGCCGCAGGAGCGGTACCCCGTCCTGTTCCGGAATGGCCGCACGCTTGCCGAACCGTCCGCCGAACGCCCAGTAGACGTGAACGATTGCAATCGCACAAAGCGTCGGCACGCTGAAATACGCGCCGCTCATCTCGGTAAGGTTCCTTGTCTCATCGTGTCGTGATCCAGCCGGAACGGCTCCGGCAGCACGCGGCTCCGTTCCGCGCAACACGAGACGATACCCAAACCACGTGCCGCATGCATTGCGACGTCCGGTCGCAATACGCCACGCCGCGTACTGCGATGCAATGCGCGCGCACCGTCGCACCGGCCGCCGCTTGACTTCCCTCCGGGCACCACTACCCTTTTATTCCAGTACGGCACTCGAACCGTGCATGCGCATGCCGTCGCATACGTGCCGTTCGCCGGCGCGCTCCGCACGACAACAATGACGAATACCCATGGAGGCGACTCATGCTGATCGGTGTGCCGAAGGAGATCAAGAATCACGAGTACCGCGTCGGCCTCACGCCGGCCGGCACACGCGAACTCACGCGTCATGGCCACGGCGTGCTCGTGCAGCGCGGCGCGGGCACCGCGATCGGTCTGCACGACGACGACTACACGGCCGCAGGCGCGACATTGTGCGACGACGCGCGCGACGTCTTCGCGCGCGCCGACATGATCATCAAGGTCAAGGAGCCGCAGGCGGCCGAGTGCGCGATGCTGCGGCGCGGACAGATTCTTTATACGTATCTGCATCTCGCGCCCGATCCCCAGCAGGCGGCCGCGCTGGTGCAGTCCGGCGCGGTGTGCATCGCGTACGAGACCGTGACGGGCCCCGGCGGCGGGCTGCCGCTGCTCGCGCCGATGAGCGAGGTCGCGGGACGCATGTCGATCCAGGTCGCGGCGACGCACCTCGAAAGCCCGCGGGGCGGCCGCGGCGTGCTGATGGCCGGCGTGCCCGGCGTGCCGGCCGCGCACGTCGTGGTGCTCGGCGCAGGCGTGGTGGGCACCGGTGCGCTGCAGATGGCGGTCGGCCTCGGCGCCCGCGTCACCGTGCTCGACACGAACGTGGGCCGGCTGCGCCAGCTCGACCTGGTCTTCGCGAACCGGATCGCGACCGTCTGCTCGAACGCGCACACGATCGACGAAGCCGTGCGCGACGCCGACGTCGTGATCGGCGCAGTGCTCGTGCCGGGCGCGTCGGCGCCGCGGCTGGTCACGCGCGACATGATCGCGACGATGCGCACGGGTGCCGTCGTCGTCGACGTCGCGATCGACCAGGGCGGCTGCTTCGAGACATCGCATGCAACGACACATGCGCAGCCGACCTTCGTCGTCGACGGCGTCGTGCACTACTGCGTCGCGAACATGCCCGGCGCGGTCGCGCGCACGTCGACGTTCGCGTTGAACAATGCGACGCTCGGCCATGCGCTCGCGCTCGCCGACAAGGGCTGGAAACGCGCGATGGCCGACGATCCGCATCTGCGCGCGGGCCTGAACGTGTGCGACGGCCGCATCACCTACGAGGCCGTCGCGCTGGCGCTCGGCCTGCCGTACGTGCCAGCGGAAGACGTGCTGGCCTGACTTCGGCGTGCGCCGTCACGCGCCCTTCGGGTGCCCGCGCTTCGACGCGCCGCTTGCGCGCATCGTGCGCGCCAGCAGCGGCCGCAGTTGCGCGAGCGTGCGCGTGTTGAGCACGTCGTGCCGCGTGAGCCAACCACGCCGCGCCTGGCCGATGCCGTATCCGAGGTTGTCCAGATCGTCGGCGCACCGTGCGTCCGAGCCGATCGCCACGGCGACACCGGCTTTCGCGGCCTCGCGGCACCAGACGTCCGGCAGATCGAGCCGTCGCGGGTCGCAATCGAGTTCGACGAAGCAGCGGCGCGCGGCGGCTGCGGCGAGCACACGCGGCACGTCGAGTTCACATGCGTCGCGTTCGCCGAGCAGCCGGCCGGTCGGATGCGCGAGGATCGTGAAATACGGATGATCCATCGCACGCAGGATTCGCCCGGTCTGCGCGTCGCCCGACAGGTCGAAGCCGTCGCGCACCGCGCCGACGACGAGGTCGAGGCGCCCAAGCACGTCGTCGGGCACGTCGAGACTACCGTCTTCGCGAATGCCGGCCTCGACGCCCTTCAACAGCACGAAGTCGTCGAATGACGCGTTGAGGCGGTCGATCTCGTCGATCTGCCGCACGAGCCAGTCGCCATCCGCTCGGCCACCTTGCGTATCCGGTGCGCGATCGGTGACGGCCAGATACGCGAGCCCGCGGGCCCGGGCCGCATCCGCCATTGCGCGCAGGCTGTCGCGCCCGGCCGACGCCTTGGTATGCGCATGCAGATCGCCATGAACGTGCCTGCGCTCGACCAGCGCCGGCAGCGTGCCCGCGCGCGACGCGTCGATCTCGCCGCGGTCCTCGCGCAACTCGGGCGGCACCCAGTGAAGACCGATCGCCTCGTAGACGGATGCCTCCGTCGCGCCCGCGATCCGCTCGTCGCCGCGGAATACGCCGTATTCGTTGATCTTCAGGCCGCCGGCCTGCGCGATCCTGCGCAGGGCGATGTTGTGCGCCTTCGATCCCGTGAAATAGACGAGCGCGGCACCGAACGCGTCGGCATCGACGACGCGCAGGTCCACCTGCAGCCCGTTGCCGAGCATGACGCTCGAACGCGTCTTGCCGTTCGCGAGCACGCGCGCAACTTCACCGTAGCCGACGAACGCATCGGCCACCGCGGCCGGATCGCGCGCCGTCACGAGGATGTCGAGGTCGCCGACCGTCTCGCGGTTGCGGCGAAAACTGCCCGCCGGCACAGCTTCCCCGACGCCGGCCACCTTGCGCAGACGCTCGAGCAACGGCATCAGCGATTGCGCGGCATCCGGCAGCAGGAAGCGTTGCGGCTCGCGCTTCAGGCGGTCGTCGATCGCGTCGAGGAGATGGGCTTCGGTCTTCGCGCCGAAACCCGGCAGCGCGCGCACGTGCCCGCTCTTCGCTTCGACGCGTAGCTGTTCGAGCGACTCGACGTGCAGTGCGTCATGCAGCGCCTTGACTCGTTTCGCGCCGAGCCCCGGCACGTCGAGCAGTTCGACGATCGCGCGCGGCAGCGCATGACGCAGCGTTTGCTGCAGTTCGCAGGTGCCGGTCGAGGCGATCTCGCGCAGCTTAGCCGCGAGATCGGCACCGATCGATGGAATCCGGCCGAGATCGCCGCCGCTCGCGAGCATCGCCGGAATGTCGCGCCCGTAATCGGCAATCGTCCGTGCCGCGTTGCGATAGGCGCGCACCCTGAACGGGTTGGCGCCCTGGATCTCGAGCATATCGGCGATTTCGGCGAAGACGGCCGCACACTCGGCATTGTGGATCGGCATGGTCGGCGTGGCTCCCTCCCACGTGGATGGCGCCGTGCGCTGGTGCGGCGGCCTCTGCCCGCCCGGCGCCGCATGTCGACGACGACGGGCGCCCGTTGATCATCCTGCACCGATTGCCCGTGTCATGTCGCGCGAGGCATGCGGCCTGCGCGGCTCCTGCGCCGATACATCAGAGCGATGCGCGCGGCGTCGTTGCGTAGCGACGCTCGTACAGGGACTGGCAATGCGTGCAACGCTCGGCAGTCGGGCGCGCGAGCAGCCGCGCGTAGCCGACCGGCGCATCGCAATCGATGCATTCGCCGTAGCTGCCGTCGCGGATGCGCTGCTGCGCGCGCCCGATCGCACGCAACTCGGCCAGCTTCATCCCGATCAGCGCGTGATCCATGTCGACGAACAGATCGGCGTTCGCCTCGTCGCCCTCGTCCGGCGCCGCGCCGGCGAGCTCCGCATAGGACTCCGACGCGCGCTGGTCCTCGCTCGTGCGGATGTTCGCCCGCAACGCCAGCTCGCTCTCGGTCAGGCGCCGCTGCAGCGTCTGCCGTTGTTCTCGATCGAGCGCCATCGCCGTCTCTCCTTTTCCGGGTTCCGCGCAAAGCGCATGCGGCGCGCGGTTGTCGCGCCGGTGCGCGGCGGGCCGGAACGCCCGGCTCGCCGCGCCCGGATGCGCGCCCGGCCGCACGAAGCGCCGGACGCATTCGACGCAGCATAAACCCAATGCACACGCATGTGTTGACCGTCGTCAGCGCCCGCACCATGCGCGCGAAAAACCGGGGACCGACGCGATAATCCCGCGCGCCCGCATTCGTCTGACGCAGCCGCCGTTGAGGTCGATCAATCCCCTGTAAAAAGTTGCGACATAGATTGAAAGCATGCGCGGTGAATCCGCGGCTTTCCGGGAGAACGTCATGTTGTTCGGCGTCGTCATCTGGGTGGCCCTTGCGGCCCTGTTCCCGACGATGGTCGTGCCGACGATCCAGCACGCCATCCAGCCGTCGAGCGCGCAAGCCGCGCCCGATGCCAGCCCCGCCGTCACGCCCACCGCGTCGCCGGCGGCCGCTCAGCCGCCGTCGGACGGTTGACGCGCGGTTTCAGGTGCGCCGTTGCGTGGAGCATCGCATCGACGACGAAAGAACCGCGCATAATACTTCGCAATCCTGTTCATTAAAATGCATTACGCCCGACGAAGCCACGAACGACCGTCATCAGGATGATCTTCATGTCGAACCAGAAGCTCCAGTTCTGCATGTAGAACAGATCGAACTTCACACGCGCGGCCATCGCCTCGACCTTGCGCGTCTCGCCGCGATAGCCGTTCACCTGCGCCCATCCGGTGATCCCCGGTCGTACGCGATAGCGATACATGTAGCAGTCGACCAGTTGCCGGTAGAAGTCGTCGTGTTCGATCGCATGCGGACGCGGGCCAACCACCGACATCTGGCCGAACAACACGTTGAAGAACTGGGGCAGCTCGTCGAGTGACGTGCGCCGCAGGAATGCGCCGACAGGCGTGATGCGCGCGTCGTTGCGCGATGCCTGCCGCACGACACCGGGCTGTGCGCGATGCACGCGCATCGTCCTGAACTTGAGGATGTGAAACTCGCGACCGTCGGCACCCTTGCGGCGCTGCCTGAACAAGACAGGCCCCGGCGACGACAGCTTCACGGCGACCGCCAGCACCGCAAGCAGCGGCAGCAGCGGGATCAGTACGGCGACCGCGAACATCCGGTCGAACGCGAACTTCGCCCACAGTTCCGGCGCGGAACGCGGCGTGGTCGCGAGGTTGATTGCCGGCATGCCGAGCACATCGGTCGCGGATCGCTCGACGACCGCCATCTGCCGCACGTCAGGCAACAGTCGCAACTCGACGAACTCGTCGCGCAATTCGCGCACGATGCGCTGAATGCGCGACTCGTGCGACATCGGCAGCGTAAGCCACACTTCGTCGATCTCGCCGCCGCGGATCATGCGCCGCAGCGCGCCCCAGTCGCCGATCACCGGGACGCCGCCGATTCCGTCGGCGGCTGCCGAGGCCGGCGCGTCGTCGTCGAACACGCAGGCCGCCGCGAACGGGCCGGCAGGCTCGCGCTGCATGCGCTCGATCGCCACCCGTCCGTAAGCGGTCGCGCCGACGATCGCGACCCGCCGCTGCCGCGCGCGCGGATCGCCCCGCTTGATCGCCAGCGCGCACAGTGCCAGCCTGCCAAGCAGCAGTGCCGCGTCGCCGGACAGCACCGTCCGCGCAATCCAGCGCGTCGTGACCGTGCCGCCGCGGTTCATGATCCACATCGTGCCGGCCACCGTCAGCATGCCCGCGCACACAACGGCGATCATCGTGCGCGTCAGCACGGTGCCGCTGTCATGCGACGATGCCGCGCCGCGCAACAAGCGCACACTGCGCGGCAACAGCGCGACCGTCAACGCGCACAGCAATGCAATCGCGCCGCGCTGCGCGTCCGACAGATCGCGCCATGCGAGTCCCATCACCGCCTGCGCGGAGAGCGCGCCTGCCAGCACGAGCGCGGCATCGGCCGCGGCGATCGCGGCGCGCCGCATCGTATTCGCTCCACCCGCCATCGCATGCATCGTCACGCACCGTGCGCGGGGAATCCGCCGTGCACGTCGTACATGCGCGGTCGCACCGGCATCGATCGCACGCCCGCACGCGTGCCGAGCAGCCGGCGATAGTCCGCACGAATCAGCTCGTAGCACTCGCACGCCTGGCGCTCGAGGCTGTCGCGGTCGAGCACCGTGATGCGGCCGCGACGCTGACGAATCAGCCCGGCTTCCTGCAGGTTGCCGGCTGCTTCCGTCACCCCCTCGCGACGCACGCCGAGCATGTTCGCGATCGTCTGCTGCGTGACGGCCAGTTCGTCGCCGTCGATCCGGTCATGCGCGAGCAGCAGCCAGCGGCTCAACTGCTCGCTGACCGAGTGATGGCGGTTGCACAACGCGCTGCGCGAAATCTGCGCCATCATCGCCTGGCAGTAGTTCAACAACAGCCGATACGTCGCCGGCGAACGTTCGAATTCCGCGCGCATCACGCAGGTCGGCACACGGTAGGCCATCCCGCCGATACGGACTTCGATGCGGTTCGATACCGAGGTGCCGCCGACGAGCGTCGCCAGGCCGACCACACCTTCGCGGCCGACCACGGCAACCTCGACCATCGCGCCGTCTTCCATCAGGTGCTGCACCGACATCATGGCGGTCGTCGGGAAATGCAGATGGCGCATCGGTTCCCCGACACGGTCGAGCATGCCGGCCTTGATCCTGACCAGTTCGAGGTGCGGTGCGATGGCACGGATGCTGTCCTCCGGGAGGGCATCGAGGATGGCATTCGCCGAGTAGCTCGAGTGAAGATGAAGCATGTCTGTATCCCATTTGTCTTCCGCGCCGCATGCAACTGCGTCAGCGGAACTCGTTATCGTGATGCGCGTCCGGATGGCGACGCGGGTTGCGGCCCACAACCCTCCATCCAATCGACCTGCGGCTTCACGCCGCCGGATCGAATCGGGAGTCCCGTTTCGATGCGCCCATCTCAATAAGCGATTTACGTGCCAATACCAGCTTCATCCTTAATATATAAATGACCAGCGATTTAGCCCCGCCGAATTACCAACTGAAAACTGTCAAAAGCGTCTCATTTTCGGACACCCTCTGCCACAGTGGACACAGGAAGCGATTCGACTGATCAATGATCACCGAGTGCGCGGCGGCGCCAACAGCGGCGCGCGAAGCTTATCGTTCAAATACTTACGGGCCGTTTTCAATTGTTTCCGTGATGTCTCGCATGGCGCCCGGGCGGTTCACGGCACCTCGAATGATCGTTTGAAACTGTCTCAAATATGAATCTACACATTAATTTACGGCTTTGTAATCGAACGCACATAACAGACGTAACCACATGATTTCATTGATAACTTTACAACCTCAATCTCAATTGTCAAATAATGCTAGATGCATTCTTAATGTTTTACATGTACGATACCCGTCACTTCTCGATTGATTCCGGATCGACATCGAATTCTCGACTTATCCGTCGATCCATATCAACGCGATTAACTCTTCAGAGCATGATCTTCAAATCCATATAACATTTTCATTTACGTTGAATCGTCAAACTTTGTGAAGTGACGTAGTGCGCAATTTATCGAATTCAATTGCGTGCTAGCCTTTTCCCGCCATCGTCATTCGAATTTCGACGAACACAAATCCGCACGCGCGTGCTAAATCCCCGGGGATGCCGCCGCGCGACGTGCGACCGCCCCCTACGAGGATGCGCCGTGACCCACCAGGCCAATGACGCCGTCGCCCACGCGAACGGCATGATCGAGCTCTCCCACAGCTTCGACGCCAACCGGTTCCTCGCGGCCCTCGACCGCGAGGAACGCGCCACGCTGATTGCCAATCTTCAGCTCGTTCACCTGAAATCGGGCCAGGTGCTGTGCGAGCCCGGCGAAACGCTCGCCGCGGTTTACCTGCCCGTCACGACGGCGATTTCGCTGCAGTACGTTTCGTCCGGCGGCATGACGCTGGAAGTTGCCGAGATCGGCAGCGAGAGTGTCGTATGCGACGACGTGATCGGCGGCAGCGGCCGGATGCCGTGCCGTGCCGTCGCATGCCGCGACGGCTTCGTCTACCGGCTGGACCGACGCATCTTCGCCGCCGCTTTCGATGCGTCGCCGGTGATTCGCCATCTCGTGTTTGTCTGCGTGCGCCTGCTGATGGCCCAGGTATCGCAGATCACGTTCTGCAGCCGCCATCACGTGCTCAAACATCAGTTATGCAGATGGTTCCTGCTTGCCTACGACCGGTCGCGCAGCATCGAGATCCAGGTCACCCACAGCATGCTCGCGCAGATGCTCGGCGTGCGTCGCGAGACGGTCACGGACGCAGCCGGCGAGATTCAGAAGCTCGGCCTGATTCGGCAGTACCGGAGCTCGATCGAGCTTGCCGATCTTGCGGGCCTCGAGAAAATGTCGTGCGGCTGCCGCGCGATCGTGCGCGACGAGATGAAGCGCATCCTGTCGGCCGACTCGAGCGTGACCGCCGCGGCACGCGCGTGATGCGCACGCCGTTTCGGCGCACGCGTGCGATCCGAGTCAGCCGATTGTAGGGTGGCGTACAGAACGCCGTGCTTGCGAATGGTCTACTGATGCCGGACTGCCGGGGGGATGTCAGCGCGCTGCGCGCGTCCGACCGTGCGGACGACATCACACACGCCGGAGCAGCACGTGAAAAACGAAATCAGAACCATCCTCAAGCACGTTGCCCACCTCGAAGCCGCGATCGATTCGATCGGTGACGGGGACGACCTCTACGAAGCGGGCCTCTCCTCGCTCGACACGATCCAGTTGATGCTCGCGATCGAGAAGCAGTTCAACATCGAGATTCCCGACGAGATGCTGAACCGCAATCTGTTCCGCAGCATCGACGCGCTCGCGGACACGATCGCTACGCTGCAACGCTCCGAGCATTCCGCATGAGCGCGCTGCTTCCCGAACTCGCGGCCGACGACGATGCACGCCGGCTCGACGAGGCCGCGCGCGCGGTCGCGCAAATCGCCGCCCAGCACGCGGATGCGGTCGATCGCGACGCGCGCTGCCCTGTCGAAGCGATCGAGGCCATGCGCGCGCGCCGCCTGCTGAGCGCAATGGTCCCGGCCCAGCTCGGCGGCGCCGGCGCATCGCTGGCCGACATCGCATCGGCATGCTCGATCCTCGGCCAGGCCTGCGCATCGTCGGCGATGGTGTTCGCGATGCACCAGATCCAGGTCGCCTGCATCGTCAATCACGCTGCCGACCAGGGCTGGCACAAGCTGTTCCTGCAGCAGCTCGTGCGCCATCAGTGGCTGCTCGCGTCGGCGACGTCGGAAGACGGCGTCGGCGGCAACCTGCGCGCGAGCCAGTGCGCGCTCGCGACCAACGGCGGCGAATTCCGGCTGCACAAGTCCGCGCCGACGATCTCGTACGGCGACTATGCGGACGGTATCCTCGCGACCGCGCGGCGCGACGCCGACGCGCCGGCGTCCGACCAGGTGCTCGTTACCCTGCTGCGCGACGGCTATACGCTCACGCGCCGCGGCGAATGGGACACGCTCGGCATGCGCGGAACGTGCAGCAACGGCTTCGTGCTCGACGCACACGGCGCGACCGAGCAATGCCTGCCCGTGCCGTTCGCGCAGATCGCCGAACAGACGATGGTGCCGGTTTCGCACATCCTGTGGGCGGCGGTGTGGATCGGCGTGGCCGGCGATGCGTTCCATCGCGCGCATCAGTTCTTCCGCGCGCAGGCGCGCCAGACTGACGGCGCGCCGTCGCCCGCGTCGCGGCGCATCGCCGAATCGCTTGCGCTGATGCAGGCGATGCAGGCCCGCGTCGACAACGTACTGCGCCTCTATGCCAGCGCGTCGCCCCGCTCGTGGTCGGCCGGCATGGCCTGGGCTGCCGAGATCAACACGCTGAAGACCTATGTGTCGTCGACCGCGCTCGAAGTCGCACAGCAGGCAATGATGATCTGCGGGATGGCCGGCTACAAGCACGGCACGCCGTTCAGCATCGGCCGCCATCTGCGCGACCTGCACGCGGCGCCGCTGATGATCAGCAACGACCGCATTGCCGCCAATACCGCGAGCTTGCTGCTCGCATTGCGTCCCGCGACGCTGGAGATCCATTCGTGAACGACCGCCTGTCCGTGCCCTCTGCCGCCACCCCGTCCGACGCGCCGCTCGACCGCGCGGGCGTCAATCCGCTGCGCGACGAGCTGATCGATGCGGGCCTGCTCGTGTCGACCGGCATCCAGGGCCTGTTCGGCCGCAGCGAACGGTTCGAGCGCGTCGTCGAGGCGCTCGACGCCTTCGTCACGCGCCTCGGCGCCGACCAGCAGGCCGAAGTGCTGCGCTTCCCGCCGGCGATGAGCCGCACCGAATTCGAGCGCAGCGAATACATGAAGAGCTTCCCGCAACTCGCGGGCAGCGTGCACGCGTTCTGCGGCGACGAACAGCGTCACCAGCGCGTGCTGCAGTGCCTCGACCGCGGCGAGGACTGGACCGAAAGCCAGAAGCCGACTTACGTCGTGATGACGCCGGCCGCCTGCTACCCGGTCTATCCGGTCGTCGCGCGCGCGGGTGCACTGCCTGACCACGGCCGCATCGTCGACGTGTTTTCGTATTGCTTCCGCCACGAGCCGTCGCTCGACCCGACCCGCATGCAGTTGTTCCGGATGCGTGAATACGTGCAGATCGGCACGCCCGAGCAGATCGTCGCGTTCCGCGCGACGTGGATGGAGCGCGGCACGCGGATGATCGAGGCGCTGCGCCTGCCGAACGCGATCGATCTCGCGAACGATCCGTTCTTCGGGCGCGGCGGCAAGATCGTCGCGAACAGCCAGCGCGAGCAGAACCTGAAGTTCGAGCTTCTGATCCCGATCGAGCACGACGATCGCCAGACCGCGTGCCTGAGCTTCAACTACCACATGGATCACTTCGGGTTGCTGTGGGACATCCGCACTGCAACGGGTGACGTCGCGCACACGGGCTGTGTCGGCTTCGGCCTCGAGCGGCTGACGCTCGCGCTGTTCCGTCATCATGGTTTCGACATCGACGCATGGCCTGCCGACGTTCGCGACGTGCTGTGGGGTACGCGATGAAATTCGTGTCCCGCGACGGCGAGGATGCGTCGTTCGAGGACGTGCGCCACCGCGCACGCCACTACCGGCCGCACCCGCTGCACAGTCAGGAGATGGTCTGGAAGCAGACCAACTGCTACGTCGACATGTGGCTCGAGGTGCTCCGGTGGTGGGGCCTCAATCCGTACGCGGCACTGCCGTTTACGATCGCACTCGATTTCGAGGGCGACCAGTTCACGTTCTTCAAGTTTCCGCACGACGAACTGGAGCGACTTTACGGAATCGTCGTGCAGGAACACTCCATCTACGAGCCGCTCGACCAGCACATCGAGACGCAGGTCGCGCGCGGTCACCTGATGATCGTCGAAGTCGACGCGTGGTTCCTGCCGGACACGCGCGGCAGCAGCTACCGCACGCAGCATACGAAGACGACGATCGGTATCGACGCGATCGATCGCACGCGCCGCCAGATCGGCTACTTCCACAACAGCGGCTATTACGTGGCCGAGGATATCGACTACGACGGCCTCGTCGGCGGCGGTTCGCCGATGCCGCTGCCGCCTTACGTCGAGTGCGCGAAGCGGCGTTTCGCGCCGCTTGACGAGCGCGCACTGTGCGAAGCCTCGCTCGCGTCGCTGCAGCGCCATCTGCGCCGCCTGCCGGTCGTCAATCCGGTCACGATGTTCCGGCGCCAGTTGCAGATCGATGCGAAATCACTCGCCGTCTCCCCGCTCGAACGGTTCCACGCGTACTCGTTCAATTCGGTGCGGCAACTCGGCGCGAACTTCGAACTGTTCGGCCACTACGCGCGCTGGCTGCAGGCAAGTGGCTGCGTCGGACCGTTCGCCGAGATTCGCATCGCCTGCGACCGCATCGCGTCCGAGGCGATGGTGCTTGAGTTCCGGCTGGCGCGGGCCTGCGCGCGCGGCAAGGAAGAGCGCGGCGACGCGACGCTCGAAGCGATCGAAGCGGCTTACGCCGACCTGATCGACTGCGCGCGGCAGATCACCCCGCCGCTTCAGCACGCGACACCCGTTCGCGGCGACGCGGCCCCCGTGCCGTTGATGCGGTGACGCGCGCCCCAGCCGCGCTCGCGTGGTCGATGCTCGCCACGGCCGCGGGCGCCGCGCGCGGGCCGCTCGATCTTCCCGCCGACGGCTGGGTCGCCGCCCCCGTCCCCGGCACGGTCGCGCAAGCGCTCTCGCTGGCTGGACGGCCCGACGACACGGCGTCGCTCGCCGAGCGCGACCACTGGTATCGCGTCGAACTGCATGGATACGGGCCGCGCGTGTTGCGCTTTCACGGCCTAGCGACACTCGCCGAAGCATGGCTCGACGACACGCCGATCCTGCGCTCGGACAGCATGTTCGTCGCGCACGACGTGCCCGTGTCGCTCGACGGCACGCATCGGCTGACCGTCTGCTTCCGCGCCCTCGCGCCGCACCTGCGCGACGTGCGCGCACCGCGGCGTGCACGCTGGCGCACGCGCCTGGCCGAACCGGCGACGCTGCGCACCGTTCGCACGTCGCTGCTCGGACACATGCCCGGCTGGTTTCCGCGCTGCGTGCCGACCGGACCGTGGCGGCCCGTCGACGTGCTCGATCCGGCCGACGGCCCCGTTCTCGTTCATTGCGACCTGCATGCGCGGATCGACGGCGACACCGGTTGGCTCGACGCGGAACTCGCGTTCGCCGGACCGCTGCCCGAGGCGTTCACGGCCCGGCTGTCGTGCGGCGAGCACCACGCGACGCTCGAGCGCAGCGGCGTCAGCCGCCTGCACGCGAGCGTCGCGGTGCCGAACGTGCGCCGCTGGTGGCCGCACACGCACGGCGAACCGGTGCTCTATGACGTCGCATTACACATCGGCGCCGACCGACGGCCGCTCGGCGCGACAGGTTTTCGCACGATCGAGCAGGACGCGGGCGACGACGGCAAAGGGTTCGGCGTGCGCGTGAACGGCGTGCGCGTGTTCGCGCGCGGTGCTTGCTGGAGCAGCGCTGCGCCGCTCGCACTGCACGCGGACGACGCAACCTATGGCCGCCTGCTCGGACACGCGCGCGACGCAGGCTTCAACATGATTCGCGTCGGCGGCACGATGGCGTACGAGGCCGACGCATTCCACGCGTGGTGCGACCGGCTCGGACTGCTGGTCTGGCATGACTTCATGTTCGCGAACTTCGACTACGCGCTCGACGATCACGCGTTCGCGGACGCCGTCGATCGCGAAGTCGAACAGTTCCTCACGCGCCACCGTGCGTCGCCATCGCTCGCGGTGCTGTGCGGCGGCAGCGAGATCGCGCAGCAGGCCGCGATGTCGGGGCTCGGGCCCAAACAGCGCTTCCTCGAACTGACCGCCGAGCGCCTCGCCGGCCATGTGGCGAAGCGACGACCCGACGCGCTTTACGTCCCCGACTCGCCCGACGGCGGCGTGCTGCCGTTCATGCCGCGCGAACGCGTATCGCACTACTATGGCGTCGGCGCGTACCTTCGCCCGCTCGACGACGCGCGCCGCGCCGACGTGCGCTTCGCAAGCGAATGCCTCGCGTTCGCGAACGTGCCGTGCGATGCGATGCTCGCAAGCCTCGGCTGGCCCGGCGTACACGAGCCGCGCTGGAAAGCGGCCGTGCCGCGCGATCCCGGCACGTCGTGGGATTTCGACGATATTCGCGATCACTATCTGCAGACGTTGTACGACGTGGCACCCGACCGCCTGCGGCGCGAGGACCCGTCGCGTTACTTCGAGCTGTCGCGCGCGGTGATCGCGGACCTGATGCGGGACACGTTCTCGGAATGGCGGCGCACCGGCTCACGCTGCGCGGGTGCGCTCGTCTGGCAGTTCCAGGACGTGATGGCGGGCGCCGGATGGGGCTTGCTCGATGCGACGCATCGGCCGAAATCGGCATGGTATGCGCTGCGCCAGGTACTTCAACCGGTGCAGGTCCTGCTCGTCGACGAAGGGCTGAACGGGCTCGACGTGCACGTGATCAACGAGCGGCCGGCGCCGCTGTCGGCAGCCGTCGAGCTGGTCGCGCTGCGCGACGGCCGCACGCCGGTCGCGCGGGCCGGCGGGCCGCTCCGGATCGCCGCGCACGGCACGGTGCGGCTCGATTCGGCCGAATTGCTCGGCCGCTTCTTCGACTGGACCTACGCGTATCGCTTCGGCCCGTGCGAGCACGATACCGTCGTCGCGACGCTGCGCGCCGAGGACGGCACGCTTCTGTCGCAGGCCTTCTACTTCCCGTCCCGCACCCATCCGGCCGTATTCGCGCGCCGCGAACCCGGCATCGAGGCATGCGTGTCGCGCACCGGCGACACGTGGCACGTCGACATCGATACGCGCCACGTCGCGCGTCACGTGCAGATCGACGCACCGGGCTTCGTGCCGCGCGACGACTGGTTCGATCTCGCGCCCGGCACGCCGGCACGCGTCGCGCTCGTGCCGCAGGATAACGCCGGCGACCATCCGGCCGCCGGCGCGCCACCGACCGTCGAGATCCGCGCGGTCAACGCCGCACGAACCGTGCGCGCCGCGTTGGCCGGCTGACGCGACCGGGACCGGGACCACACACACAGTCGCACGGCCGCGCCGCACACGTCAGTCCGACGATCCCGTGCCGCGCGGCCGCTCGATTCCGTACGCTTCCATCCAGCGATAGAGTGTTGCACGCGACACACCGAGCTCGCGCGCGGAAGCGGCGACGCGTCCGCGCGTGCGCAGCAGCGCGGATTCGATCGCTTCACGTTCGATCGACTTGCGGATATCGGCAACGGACGGCGACGCGGCGTCGAGACAGTATTCGAGCTCGAGGTCCTGCGCGGTGATCAGGCGCCCTTCCGTCATCACGACCGCGCGCCGCACTCGGTTGATCAGTTCGCGGACATTGCCCGGCCAGTCGTGCTTGTAGAGCGCCGTGATCGCATCCGTCGAGAAGCCGCGCACACGATGGCGCGCGTCGCCACGAAAGCGTTCCAGCATGTGATGGGCGAGCAGCTCGATGTCCTTGCCGCGCGCACGCAGCGGCGGCTGATCGATGCGCATCACGCACAGACGGTGGAACAAGTCCGCGCGGAAACGCCCTTCTTCCATCGCTTCACGCAGATCAACGTGGGTCGCGGAGACGATCCGCACGTCGACCGGCACCGGATCGCTGCCGCCGAGGCGATGAATCGCGCCCTCCTGCAGGAAGCGCAGCAGGCTCGCCTGGCTCTCGTGCGGCAGGTCGCCGATTTCGTCGAGCAGCAGCGTGCCGCCGTTCGCGGCCTCGACGTAGCCGATCCTGCGTGCGTTCGCGCCGGTAAACGCGCCGCGCTCGTAGCCGAACAGTTCCGATTGCAGCAGGTGGGGCGGGATCGCACCGCAGTTGACCGCGACGAACGGGCCGTTGCGCCGTTCCGAATGACGATGGATCGCGACGGCCGTCAGCTCCTTGCCGGTTCCCGTTTCGCCGAACACGAACACCGGTGCGTCGGTGCGCGCGAAGCGCCGCACCGTATCGAACAGCCGCAGCATCGCGCTACAGGTGCCGACGATGCCGTGCTCCCGCGATTCGAGGGCTTCGCGATCGCGCGCGAACAGGCATTCCATTCCGTACGCATGGCCGACCGTATCGGCGATTCTCTGGTGCGACGCGGGTAACGTGATGTAGTCGAAGCAATAGTCGCGCAACAGTGCGCGCACGTTCGGCGAGGCCGTCTGGCCGGTTTCGACGAGCGCGACCCATACGACATCGCGCATCGACGCGCAAGTCGACGCGATGCTGCCGATCGCGTCAGCATGGCCGCCGCTCAGGTCGAGGATGCCGCAGGTGATTTCGCCGGAGGTGTCGCGCAATTCGTTTGCGTGTGCAACGACCGTCACTTTCCAGTCGCGCCGAGCAAGCTCCTTGCGCAGCATGACGGACGGCGACTGGGTCCAGTAAATCAGAGGACGCTGCACGGTAGTCCTCCCCCCGCCTGCGCTGTTATCGCGCGCTATTGGCATATTCATAACGAACCATCACTTTCTCCACTCCGCGAATCGTTCGCGTGCGCTGCGGTCGGCGGCGCATGGCCGCCTGTCCCTACTGCGTTTCCGCAGCTTTGGCGAAGATCGAAACTGCACAAGGCGAGAGCCCCCGGAGGTCGAGCCGGATGTTATCCGGCCTCGTTGTCATCGAACTCGAAGGGAACGCGCGGCCACGGGAGCCGAGGCGTTCCGGCTTTCATGCGACGCGCCGTCAGGCGGAGCACGTCGGCAAACGGAAATTTCGTCCGCATTTGCGTCGCGTCGTACACGACAGTCGCGCCCGATGCTGAACCGGATGGCCGCCAACCCGCTTCCGGAATGGTGACCTCATTTCATCTGCTCCTGAATTTACACCCCGTATCGAGATGGCCTTGTTACCAAAAGATAAATAACAATTCAGGCCATTACGCTGCCGCTCCGCCGTCGCGGCGCGCATTTAGCGACTCAGATTTGATTATCTACGACCATTCCTGTCAATCAGTGGCAAATCCCACTTTTCTGCAAGATCGGTGCCTCTCATTGCCCGCGATTCTCGCCTGAATCGCACAAAAAGTCCGGACAACATGTTTCGTGCGTCGGTAATCGCGCGTCCAGCGCGACGCCGGCGTGACACATCGAACGCGGGCGAACCGGGCGCGCCCGTTACAACATCGTAACGAAGCGGCCGGCCGGATCGTCCGTCTCCTGTCGCGATGCAGCATGAGGTCCGTGCCTGTCGCGCCACCTCCGGTCGCTGGCGGCATGCCGATGCGACAGGCTCGGCGCTGGCGCAAGCCCGCGCGCAGCGCCAAAAGAGTTGGGCAGCGCGGAATGGCAAGTATGCGCGTGTTGGCCGGCAGGGCGAAATGATCGCGGCCAGATGAAGGATGCGCGCACCGCGAGGAAATCGGCGATGCGGTAGACGGTGGTGTGCGAGCGACAGCCGATCGCGATGCGCGACCTGACCGCCATGAACGATCTCAATCTTCAAGCAAGGCCCCCGGTCCTTCAATCTCGTTCGATGCGGACGACCTCGCTGCGCGTTTCGCAGCGGGCCGTCGCGATGCGTCAATTATGGGAAAGCCGCCATACGGCCACCGTGTGCTACCGCACATTGCCCCAATCGCGGCACGCGTCCCGTTTCGCGGCATCGGCCCCGCGAATCAGGAGTAACGGGAGCGTGAGTACGCTTTCGAACAGACCGCCGCGCACCGCATCCGCATCATGGATATCGTTGGGCCGCATGCAACGAACGCGTTGATGCGGCCCGGCGTGCTGAAGGCTTCACACGAGGACAGCATCATGGAATGGCATTGTTGTGAATTCGAACATCTGAGCGCCATCGATCTCTACGCAATCCTGCGCTCGCGAAACGCGGTGCTGGTGGTCGAGGACGCGTACACGCATCTCGACATCGACGGCAAGGATGCGCATGCGCTGCACGTGTTCGCGTGCATGCACAGGGGCGACACGACGGAAGTCGTCGCCTACGCGCGCGTGCTCCCCGGCGACGACGCGGATCCGGACGTCGTGATCGACAAGGTACTGACGAGCGAGGCATGTCGCGACGACAGCACCCTCGAGCAACTGATGCAGCGCGCGCTCACGGCCGCGCAAGCCGCATGGCCCGACGTGTCCGTGCGCACGCACGTGCCCGCACAGCGCCAGGCTTTCTACAAGCGTTTCGGATTCCGCAAGGCTTACGGCCCCTATCTGGAACAGGGTGTGCCGTTCGTCGGTCTCGTCCGGCCGGCAGGCCGCGCCGCCGGCGCGCTGCGCCAGCTCCTGTCGCGGAGCCTCTCCGCGCCGCGATCGCGAGACGAGGACGCGCGCGTCGACGGCTGCGCACACAACCGGCTGTCCGCCGATACCGGAGTCAATCGATGAGCGCCACCCTTCGCCCGGTTCCCGAACCGGAGCTGCCCTGCATCCTGCCCGTCATTCTCGCCGGCGGTTCGGGCACGCGCCTCTGGCCGTTGTCGCGAGAGCAGTATCCGAAGCAGTTGATCGAGCTGACCTCGAACGAATCGCCGCTGTCGTCGACCGCGCGCCGCCTGAACGGCATCGCGAACGCGGCACTCGGCGACACGCTGCTGCTGGTATGCGGTGAACAGCATCGCATCATGAGCGCCGCTCAGGTGCTCGGGCGCGCGGCGCCTCCCCGTATCCTGCTCGAACCGGCCGCGCGCAATACGGCACCTGCGCTGACGCTCGCGGCGCTCGACGCCAGTGCGCTTGCGGACGACCCCATCCTCGTGGTCATGCCGGCCGATCATGTGATCGGCGACGTCGCCGCATTCCAGGAAACGATCGGACGCGCGGCGCGCTACGCACAGGAAGGCGCGATCGTCACCCTCGGCGTGCTGCCGCGCCGCGCGGAAACCGGCTACGGGTACATCCAGGTCGGCGAACCGCGCACCGGTCGCCGCGGCGGACAAGGCGGCTATGCAATCGGGCGGTTCGTCGAGAAACCGAACGCCGCCCTCGCCGAACGCTACCTGCATTCGGGCGATTATTGGTGGAACAGCGGAATTTTCATCACGCGCGCATCGATCTGGCTGAAGGCGATCGGGACGCTCGCACCCGACATCCATGCGGCCTGCGACGCGGCATGGCGCGCGGGCACCGCCGAGGACCCGTTCTTCCGAATCGACGCGGCGGCTTTCGACGCCTGTCCGTCCGACTCGATCGACTATGCGGTCATGGAACGCCTCGCGCAGAGCCCCGAACTCGGCATCGAAGGCATCGTGGTCCCGCTTTCCGCGGGCTGGTCGGACGTCGGCACCTGGGATGCGATCTGGGAAATCATGCCGAAGGACGATCAGGGCAACGTCGCGCGCGGCCCGATCGTGTTCGAGGATACGCAGGACAGTTTCGTGCGCTCGGAAGGCCGGCTGATCGCGTGCGTCGGGATGAAGGACGTCGTCGTGATCGAGACGCCCGATGCGGTGCTGGTCGCGAACAAGCACGACGTGCAGCGCGTGAAGAACATCGTCGCGCGCCTGAAGACCGAGCAGCGCCCGCAGGCAAGCGAACACCGCAAGGTGCAGCGGCCGTGGGGACACTACGATTCGATCGATCTCGGCGAGCGGTTCCAGGTGAAGCGGATCGTCGTCGAGCCCGGCAAGCGGCTGTCGCTGCAGATGCACTATCACCGTGCCGAGCACTGGATCGTCGTGCGCGGTACCGCGAAGGTCACGCGCGGCGACGAAACCTTTCTGCTCAGCGAGAACGAATCGACCTATATCGCCGTCGGCGAGGTCCACCGTCTCGAGAATCCCGGCCGGATTCCGCTCGAGATCATCGAGGTGCAGTCGGGCGACTATCTCGGCGAAGACGATATCGTGCGGTTCGACGATCTGTACGGGCGGCCGGTTGTCGAGACCGCGCCGCAGCGCGCGTCGCTCGCCTCGCGCGAACCGGACGAGGAAGTTGCGGAACGCGGCGTCATCCGGTAGGCGCGTGCCGATCGCGGCGGCGCGCGCGACGATGACGGGCGCCGCCGCGCGATCAAGCGGCGGCGGCACGTTCTCCGCGTGTCGCCGCAAACCAGCGTCCCACGCGACGCACCATCAGTCGATTCCGCCTTGCGACCAACGCGCCTGCCGGACGGACTCGCGCACGCGCGGCAACAACGACGTATCCGCGCCGACCGCGTCATCGGCGGCCGACAGGGACTCAAGCACGGCCGCACACGGCGTGCCCTTCGCTCGCCCTCCCGATGCCTTCGCCGACCGGCCGGCCGCGCAATCGTGCGCAGGGTCGATCCGGACCGGCATTCCGCCGATCTCTGACAGTTGGTTGTCCGCAATACGTACGCCGGACACGTTTCCCCACAGACGAATGCCGTCGAATCGCGCGTGCGATACGCGGTTGCCGATCACGGTCACGCGCGACACCGAACCCGACCACGTGCTGACCTCGATCGCAGCCTGCTGTGTGATCGGGCGCGGATCGGGCCGCCCCGTCGCGGTCTGGATATCCGCGATCGAGTTGCGCTCGATGCGGATGTCGGACGAGCCGGCGGTGCGGTTGCTGTCTTCCTGCGCGACGAGAATCCCCGAACTCACCTGCACGTTGCGCACGATGTTGTTCGAGATGGTGACGTTCGCACCGCCGACCACCGTGATGCCCCGGCCCCACGGATTGCCCTCCAGCGAGTTGCCGGTAATCAGCACGTTGCGCGTCAGCACGCCTTCCGCCAGGTAACTCACCACGGCGATCATGTCGTCGCCGGTGCCGCGCACGACGTTGCCTTGCACGAGCACGTTGTGCGAGCCGTGCGTCATGTGAATGCCGTCCGCCAGCGTCGACAGCACCTCGTTGCCGACGATCGCGACGTCCGCGCCGCCGAACACGAAGATGCCGGCGCCGGCGCCGCCGTCGACCACGTTGTCGAGCACCTGCACGCCGCGCCCCGTTACCTCGACCTTCGTCGACGCGGGCGTCGTGAGCCGCGTCGTGCCGGTTCCCGCGAGCCGGAAGCCGACGAGTGTCGTACCGTCGCCGCGCATCTCGATCGTCTGGTCGTCGGGAGTTGTCGCGATCAGCGTCGCGCCGTAGCCCGACAACACCACATTCGGCTGCCGCACGACCAGCGAGCGGCCGATCACGTACCGCCCCGGCGCGAATATCAGTCGCTGGCCCGGCTGCAACGCGTCCAGCGCACGTTGCAGCGTGTCGGTCTGATCCCCCGCGTCCGCGGCGGGACGAACGTACGCGTCCGGTACGTTCGCATGAAGCGCGCCCGGTGCGGGCGTACCGACTGCTGCCACGGCACTACCCGGCCACGCCGGGCCGCCTGCCATGCACATGCCGGCGATCGCCGCGCATGCGAGAAACGGGCTTTGCGATCTACGCATATCGAATCTGCTCCCTCGAATGACTTCGTGCGCGTCGGCTGGCATGCCGGCCTGGTTGCCTGCCCGTGATACCGCCAAAAGCGGGCGATAAGATACGTTCGATTAGACCATTCGAAACAGCCGGGTTTCGGTGCGTCAACAGACCAATGCACCCCGCTCTCGCGGCGCGATCTCGCGTGCCGTTGACCATCGCGCTTCCCTTGAAGCGAATCGCAGAACGGTAGGCTCGCGAACCGACTGCCGATCGACGACGCGTATCATGGCCATCACGCGACGCGACCGTGCTACGGCATCGCCCAAAGGCACCGGCCGCACCCGATCCGGCGGCGTGGTCCCGACGTGCAGTGCGCCCGGGAGAGCACCACGCGCGCCGCACCCGGATCGCCCGCCCTTCGCTCGTTCAGCACCCGTTCATGACCGACCTGACCATCGCAATCTGCAACTACAATCATGGCGCGTACCTGCGCGACGCGATCGATTCGGCGCTCGCACAGACCGCGCACGATGTACGCGTGCTGGTTGTCGACGACGGTTCCACCGACGATTCGTGCGACATCATTCGCTCGTACGGCGAGCGCGTGACGGCGGTGTTTCAGGAGAATCGCGGTCAGGTCGCCGCATACAACCGCGCGCTCGAGCACGTCACGACGCGCTACGTCATTCTGCTCGACGCGGACGACCTGCTCTATGACGACGCCGCGACCCGCGTGCTGGCAGCGTTCGCGTCCGGCGATTTCGTGAAGGTGCATTTCCGGCTCGACGTGATCGCACGCGACGGTGCGATGACCGGGGCGAGCGTGCCGCAGTCAGCCGTCGACACCGATTGCGGCCGCCTGCTGCGCGCGGGCTGGCTGTACCCGTCGCCGCCAGCATCGGGCAACGCATATCGGGTCGATGCGCTCAAGCGCATCTTTCCGGTGCCCGTCACCCCGGACAACCTGCATGGCGCCGACTTCTACGCGATCTACGGTATCGCGTTGCTCGGCAACGTGCACATGATCGATGCAACGCTCGGCGGCTATCGCGTGCATCAGCAGCCGGATACGCGCCCGGCCGACGGCACGCCAGCCCTTGCCCTCACCAATTCGGAAGACGCCGCGACAGGCGCGCAGAAGGCTGAACGCCGGTGGTCGACGCTGCGCATGATCGCCGGCACGCGGCTGCACGAGGCGTTACCGATCGCGCCGCTCGACTTCGCGATCGAAAAGGCCCGCTTCGCCAGCACCCTATATCACGCGCCGCTCGTGCGGCGCTGGCGCTGGTTCCTGTGCGAATCCGGGCGCTACTGGCAAACCGTGCTCCGCAATCCGTTCTGGGGTCCTGCCAAGAAGGTGGCCGTCGCCGGGCTGTCACTCGCGTGCCTGCTGCCGTCAGCAACGCTCAGCAACCGCGCGATTCGCTACATCTCCAACCCTCTCGCACGCGTGCGCAAGTCATCCGGTCGTCGCGCCGACGCTCGATAGCAGCGCGGGACCAGCGCTTCCGGCGCCGAATCGCGCCTTCGGTAAGCCATCGCACCCAGCGGGTCGCGCATGCGCTGCACAATGATCCGGACCAGTGGATTCACGCGCACTGACCGGATTTCGCCACGTTCTCGTCTCCAGTCGTCGTAGTCGAACGCCGGCATCCGATGTTCCGAGGAATCTAGCCGCCACGTAGAACGCGACATGGATGCTTCGTGCTGCGTCGTGTTCGGTGCGCGTCGGCAACGTCTACCCGATATTGCATCGGCCGGAATCACCGGGCCGCCTCGCCAGCTCACACATGCGACCGCGACAGCAGGATCCAATGGCCAAGACTGCCATGCATTTAACAATCAGGAATGCATAGTTTAACGAACCGGACACCGAGACCGCACGATTTTCAGGCTGCTCATCGTCACGATGGGCGATGAATGTGCGATCGGATCGCTGGACCCGAAGATGACCAAAGAAAAGATCGTTCATATTGCCGAGGCATTTGGCGGCGGCGTGCTGTCGATGCTGACCCATCTCGCGAACCATGCCGCGGCAACCGGTGTCGACGTGACGGTGCTGCATTCGATCCGACCGGAAACCCCGACCGATTTTTCAACGCTGTTCCTGCCCGACGTGAAGCTCACGTACGTCGACATGGCGCGCGAGGTGAGCATCAAACAGGACCTGCGGAGCTTGCGTTCGCTGGTCCGTAACCTGCGCGACTGCAAGCCGACCGCGATTCATCTGCACTCGTCGAAGGCCGGCGTACTGGGGCGAGTCGCTGCCCGGATCGCCGCCCCGGATGCGAGGGTCCTCTACTCGCCGCACGGACTCTCGTTCCTGCGCCGCGACGTATCGCGCATGAAGCAGTACGCCTACCTGAACTTCGAACGCATCGCGGCGCATATCGGCGGAACCATCGTCGCGTGCTCGGGCAGCGAACTCGCCGAGATCAGGGAAAAGGTCCGGGCGAAGTCGGCGGTCCTGGTGGAAAACGGCGTGAATGCGGCGGAGATTCCACCGCGTCGAACGCGCGACGATCACAAGGTCGTCATCGGGATGAGCGGTCGCGCGTCGTTCCAGAAGAATCATGAAGCATTCGTACGCCTCGCCGACGAGCTGCATGGCGCGGACGTCGAGTTTCTCTGGATCGGCGGCGACGCCGCCGAGATTCCGGATCCCGTCCAGCGCCGCGCCGTCGTCTGCAGCGGCTGGGTAACTCGCGCTCGTGCGCTCGCGCTGACATCGGAACTGGACATCTACGTCCAGACTTCCCGCTGGGAAGGCATGCCGGTCGCGCTGATCGAAGCGCAGGTCGCCGGCATACCGGCCGTGGTGACGGACGTCGTGGGCAATCGCGACGTGGTGATTCACGGCGTGACCGGCTACGTCGCGTCGAACGCCGACGAGATGACCGCATATCTGAGCCTGCTCCGCGACGACCGGCAGCTTCGCGAGGAAATGGGTGCGGCTGCCCGGCAGCGGGCGATTCAGCGATTTTCGATGAACGCGATCTTCCGTCAGTGGCGCGGTCTTTACGGACTCGACACCGACGAGCCGCGTGTCGACACGCGCGACTTCAAGCCGGTTGTACCGGATCACGTCAAAGCCTGATTCCGATTTCGACATTCCCTTATCGACATGACCGCTTTCAAGAAATCGAAGCAACTCGTATACAACGGACGATTCACGACGCAGAAAACAACCGGCGTGCAACGCGTCGCGCGTGAACTGATCGCCGCACTGATCAAGTTTCAGCCGCAGGAGCCGGTGACGGTGCTGGTGCCGCCGCAGCCCGGCGTCGAGATAAGCGGCGCGAAGACGGTCAAGGTGGGGTTTTACAAGGGCGTGGTCTGGGAGCAACTGGTTCTCCCGTTGTTCGCGCGCCGCGGCTGCATCGTCAATCTCAGCAATTCGGCATCCATTTTCATCGGCAACCAGATCATCTACATGCACGACGCGGCGGTGTTCGACACGCCCGCGCATTTCTCCCGGCCGTTTCGCATGTGGTACCGGATCATGTTCTGGATTCTCGCGCGAACCTCCGTTTGCGTGCTGACCAACTCCAGTTTCTCGCGGGATCGCCTCGCGCATCACTGCGGCGTTTCCGCCGACAAGATCAGCGTCGTGCCACTTGGTGCGGACCATCTCGATGCCCTGGAACCGGACACGAGCGTGCTCGACAAGCACGCGCTGACGCCGGACCGGTTCGTGCTCGCGGTCAGCAGCATGAACCCTACCAAGAACTTCGGCCGGCTGATCGCGGCGTTCCGGCAGATCAACGATCCGTCCGTCGATCTCGTGATCGTCGGTATGCAAAACACCACCGTGTTCGGCAAGCAGGATCATCTCTCGGCGGCCGAACCGAACATCAAGTACGTGGGCTACATCAGCGACGAGCAACTGAAGGCGCTATACCAGAACGCGGCTTGCTTCCTTTACCCGTCGATCTATGAAGGCTTCGGGATACCGCCGCTCGAGGCGATGCGATATGGCTGTCCGGCGGTCGTCGGCAAATCGGCCGCACTGCCGGAAGTCTGTGCCGATGCGGCGCTGTACTGCGATCCGTATTCGCAGGACGATATCGCGCAGAAGTTGCGGAGCCTGCTCGATTCCGCTGAGCTCAGGGCCGAACTCAAACGTAAAGGAAGCCTGCACGCGGAGAAATATCGCTGGAGCCGGAGCGCAGAGATGATGAAGGAGATCTTCGAGTCACTGTAGGGCGATCGCGGCGTGTGGTCATCCGGAAAGGAACGGATCGACACGCCCTGCCCTCATGCGCTGCCCGGCGCCCCGGCCGAGACGCGCAGTTTCACGCGGTCGCGCCACCGGTGGCCGGCATGCTCGGCAAATCGGCGCAGTTACGCAACGTTGACCGTGCTGCCGGCCGCAGCCCGTCGATTTCCGAACAGGCGCTTGCCGAGATACGACCTGATCGGCTCCTCGACGAATTTCGCGAGAACGGCAGCGGCGACGATCGAAACGCCCGCGGCAAGAATCGCCGTTCTGACGACGTGGATGTCGCCATGCGGGGCATACGCGAACACCAGCCTTCCGATCGGATAATGCACGCAATAGAGCGGGTACGATATCCAGCCGAGGAATGCACTGATACGTGCGATCACCTTGCCGCTCGGAGCCAGCATGGCCCCCCGATAAACCAGCGCAGGCGCGATAAACATCAGCACCGCAAGCGCGTAGATTCCCTTGATCGACGTCGGAAACACGACCATCAGCAGGAAAGCGACAAACAGCATGTAGTCGTTCCTGACGAGCCCGGCGACAAACCAGTGCGGCCTGACCGGGAGCCCGGCGTCGTGCATCTTCCCGATCGCAACGCCCAGCAGGAACCCGTAGCCGACCCTGAAGAATCCGCCGATGAAGTTATCGGCCGACCAACCCTGATTCAGGATGACGGTCAGCTTGTCGTTGTCGAGGCCCACGAGCCACCCATACACGACGGAAGCGCCGAGACATGCATACGCCAGTCGCAGCAGATTCCGCGCATTCATCCTGAACGCCGCGATCAGGACGACACTCGCGAACAGCTCGAAGAACAGCGACCATGCAGGCGGATTCAGAGGAAACACCCCTGGGTCATCGACTGCCGGCAAGCCGTGATTCGCCGCGCCGACGAAGCCCGACACGGAGAAACGACCAAGATACGGAACGAGAAAATAGTTCTGCCCGGAAGCTGCCGCCAGATTACCCAACGAATACGCCGCCGACGAGTGGATACGCATGACGACGAGGCTCACGAGTCCGATCGTGAGCCCGATGCATATCATTGGATACAAGCGTATCACTCGTCGCTTCAAATACTCGCCCCACCACGATTCCTGACGCAGTCTTTCGCCGTAAGCCTGCGTCAGGATGAATCCACTCAGCATGAAAAAAACGTCCACCGAAAGATACGCGCTCTGCAGTATCGGAATCGGCAGATCCTGAAGAAAATGCATGAACATCACGCTGATTGCCGCAATGCCGCGCAACCCGTCCAGAATTTCAAACTTCTGCTTGTGAATAGCCATGAAAAGTGGTGGCTCCGGGAAATATTGGTTTTGGGACCCGGCAATCTACAAAGTGGTCGCATGCCCCGTACCGCACGACCCTCGCTGTTATCGCGACAACACTGGATCGATGTCCGCGGCGCGATTCTCGCGTGCCCGAGCCTTGGCGAACCAGTGGAATACGGCGATCAGCAGTACGACCGGCACGAAATTCCGTCCGCTGAACAGGTTCGGGGTCCGCATGATTTCCATGACCGACACGAACAGCACCGCGTGTGCGCAGCACCAGAACCCGTTCCCGCTCCGCCAGCCCGCATAACTGCGACCGACCACCCAGCCGAGCACGAGTGCGTCGAGCAAGCCGAACCAGCCCCACTCGTAGAAGTGAACGAAAATCCCCGACGGATTATTGAACTCCGGATCGGCGTAGCCGTTCAGGAACAGGTTGATGCTGTCTCCCGAATCGAGCCACGGCTGCAACGTCGCGCCGATGACGGGGAAGCGCAGCAACCAGTCGAACGTGAACATCGGGTGGCCCTGGTCCCAGCCCAGCACACTCAGTATTCCCGCGCCGTTGTTCAACGACGTCGAGTAATACAGGCCGAGACGTTCGAGCGCGAAATCGAACAGGTTGTCGTAGATGTTGACGTAATAGGCTTCCCACGACCGGTTGTACTCGTTCGCGATGAACAGCCCGAACAGCAGCGGGATCGCCGCATACGGGCCGAACGTCAACAACCGCGAATACCGGCCGCCGAGCCGGAATCGCACGACCATGAGCGCAAGCGGCATCACCATTTCGATCAGCGCGAGCCGCTCGGCGAAGATGAAGCTGCGCAGCAGCGTCAGCACCGAGAGCACGGCAAAGTAGATCTTGTAGCGATTCAGCCCCTTTACCGGTTTCCTGAACACATAGAAATACAGGACAACATACGGTGCGGTCGCCTGCGTGAACGTGCTGAGGCCCGTGATGCGCCCTTTCAGATCAAGCATGTCATATGCATTCGCTTCACCCCGGACGAACGCGACCAGCAGTGCAGGATGCGTGACGATGCCGCTCAGCAACAAGGCATAGCCGAACAACGCAAGAGCGAACACGAAATCGAGCACGCGAGGCGACAGTTCGACGGCGGCAGGCGGCGGCCCTCGTCGCGTGCGCGCTTCGGTCGTCGCGAGCCACGCCGCTGCCATCACCACCATCAGGAACAGCGCGCCGACAAACGTGTAGTAGCCGTCGAAGTAGATCCGCGCGATCGACTTCTGATCTCCCAGCAGGCTGAGCGACAGCAATCCGTACAACGGCAGGATGAACATCAGCACGAGGCGCGCCGGATCTTCCCACCAATAGCCCGTATAGCCGCCCGCGGCATCGCGCACGCGCGCCATCCTGCGCATCGTCGCGGGGCGCTGTCGCGGCCCGCCCCCTGCGCCGCCCGCTCGCCGGTTCATGACACCCGTTCCACCCGTTGCCGCGGCGCGATCACCCCCGCATACCCGGACGCGGCCTGATGCGTGTTCGTATCCGTATAACCGTAGTCGTACCGTCCCGGCGCGCCCTTGTAATCGTTCAGGACCACACCGCGCACGTCGATATGCGCGTGTTCGAGCCGTCGCGCGCTTTCGTCGAGCTCGGCGAGCGTAGTCACGCCGCTGCGCGCGACGAGGAACACGGTTCCCGCGAGGCGGCCCAGCACCAGCGCATCGGCCACCGGCAGCAACGGCGGTCCGTCGATCACGACCATGTCGTAGCGCGATGCGAGCTGCTCGATCAGTTCGGCGAGCGCGGGCTGCAGCAGCAGTTCGCCCGGATCGGGCACGACGCTGCCCATCGCGATGAAATCGAGACCCGGCACGACGCCGCGCTTGATCGCCTCGTCGAGACTGTGGGTGCCTGCCACCACGTCGGACAGGCCCGGCGCGCGGCTGTAGCGGAACCGCTCGTGCAGCGATCCCTTGCGCAGGTCGGCATCGATCAGCAGGACGCGTCGCTTCGCCGCGCCGACGAGCGACGCGATATTCGCGGCGACGAACGACTTGCCGACACCCGTCGTCGGCCCGGAGATCAGCACGACGGGATTCGACGCGTCCGGCATCGACAGTTGCAGCGCCGCGCGGAAATTGCGCAGGCTTTCGAGCGCCGCGTCCTGCACGGCAACCCGCGGAACCGGCGCGCGCGCGCCGCGCCGTCCGGCCTTCGGGCGCAACTCCGCTTGCGCCGCGACCGGGCTGTGCGGCACGGTCGCGAACACGGGCAGCCCCGTCGTCCATTCGATTTCCTCGGCATCGCCGATCGTGCCGACGATCCGCTGCCGGACGACCACGATCGCCGCGCCTGCCAGCAGGCCCACCAGCAGCAGGGCGATCACGGCGACCCCGCGATGCGGGCCGATCGGCTGCTCGGCGACCTTCGCCGTATCGACGATCCGCACGGTGCCGGTCTTGCTGGCCCGCGCGAGGATCATCTGCTGGCGCGTATTGAGCAGGTTCGTGTACAGCGCTGTGTCGACGGCCACATCGCGCTGCAGCTGCAGCACGCCCTGTTCGACGGCAGGCAGTTGCTGAATCTGCTTGCGCGTCGTGTCGAGCGAACGCTGCGCGTCGGAGAGCTGGGCATCGACGGCCACAACGGCCGGATGCTTCGGCATGAAGCGCGTCAGCAATTCCTCGCGCCGCTGCTGCAGCGTCTGCACGCGCGTCTCGATGTCGACCGACTGCTGGCGCAACGCCAGCGCCTCGTCGCTCGTATTGACCGTCCCGTGCGAGGCCCGGAATGCGTTGAAGCGGCTTTCCGCCTTTTCGAGCTGCGCCTTGAGCTGCGGCAACTGGGCGTCCATGAAGCGGATCAGCTTGTCGGCCGCCTCGGACTTGCGCTGCGTGTTCTGCGCGAGGTACGCGTCGCCGATCGCGTTCAGCACACGGCTGTCGTGCACGGGATCGGTGCCGTCGAGCGTCACGCCGACCATGTTCGACTGCTTGCCGCGCTCCGAGATCAACGCGTTCTTCTGCAGCCAGGCCGTCGCCTCCTCGTCGCTGTAGCGCGTCAGGTCGAAGCGCGCGCCGGGCTTGCCGGCCACGCCGCGAACGAAGATGTCGAGTGGCCCCTGCGCCGTCTCGACATGCAGCGGCTGCCCGATGCGCCCCTGCCATGCCGGGCCGGTTCGGCCGAACCAGCCGGTCCGTTGCAGCGTGTAGGCGCCGTCGTCGCCGACGGTCAGTGCGAATCGCTTGCCGAGCAGGCGCTTGGGCACGTCGAAGGTCGGCACGTCGATGCGCTCGGCGCCGTACACGTAGCCGCCCGGCAACGGCGACGACACCCCGTCGGCCGCGTTCACGAACCGCCAGCCGATCAGCGGCAGATAGTGCGGCCGTGCGTCGACGGCCAGGTTGGTGCTGTCGATCGCGCGATCGAGCACCGCGCGGGATTTCAGCACTTCGATCTCGGTCGACGCGTCCGTCTTCAGGTCGAACACCGACGACGGATCGCCGGTCGGCGACGTCGATTTCGAGTCGGTCGGGCTTTGCTCGACCTGGAACAGGATGTCGGTCCGGTAGACGGGGGCCGCACACAGCGCATACACGGCGCCGATGAACGCGCCCGCGAGCGCGGTACAGAGGATCAGGCGCCGGCCGCCGTAGAGCATGCCCCAGTAGCGGCGCACCGGATAGGACGGCCGCAGGGCGGGCCCGCTGTGCGGGTCGGGCAGGGTCGAAGAAGTCATACGGCATCAGTCCCGTAGGCGCGACGCGCGGTCGCGATGACGAAATGGGTCACGAGTGTCACGGCGAAATCGCCTTGGCCGTCAGCGCTCCCTGCGCGGACGACGGAATCAGCAGGTTGACGACGCGGCTCCAGCGCACCAGCGGCGACGCATCGACGAACACGACGTCGCGACGCTCGAGCGGAAACTGGTCGGCCAGCGCGAACGACGCGGGCGAACTGCCGTCGAGGTGGTACACCCGCGGACGGTTGTCCGGGCCGCGACGCACGACGAACACCTGGCGCGCGTCCGACGTGTACTGGCTCGCGCCGCCCGTGTCGCCGAGTGCTTCGCCGAGGCTCATCCGGCCGTCGGTCAGCGTCAGCGTCGCGGGCCGCGACACCTCGCCGAGCACGAACACCTTCGCGTCGCTCGCCGCGCGCACGCGCACGAGATCGCCGTCGCGCAGCAGGATGTTCGACGGGTTGACGCCCGCGGCGATCAGCGCCGGCAAGCTCACGTTCACGGTCCTGTCGCCGCGCGTGACCGAGACCTGCGAACGGTCGGCCGTCGGGGTGAAGCCGCCCGCGCGGTCGATCGCCTCGGGCAGCGTCATCGGCATGTCGTTGACGATCTGCAGGCCCGGCGTGCGCACCTCGCCATCGAGATAGACACGCTTGCTGCGATAGGTCTGCACGCGCAGCGCGATCTGCGGCTTGCGCACGTATTCGCCGAGCCGCTTCGTCAGCAGCGCGCGCGCCTGCGCCTCGGTCAACCCGGCCACGTGCACGAGGCCCGCATACGCGAACTGCACGTTGCCGTTGGCGTCGACCGTGTAGCCGGTCGCAACCGAACTGGCACCGACACCGTCGCCGCCGCCCGTCGTCTGCGTCGTCGGCAGGTTCAATTCGGGGTGGTCCCACACGACGATGCCGAGCACGTCGCCGGGGCCGATCGCGTACGGCTTCGGCTTGCCGAACAGCTGACGGATTTCCGCGTCGACATTGGCATGCTGCCCGGCATGCTGTTGCGCGACGAATGCCGGCGTGATTTCGATCAGCTCCTCGCTCGACACGTTCTGCACGCCGTCGAGGCCGCCCGAGCCCGACGCATCGGCGCTCACGCGCGCATTCGCGTCACGGTCGGCAGGCGCCCGATACGTCATGCCCGGCGACAGCACACATGCGCTCAACGCGCACGCGGCCGCCACGATCGCCATGCGCGACAGCCACGGTGCGCGACGGGTGCCGGCCACGCGTGGCCGCGGCGTCCCTGGCGTCGATTCGGGTTGCGTAGTGATTGACATCGTGCCCTTCCAAAACTGTGTGGTAACCCGCCGAACGCGGCGAGTTCCGGTATTACGCTTGCCGGCGCGGCTCGCATCGCAGTGCCGCGCCTCCCTCTACACCGCACGTCATTCCGTACGATTCGTCATGAACTGCTCTTCGTTGCTTTCGTCACTCGTCTGCATCGTCTCGGCCGGCATTGCCTGCGCCGTCAATGCGCAGACGTTGCCCGCCGTCCCGGCCGACGCGCCGGTGTTCGCATCGTCGGCGGGGCTTCCGCCGCCACCGCTGCAACGTTCCGCGCAAGCCGCCGCGACAAGCGACGCCGCCGATCCCGCTGCAACCGCCTCCGGGGCCGCGACGCCAGCCTTCGGGCGTCCCGCCGCCAGCGCCACCGTCCAGCCCGACACGCGCGCCCGTGGCATGCTGCGTCGGCCGCTCGTGCCGGGGCGGCCGCATCGCCCGCAAGTGGTCAGTGCACCCGCCGACGACGTATGGCGCAGCGACAGGTTGTACGAGTCGCCCTACGCGAAGTCGCCCTATGACCAACCGGGCGATCCGGACTGACGCATCCCGGCCGGTCATGCCGCAGCGTGACCGGCGATGACCGATACGGGATTGGACACCACGGCGAACGGCGCGTCTGTGAGGGACCCCACCGAACGCCGATCTTCATAGGTAACGGGGATCGCACCCCGAAGCGCCCGATGCGTGCGACGCAGCACGCATCACGACCGCCCGACCGACACGCTCGCGTACGATCGCGCGGCCGCGTCGGGTGCGGCCGGATCGGCGACGCGCGCGACCGGCCGGGCCGAGTCGCGGCCCAGCGCCTGCATGCACAGGTCGATCACGATGTCCGTGCCCACCGCGCCGTACACCGCATGGTCGACCTGCGGCTCGAGGTGCAGACGCACGTGACGCGAGCGCCGGAACGCGCACTCGATTGCGCCGAAGTGCCGCCGGACATCGTCGATGCCGGGATCGAGCGCGCCGTACACCAGCGTCGTCCATACGTTGCGCTGCGCAAGCGCGTGCATCACGCCGCGTGGCGTGCCGATGCCCGGCTTCCAGCCGACGCGCGCGGCGAGTTCCTTCGCCGGCACGCTGACCCGCGCGATCGCATTCGCGGCCACTGCCCGCACGATCGGCCGAAGGTCGCGCCGTTCTCGCAGAAGACGCTTCCACTTCTGCCAGTCGCGCACCGACAGCCAGTAGCCGCGCACCGAGTTGTTCCGCTGCTTCTGCACCGACTCGAGCGAGAGCCCGGCCGGCCAGACGAAGCGGGCAAGATTGATCGCGATCACGCCGCCGAGCGACGGCGTCTTCACGGCCGCATGCAATGCGGCATAGGCGCCGGAACAAATGCCGGCCGCGGCGACCTCCGGGTGACCGAGGGCGCGCAGCCAGTCCGCGGCAGCGGCAACGTCGTCGCTCGACTGCGCCGAATACACGACGCCCGACTGATCGTCCAGCGCAGCGGGCCCGCTATCGCCGACGCCATGCACGTCGATCCGCAGCGTCGTCACGCCGGCGCGTGCCAGCGTGCGCGCGAGGCGCACGCTGAACCGCCCTTCGCCGCTGCGCGGATTCGTCGACGTGTTCGCGATCACGACAGCCGGCCCCACCGGATTCGCCGGCCGCGTGTCGGCGGGACGGCACAGGACGCCGACCAGCCGGTCCGGACCGACCGCGACGACCTGCTCGGTCATGTCGTGCAAGTCGAGCGCGACGGCCGATTCGCCATTCCACGTCGGATCCGGTCGCGACGGAGTCTCGACGCCAGTCGGCCTACCCGGCGCGCGTTCGGCGATCCAGTTCGCGAGCGTGTCGATCGCCGCGAGCGGCAAGCGCGAGCGCGTGCCGTCCTGCATCGTCGTCGGCCATTCGCGGAACGGATCGCTCGCCACGTCCACGCCGCGCTCGAGCAATGCTTCACGCAATGCCGGCCCGTCGCCCTGCTCGGGCTGGATCAGCAACATCGCGCCGGGCAACGTCGGCGCGTCGCGCACGACGTCGCACAGATCGACCGCCTTCAGCGCCTCGACGAAATCGGCAGGAAAGCGATGCCCGAGCACGTTCATGCACGGTTCGTCGCGATGCGCGACGCGAATTGCGGGCGACGTGGTATCGAGCCACTGGCGATGCACGAACGACAGCTCGCGGAGATAGGTGCGGCCGCGCACCACCGGCGCCAGCGCCACCACCGCGTCGACGTGCGGCGCCGGGCGCGGGCCGACACCCGCGGCGGCCAGCATCGCGAACAGCGCGCCTGCGCGGATCCCGACCAGCGTCAGCGCGGTGACGCCAGCCTGATCGCGCAGCAGGTCGATCGCATCGTGAATGCTGGCGATGCTCGCGGCATGCCGACCGGCGTCGCGATCGTCGCCCGCCGAGTCGCCGGTGCACGGATAGCTGAATCGCAATACCGTGAGGCCCTCGTGGGCCAGCCGCTCAGCGATCGCCCGCATGAGCTTGTGCGTCCACGAAGCCTCGTGACCCAGCGATTCGCACAGGATCACGCCTTGTTTCGTCTGTCCTTCGTGCAGCCACCCCACGCAGCTGCCGAACGTTATCGGCTTCAATTGGTACTCCTCGGATCGGTATTTGTTATCGGACGCGGACGCGCGTTCCGGCGGCTCCACCGGAATCGGCCACTCCACGATCATGTGACTGCGCTACCAGGCACGGCCTTCTGGCAACGGACCTTCGCCGCGCCCCTGCGTGACGTGTTCGAGCTTCGCGATGCGTTGTCCTGGTCCCGCTGCCGGGGACGGCAGGTTGCCGGCCTGAGTCGTCGTCAAGCCTTTCCGCCACGAACCAAAACAGTCGTTCGATTAGAGCACTCGGCCCGAGCGTTCTTCGGTGCGCCAGCTTACAAATGCATTCATCACTGCAGCGATACAACGAGGCCCGCGCTGTCGCGATTCGCGCCGCCCATGCGTACCGAATCCTCGAAAGGTAGGCTCGCGAACACAGTCGCCCCGCTCGGCCCGTATCATGACCGCCATACGATGTGGCCGTGTCCGGCATCGCCGGACGAAGCCGGCGCCAGCCGGAACGGGCCGCGAACCCACGCAGCCGGGTCAGCGCCGACCGGCCGCGCGAGCGCACGGCGGCCCGCACGCCGCCGCCCAGCGACACCCACGGCGCCGACCAAGCGAATGTCAAACCTCAAGAAGAATTTCCTGCTGCTGCTGACGCTGCAGATTTCGATGTATGCGGTGCCGCTGCTGATCGCACCGTTGCTCACGCATGCGCTCGGCCCGGAAGGCTACGGGCAGCTCGCGTTTTCGCTGGCGGTCATCGCGTACCTCACCAACTGCACGAGCTACAGCTTCGACCTGACCGCCACGCCGCGCATCGCGCTCGCCCGCGACGACCGTGCAGAACGCTCCCGCATCTTCTGGGCGACGCTGTATGCGCAGATCGGCATCGCGGTGATCTGTTTCATCGCGCTGGTCGGGCTGATCGTCCTCGTCGGCCGCTTCGGCGAGGACCGCGACCTGCTGCTGATCGGCTTCGGGATGGTGGCCGGCGTGGCGTTCACGCCGGGCTGGTATTTCCAGGGCATGGAGAAGTTGCGCGCGCTGAGCGTGATCCTGTTCATCGGCCGCATCCTGAGCCTGCCCGCGATGTTCGCGCTCGTGCACAGCCCGGCCGACATCGACCGCGCGATGATCGTCAACGCCGCCGTCCCGACGCTGTCCGCGCTCGTGCTGGCCGTCTATCTGTATGCCCAGCGCGAAATCGACTTCGTTCGCGTCGGCTTCGCCGACATCGCCGAATCGCTGAAAGGCGGCTGGCAGGTGTTCCTCGCATCGACGTCGATCGCGTTCTATGCGTCGACCAACACCGTGCTGCTCGGCTTCGTGTCGGGCAACGTCGCGGCCGGCTATTTCGCCGCCGGCGACAAGCTGATCCGCGCTGCGCTCAGCATGCTCCAGCCGCTGAAGGCTGCCACCTATCCGCGCATCAGCTATCTGATGCGGCATGCGCGAAACGACGCGTTTTCCTTCCTGCGCAAGCTGTTCGTCGTGCAGGTCGCGATGGTGCTCGGTATCTCGCTCGCGATCTTCTTCGGCGCGCCGCTCGCCGTGCGCATCCTGTACGGGCCTTCGTACGAACCGACGGTCCTGGTTCTGCGGTGGATGGCCTTCATTCCATTCATGGCCGGGATGACCGACCTCTTCGGTGTGCAGACGATGCTGCCGCTCGGGATGAAGTCCGAATTCACGCGAGTGCTCATGTCATCGGGCATTCTGAACATCGTACTCGTGCCTGTGCTCGCGAAGTACTTCGCCGAAGTGGGCGCCGCCGCCGCCGTGCTGACGGCCGAGGCTGCCGTCGCCGCGGCGCTTGCAACCGTCGTCTATCGCGCCGGCATACCGATGCCCGGCAGTCCCGTCGCGCGGCGCGGCTAGCGCACCGTTCGTGCCACCCCGATTCCCCCCGAGGCGGCCGGAATCCGACGGCATTCCGTTCGATGCGCGCGCAACGAACCGCATCGCGCGGGCACGCACCTCCGCACCCACCTCCCCGCCAGACCCTCGCGCGCAGGTACTTCTTACTCCGCCGCACACGCCGGATCGGGAACGATGACCGTCTTTTCCCCACGCCAAGCAATCGCATCGAAAAAAGATCATACGTATCGGTAGAAACACCGATGCTGTAGTCAAACTACATTCGTACGATTGGTCGCTGCAGAGAATCGCTACATCCGATTCGGCAGTGTCGGACGGTCCGCGTCGCCGTCCGCGTTGTTCGATCGGGCCCAACCGGCCGTAACGATTCCCCGCCTGGCCTGGCATGCCGACGCGCAACCACCCTGCATCGCCAGCCGAATGCGTCCGGTGCGAATCCACCGGGCGTGCGCAGCTCCAGACATCATCCGAACAACGAGCAATACGATCATGGAGAGCAACATGCGGGACACACTCTGGCCGGCCGCCGTGCTGGCAGCGACCCTCTGCACCAGCGCCTATGCAGGCAACGCCGATTTCAATTCACAGGGCGACGCGGCCGACGCGTTCGCGTCTTCCGCCGTGCAGCGGCGCGCCGACCTCCTCGTGCGCAAGATGACGCTCGACGAGAAACTGCAGTTCATCCATTCGCAATACGAAATGTCGAAGGTGCCGAGCGGCGGCGCCGGCTACATCCAGGGTGTGCCCCGACTCGGCATTCCCGATCTCAACATGGTCGACTCGGCGACCGGCTCCGGCAGCACGTCGCTCGCGAGCACGACCTTCCCCGCGACGATCGCCGTCGCCGCGAGCTGGGATCGCCGCCTGTCGTACGACTACGGCAAGCAGGTCGCGATTCAGTTGCGCGCGCAAGGGTTCGGCATGGGTCTCGGCGGCGGCACCAACCTCGCGCGCGAGCCGCGCGGCGGCCGGCTGTTCGAGTATCTCGGCGAGGATCCGCTGCTCGCCGGCGACCTGCTCGCGGAGCGCACGCTCGCGACGCAGCGGCAGAAGGTCATCGCGACCATCAAGCACTATGCCGGCAACGAACAGGAGCACGGCCGGATGGGCGGCAACACGCAGATCGACGAGCGCACGCTGCGCGAACTCTACCTGCTGCCGTTCGAGATCGCCGCGAAACGCGGGCAGCCCGGCAGCGTGATGTGCAGCTACAACCGCCTGAACGGCACGTACGCCTGCGAAAACAATCACCTGCTGAACGACGTGCTGAAGAACGAATGGGGCTTCCAGGGCCAGGTGCAATCCGACTGGGGCGCGACGCACAGCACGGCGGCCGCGATCAACGCCGGGCTCGACGAGGAAGAAGACGTCGGCCCGTCGGTCTACCTGACGCCAGCCGCCGTCAAGCAGGCAATCTCGAACGGCTCCGTGTCGACCGCGCGCCTCGACGACATGGTGCGCCGCAAGCTGGCCGTGATGATTCGCGTCGGTGTGATGGA
This sequence comes from Burkholderia sp. Bp9004, assembly GCF_003858025.1. NCBI lineage: Bacteria > Pseudomonadati > Pseudomonadota > Betaproteobacteria > Burkholderiales > Burkholderiaceae > Burkholderia > Burkholderia sp. Bp9004. Next base: position 147,686 of record NZ_QTQD01000001.1, on the reverse strand, counting down.
CGATCCGGCCAAGGGCGGCGGCGCGATCGATTTCGCGGCCGCGAACCGGTTCTCACAGGGGGTCGCCGAGCAGTCTATCGTACTGCTGAAGAACGACGGCAACCAGTTGCCGCTGGCGGCCGCGGCGTTGTCGCGCATCGCCGTGATCGGCGGCCATGCCGACGCGGCCGTGCTGTCGGGCGGCGGCTCGGGCAACACGCGCGATCCGGTGACGGGTTCGTTCGCGGGCTGCGGCGGGCTGACGTTCGGGTCGTCGACGGGTTGCAGCTGGTGGCGCAATCCGTGGCTCAAGGTCGACGTGCCGATCGTCGCGGCGATCCGCGCGCTCGCGCCGGCGGCACAGGTCACGTTCGCGGGCAACAGCGACCAGCAGTCGCCGTTCCGCGCGTACACGCAGCAGGAAATCGACCAGGCCGCGGCGCTCGCGGGCCGCTCGGATGTCGCGATCGTCGTGGTCGCGCAGCCGGCCGGCGAGGACTTCGGCGATCTGCAAAGCCTGAGCCTCGCGAACCCGTCGAACCAGGATGCGCTCGTCGAAGCCGTCGCGCGTGCGAATCCGCACACGATCGTCGTCGTCCAGAGCGGCAATCCGGTGCTGATGCCGTGGAAGGACAACGTGTCGGCGATCGTCGAGGCGTGGTATCCCGGCGAGGGCGGCGGCAAGGCCATCGCGAACGTGCTGTTCGGCGCGGTCAATCCGTCCGGCAAGCTGCCCGTCACGTTCCCGGCGCGCGACCAGGATTCGCCGACGTGGGGGCAAAACGGCGCGTTCGAGAACGATCCCGTCTACGCGGAGAAGCTGAACATGGGCTACCGCTGGTACGACGCGCGCAACATCAAGCCGATGTTCGAATTCGGCTATGGGCTGTCGTACACGCACTTCGCGTATTCGGGCCTGTCGGTGTCGCGGCAACGCGACGGTTCGTTGAGCGTCGCGTTTACCGTGCGCAATGACGGCCGCGTCGCCGGCGCGGAAACGCCGCAGGTCTATCTCGGCGTGCCGTACAAGGACGAACCGCCGAAGCGGCTGGTCGGCTGGGAAAAGATCCGGCTGAATCCGGGTGAGGCGCGGCACGTACGCGTGACCGTGTCGCCGCGGATGCAGAGCGTGTGGGACACGTCGCGCAACGGATGGAAGGTCGTGCCGGGCGGGACGGTGTATGTGGGCGCATCGTCGCGCGATATCCGGCTGCAGGGGAGCTGAGCCGCGGAAGTGATCGGAAGCGCCGCGCTCGTCAGTTGCGGCGCTTCCGCTTTCCGTACGCCGGGCACTCGCGCGCCCGACTGCTGCTTCCGCTATCGAAGCACCAGCGCCAGCAGCGTCGCGAGCGCGACGATCGACGCCACCACGTCCGCCAGATGCGCGGCAACCGCATCGGCACTCGCTCCGTTCGGGCGTCTCCAGCAACGGCCGCGGGAGATGCAGCACCTGATACACGGTGCCTGCGCCGCCGTCCTCCGGCTCGTGCTCCGACACGTGCGCCCGCGTCACCTTCCAGTGCGCCGGCTCGATGCTGACGGCGGCCGCCAAGACCCCCGGCTGAGCCGCCGCTTCGCGATTGCACGCAATCTCCCGTGCAAATGTCGCTTCGAGATCGGCATCCGCAGCGATGTCGACGGTCTCGAGTCGAACGAAGCCCGCCGTCGATGCACGCCCCTTGCGCGCGTCGAGCGCAACCTGGACCTCGATCGACGGCCGCTCGAAGCTGTCCGTCACGACCTGGAAGCCATCGTCCGTGCCGAATCCCGCTCCCATTTCGGTGCGCGTCGCGAGAGGTTTCACCGCCGTCGCGCCCGCTCGCGGTATCCTTCGTCTGACGCCGCCGTGTAGCCGTCCCGTTCATCGGCCAGCCACGCGCATGCCGAACCATGCACCGCGTTCACCTCGGCCGCGACAGAAAGCGCCCGCAATGCGGGCAAGCCATTGCATGCCCCGTGCATGCCGACGACGATCAACGTGACTTACACCTTATCCGCTTCCCGCACAACCGAACTCGAAATCCGCAAGAGCCGCTTCATCGCATTCGCGATCCCCGTCGAGGACCGCGAAGCCGCAATGCAGGCGTTGCAGCGCCTGCGCGACGAGCACCCGACGGCCACCCACGTGTGCTGGGCGCTGCTTGCCGGCGGCCAGTCCGGCATGTCCGACGACGGCGAGCCGTCGGGCACCGCCGGCAGGCCGATCCTCGAAGTGCTGCGTCATCACGATCTCGACGGCGTGCTCGGCGCAGTCGTCCGCTACTACGGCGGCGTGAAGCTCGGTGCGGGCGGCCTGGTGCGCGCCTATACGGATGCGATCGCCTCGGCGCTGCTCGATGCCGAGCGCGTCGAACGCATTCGCCACGCGCGGTTCGCGATCGAAATCGGCTACCCGGACGAGGCACGCGTGCGCCGCTGGATCGAGCAGGCGGGTTACGAGCTGGTGGACAGCGCGTACGGGATGACGGTGAGGCTCGTGATCAAGCTGCCGGAAACGGCCGAGGCGGCGGCCAAGGCCGAGCTGTTCGATTTGACGCAGGGACGCTCAGGCTTCCCCGACCTGTGAAATTCCGGCAACCGAGCCGCATTCCCGATCCGGTATGACACGCGCCGCATTGCACGGCGCGCCTCCGTGGTCGATCCAGCCGGCCCGAACCGCTCAATAGACGTCAGGGACGATCATGCTGTCCGGCGTCGGACGGCGAATGTAGTCCTCATGGTGCTCGCGCTGCGGCAGATCGATCGTCGGCCGCGGCACCTCGTGATACGGCACCTGGGTCAGCAGGTGGTGGATGCAGTTCAACCGCGCGCGCTTCTTGTCGACCGCCTGCACGACCCACCACGGCGCCTCGGGAATATGCGTGCGCAGCATCATCTCTTCCTTCGCGGCCGTATACGCTTCCCAGCGACGGCGGCTCTCGAGGTCCATCGGGCTTAGCTTCCACTGCTTCAGCGGATCCTCGATCCGGCTCTGGAAGCGCAGCTCCTGCTCGTGGTCGGTGATCGAGAACCAGTACTTGACGATCTGGATCCCGCTACGCACGAGCATTTTCTCGAACTCGGGCACCGAGCGGAAAAACTCCTCGTATTCATCGTCGGTGCAGAAATTCATCACGCGCTCGACACCCGCGCGGTTGTACCAGCTGCGGTCGAACAGCACGATTTCGCCGCCGGCCGGCAGATGCGCGACATAGCGCTGGAAATACCATTGCGTGCGTTCGCGGTTGCTCGGTGCCGGGAGCGCCGCCACGCGGCACACGCGCGGGTTCAGGCGCTGCGTGATGCGCTTGATCGCGCCGCCCTTACCTGCCGCGTCGCGCCCCTCGAAAATCACGACGAGCCGGTGCCCCGTGCTCACGACCCAGTCCTGCAGCTTCACGAGTTCGCCCTGCAGCCGGAACAGCTCGCGGAAATACTGCTTGCGCGCTTCCCGGCGCTCCGCCGAGAACAGCAGATCCTCGTCGTTGTCGAAGCGGCGGTCGTCGAGCTCCATTTCGAGTTCTTCGTCGTACGCGTCGACGAGGTCTTCCTCGAAACGGCGCCGGCGCGAATCGAGCGATGCCGTATCGGTGAAGTTGTCGGTCTCGGTGCGGGAATCGTTATCGTCCATGCGGCCTCCTTCCTTCAATTGACGCAGCCAAACTCCACCATTATCCCAGTGTCTCGCGTCAAATTGATGAAAAAGGGGCCGATCCGCCCCTCAGAAGCGGAATCCGGGCAGCACGCTGGTCAGCACCGGGTTCGCGGTAATGTTGAAGGTATTGGACGCCAGCGTCCGATTCGGCGGCCCGAATGTCAAGCGTGGTCTTCGTGTGCAACGGGATAAGCCGAGCACGTGACCGAGCGGCATCGCAACCGGCTGCGCGAAGTCGAGGAGCAATTCAGCACCGATCACCGCGAGGCGCTGTCCGCGCTCGAATCAGTCGGCATGCGCATGCGTGCGCTGCAGCAATCGCTGCAGGCGGCGCGGCTCGCAGACGACGCGTCGATGAAAGCGCACCGGGTCGGTGACCGCCCGACGTATGAAACGCTGAACCTGCGGCGCGACATCTCGGGCATCCGGCAGAAGCTGTTCGACCGCCATCTCGATGGGCCCAAGCTGCAGTTGACGCTGAAAAGCGTGCCCGGCACGCTCGACGAGCCGTCGCCGATCGCGGTGGACAGCTTCCTCGAAAGCAACGCGGCGAACGACCGGGGCCGAGCGTCAGGCGACACGCAGCGGCACGACCGCCGCGGCGGTCGCGCATCCGGCCGCCTTCGTCAGTGAATGATCCGCGTGACCCCGCGTCCGCGCGGATCGGCCATCGCCTCCGGCGTCTTGCCGTCGATCTTGATCACCTGGATGTCGCCGCTGAAGTCCTGCCCCTTCAGCGTGTAGCCGCGAGCCTCGATCTGCTTCGCGAGTTCGCCTTCGATCGGGTGGTACGGCTCCCAGAAGATCGTGTTCGGCGGCAGCAGCTGGTGATGGAAACGCATCGCGCCGACGGCTTCCTTCAACGGCATCTTGAAGTCGTAGATGTTGTTGATCACCTGGAAGATCGACGTGAAGATCCGCGAGCCGCCCGGCGTGCCGATCACGAGCGACACCTTGCCATTCTTCGTCATGATCGTCGGCGACATCGACGACAGCGGGCGCTTCTTCGGCTCGATTGCATTCGCATCGCTGCCGACCACGCCGAACATGTTCGCGACGCCCGGCTTCGCGGAGAAGTCGTCCATCTCGTCGTTCAGCACGATGCCGGTGCCGTCGGCGATCACGCCCGAGCCGAAATAGCCGTTGATCGTGTACGTGTTCGACACCGCGTTGCCCCATTTGTCGACGACCGAGAAGTGCGTCGTTTCAGCCTTCTCCGGCATCGTCGTGCCGAGGCCCGGCTGCACGCTCTTCGTATCCGACGGCTCCTTCGGGTTGACTTCGCCCGCCCGCTTCGCAATGTATGCGTCGTCGGTCAGCTGTGAGATCGGCACCTTGTAGAAGTCGGGATCACCGAGATACTGCGCGCGATCGGCGAACACGCGCTTCTCGATTTCCGCGACGAGGTGGATGTATTGCGGCGAGTTGAGCTTCACGCCCTCGAAGTCCTGCTTGAGGTCCGCCTTCATCTTCAGCAGCTGCACGAGGCCGATGCCGCCCGAGCTCGGAGGCGGCGCGGTAATCACGTCATAGCCGTTCCACTTCGCCTGCACCGGCTGGCGCCACACCGCACGGTATTGCGCGAGATCCTCGGTGGTGATCAGCCCGTTGCCGTCGCCGGTCTTCATCGATGCGGCGATCAGCTCGGCCGTCTTCCCCTTGTAGAAACCTTCCGCGCCGTCGTTCGCGATGCGCGTGAGCACGTCGGCGAGATCCGGCTGCTTGAAGTTCACGCCGGCCTTCAGCCCGGAGAAATATTTGTCGAAGTTGGTCTTGCCGCCGAACTCCTTCGATGCGTCGACACCGCGCTGCGCGAGCTGTTCGTCGACGACGAAGCCGTCGCGCGCATAGTGGATCGCCGGCGCGAGCACCTGCTTCCACTTCAGCTTGCCGAAGCGCTTCTGCGCTTCCCACATGCCCGCAACCGTGCCCGGCACGCCGACCGCGCGCGGGCCATACAGGCTCATGCCCTTGACGACGTTACCGTCCTTGTCGAGATACATGTCCTTCGTCGCGGCGAGCGGGGCACGCTCGCGGTAGTCGATGAAGTATGGCTTGCCGTCCTTGTAGATCGTCATGAAGCCGCCGCCGCCGATGTTGCCGGCTTCCGGATACGTGACGGCGAGCGTGAACGCGATCGCGACGGCTGCGTCGATCGCGTTGCCGCCTTCCTTGAAGATCCGCTCCGCGGCGTCCGCGCTGTACTTGTCGGCCACGGCGACCGCCGCGCTCGTGAGGACCGCCGGCTGCGGGCCCTTCGCATAGGCCGGCGCGTTCGGCAGGAAACCGATGCCGGCCACCGTCGCAAGCACGACAGCGGATGATTTGAAGCGATTCAGCATAGTCATTGCATGTCTCCCATGTGGATCTCCTTCAGGCAGGAAAGGCACCTGTTCCGCTCACGACCGCCGGCGTGCCGACGGCCATCTCCGGTTTCGTAGTATAGGGGGACAAAAAGGGTCGAACACATGACGTGCAACGAAAGCGCACGCGTTGTGCGCGCGTGGTCACGTCGAGGTGTCAAAACAGGCCGGTGGATCGGTCGAAATTGCACGCGATACGCATCATCACGCAGTGCACAAAACCGAAAGTTGCGAACTGCGCGGCACGCCGCGCAGCCCGTGCAAAAAAATCTTCAAACGTCGCTCCCACTGCAACGGACGATCTGCGAAGATAGCGCCCCGCTTTCGCGCCGCATCATTTTTTTCTTGCACGCGCAGCTTCACGTTTCTTCGTCTCGCTTCCTATGGCATCACACAATGCGCATCATGCGTCCGGCTTCGCGGCCGGCGTCGCCGCCGCCGTCCTCGTCGCACAAACCGGCGCCACGGGCCCGTGGCACTTGGGCATGTTCGCCGCGTTCGCGGCGGGCGTCGCGGGCGGCACCGCGCCCGACTGGCTCGAAGTCGCCTGGTGGACCCGCAAGCGCCGCTTGTGGATCACGCACCGCACCGTCACGCATTGGGGCATCGGCTGGATCGCGCTGCTCGCACTCGGGTGGCACGGGCTCATCCATCATCCGCATCCGCTGTGGGCCGCGCCGCTGTTCGGCTTCGCGTGCGGCGGCGTGATGCATCTGCTCGCCGACTGGCCGAATCCGCTCGGCGTGCCGTGGATCTGGCGGCGCCATTCACTGAACCTGTGGAACAGCGGGCATTGCGACCTGATCGTCGTGGCCGCCGCATGGGGCGGCACGCTGTGGCTCGCGCAGTCGCTGTGGACGCGTGCACCGCTGCTCGAACACTGGCTTGGCTGGTTGCATCGCGTTTAGTTGCGTGTAGTCGCGTGCAGTTGCGTGTGGCCGCGGATCGAGCCGCGCAACCGCCCGACGCACGTCGAACGCGACGCCCTCCTCTCGCCGATCCGGCACCCGCGGCCGAACGGGTGCCGTTCCGCGCGCCCGTCTGTTGAAATACCGACACCGCACCTCATCTGAATCTCCGGCGCGCGCGTTCCCCCGCCCGCCGTGCCCGGCACGCACACGCGACGTCTGGCACACTGACGATTCGTGCGCGCCGCCCACGCGCTCGCACCCCAATTCAACGCTCCGATGGACGTCACCGCTACCCGCCCTGCCGCCAGTGCGCTCGACGTGTTCCACCCGGCCGTCGCCGCGTGGTTCCGGCGCACGTTCGCCGCGCCCACCGGCGCGCAGGCGCTCGCGTGGCCGCACATCAAGGCCGGCCGGTCGACGCTTGTCGCCGCGCCGACCGGCTCCGGCAAGACGCTCACCGGATTTCTGTGCGCGCTCGACGACCTCGTGCGCGATGCGCTCGCGCACGACGGCGCGCTGCCCGACGCGACGCTCGTCGTCTATGTGTCGCCGCTGAAGGCGCTGTCGAACGACATCCACGTGAACCTCGATGCGCCGCTCGCCGGCATCGCCGAGTCGCTCGCGCAGCTCGGCCTGCCGGTGCCGGCGATCCGCACCGCCGTGCGCACCGGCGACACCACGCAGGCCGAACGCGCGGCGCTGCGCAAGCGCGCGCCGCACATCCTCGTGACGACGCCGGAGTCGCTGTACGTGCTGCTGTCGTCCACGTCGGGGCGGCAGATGCTGTCGAACGTGCGTTCGGTGATCGTCGACGAGATTCACGCACTGGCATCGTCCAAGCGCGGCAGCCACCTCGCGCTGTCGCTCGAACGCCTCGACGCATTGACCGGCCGCGCGCTGCCGCGCATCGGGTTGTCGGCCACGCAGAAACCGATCGACGCGGTCGCGCGTTTCCTGGTCGGCGGCCCGGCCGACGCGCCGCGCGACTGCACGATCGTCGACACGGGCCACACGCGCGAGCGCGACCTCGCGCTCGAACTGCCGAACGTGCCGCTCGAACCGGTGATGGCGACTGACGTGTGGGAACAGGTGTACGACCGCATCGCCGCGCTCGCGGCCGCGCATCGCACGACGCTCGTGTTCGTGAACACGCGACGCACCGCGGAGCGCATGGCGCGCCATCTCGCCGACCGTCTCGGCAAGGACGCGATCGCGGCGCATCACGGCAGTCTCGCGAAGGAGCATCGCTTCGAAGCCGAACAGCGGCTCAAGCGCGGCGAATTGAAACTGCTCGTCGCGACCGCGTCGCTCGAACTCGGCATCGACATCGGCGACGTCGATCTCGTGTGCCAGGTCGGTTCACCGCGCGGGATCGCGCCGTTCCTGCAGCGCGTCGGCCGCTCGGGTCACCATGTCGGCGGCGTGCCGAAGGGCCGCCTGTTCCCGCTGTCGCGCGACGAGCTGGTCGAATGCGCAGCGCTGCTCGACTGCGTGCAACGCGGCGAGCTCGACGCGTTGCGGATTCCCGAAGCGCCGCTCGACGTGCTCGCGCAGCAGATCGTCGCCGAAGTCGCCTGCGCGGAATGGCAGGAGGACGCGCTGTACGCGAGCTTCACGCGCGCCGCGCCCTATGCACGCTTGTCGCGGGAACGCTTCGACGACGTGATGAAGATGCTCGCGGAAGGCTTCACGAGCCGGCGCGGCGTGCGCGGCGCGTATCTGCATCGCGACGTGGTCGGTGGCACGGTGCGCGGGCGCCGCAACGCGATGATGACCGCGACGACGTCGGGCGGCACGATTCCCGACATGGCCGACTACGCGGTGCTGCTGGAACCCCAGGGCATCCAGGTCGGCACGGTCAACGAGGATTTCGCGATCGAGAGCCTCGCGGGCGACGTGTTCCAGCTCGGCAACCAGTCGTACCGGATCATTCGCGTGGAAACGGGCCGCGTGCGTGTCGAGGATGCGCAAGGCCAGTCGCCGAGCATTCCGTTCTGGCTCGGCGAGGCGCCCGGGCGCAGCGACGAATTGTCGGCGGCGGTCGGCCGGCTGCGCGCGCGGCTCGACGGGCTGTTCGCCGAAGGCGATCGGCCCGCGAAGGCCGGTGAACGCAAGCACACGAGCGGCGACGCGGCCGGCAAGACGAGCACGCGCGGCAACGCCAGGCAAGCGGCACAAGCCCGTGCCGCCGCCGATTCGCCCAACGATGCCGTCGGCACCGCGATCGAACCGGCCGAAAGCCGTCTCGCGCCGGCGCTGCGCTGGCTCGTCGACGATCTCCATCTGTCGCCCGATGCGGCCCGCCAGATCGTCGACTACCTCGCGCGCACGCGCGCGGCGCTCGGCGCACTGCCGACGCAGGACACGCTCGTGATGGAGCGCTTCTTCGACGAATCGGGCGGCACGCAGCTGGTGATCCATTCACCGTTCGGCAGCCGCATCAACCGCGCGTGGGGGCTCGCGCTGCGCAAGCGCTTCTGCCGCAGTTTCAACTTCGAGCTGCAGGCCGCCGCGACCGACGACGCGATCATTCTGTCGCTGTCGCTCGCGCACAGCTTCGCGCTCGACGAAGTGTGGCGCTACCTCCGCTCGGCCAGCGCCGAGCATGTGCTGGTCCAGGCGCTGCTCGACGCACCGATGTTCGGCGTGCGCTGGCGCTGGAACGCGACGACCGCGCTCGCGCTGCCGCGCTTCACCGGCGGCCGGCGCACCGCGCCGCAGCTGCAGCGGATGAAGAGCGAGGACCTGCTCGCGACCGTGTTCCCCGACCAGGTCGCGTGCCTCGAGAACATCGTCGGCGAACGCGAGATCCCGCATCATCCGCTCGTCGACCAGACGCTCGACGATTGCCTGCACGACGCGATGGATACCGACGGCTGGCTCGCGCTGCTGCGCCGGATCGAAAGCGGCGCGATCGAGCTGATCGCGCGCGACCTGCCCGCGCCGTCGCCGCTGGCGGCCGAGATCCTGAACGCGAAGCCCTATGCGTTCCTCGACGACGCGCCGCTCGAGGAGCGCCGCACGCAGGCCGTGCAGTCGCGCCGCTGGAGCGATCCCGAATCGGCCGACGATCTCGGCGCGCTCGACGCCGACGCGATCAACTCGGTGCGCGACGAAGCATGGCCGCTCGTGCGCGATGCCGACGAAATGCACGACGCACTGCTCACGCTCGCCTGCGTCGCCGACAGCGAAGCGCGCGCGCACGAAGGCTGGCCCGAGCGGCTCGCGGAACTGGCCGAACGCCGGCGCGCAACGAAACTCGTCACGCCGGACGGCGCAGCGGTGTGGGTGCCGGTCGAACGGCTGGTCTGCATGCGCGCGCTGCACCCCGACGCACGCGTCGCGCCCGCGCTGAAGGTGCCCGCCGCCTGCGCGCAACCATGGGAAGCCGATGCCGCGCTCGTCGATGTGATCCGCGCGCGGCTCACCGGCTTCGGGCCGCTGATGCTCGACGCGATCGCACGGCCACTCGGCCTGCCGTCCGCGCAGGTCGCGACCGCGCTTGCGGCACTGGAGCGCGAAGGCTACGTGATGCGCGGCCGCTTCACACCAGGCGCGACGAGCGACGAATGGTGCGAACGCCACCTGCTCGCCCGCATTCATCGCTACACGGTCAAGCGGCTGCGCCGCGAGATCGAACCGGTCGAGCGCGCCGATTTCATGCGCTTCCTGTTCCACTGGCAGCACCTGACGCCCGACACGCGCGGCACGGGTCGCGACGCGCTCGCGGCCGTCGTCGCGCAGCTCGAAGGCTACGAAGCCGCGGCGAGCGCATGGGAAGACGCGCTGCTGCCCGCGCGCCTGACCGACTACACGGCAGGCGGCCTCGACGAGCTGTGCCGCTCGGGCAAGCTCGTGTGGACCCGAATCGGCGCTCCGGCCCGCGCGGCCGGCGCCCCCGTGAAAACGACGCCAGTCGTGCTGCTGCCGCGCCGCCACCTCGGTGCATGGCAGGCGCTGCGCGACGCGGACCCGCAACCGGCGCTGTCCGCGCGCGCGACGCAGGTGCGTGACGCACTCGCCAAGCATGGTGCGATGTTCTTCGACGCGCTGCTCGACGAACTGCACATGCTGCCCGTCGAACTCGAACAGGCGCTCGGCGAACTCGTGTCGGCCGGCCTCGTGAATGCGGACAGCTTCGCCGGGCTGCGCGCGCTGTTGAAGCCCGCGGTCAAGCGCAGCGCGACGTATGCGCCGCGCACGCGGCGCGGCGGCGCGCTGATCGGCGGGATGGACGACGCCGGCCGCTGGGCGCTCGTGCAACGCGCCTCGGCATCGGACGATGCGCCCGCACCGAAGCGCGGCCCGGCCGCGACCGATCCCGACGCACTCGAACATATCGCCTGGACGCTGCTGCGCCGCTACGGCGTGGTGTTCTGGCGGCTGCTCGAACGCGAGGCCGACTGGCTGCCGAGCTGGCGCGAACTCGTGCGCGTGCTGCAACGTCTTGAAGCGCGCGGCGAGATTCGCGGCGGACGCTTCGTCGCGGGGCTCGCGGGCGAGCAGTTCGCGCTGCCGGAAGCGATCCCGATCCTGCGCGAACTGCGTCGCCAACCGGGCGACGGCCAGTACGTGTGCGTGACGGGCGCCGATCCGCTGAACCTGGCCGGCACGTTGTTGCCCGGCGACAAGGTGCCCGCGCTGGCCGGCAATCGCGTGCTGTTCCGCGATGGCGTGCCGGTCGCGTCGCTCGTATCGGGCACGTTCCACTACGTGCCCGAGCTGCCGCCCGCTGCACGCGAGGATGCGCGGCTGCGGCTCGCTCGCCGCTACTGACATCGGCTGACACGCGGCACGTCGCGGACTACTGAACGCCGTGCCGCATCGCCGCGCCCGTTCGGGTAGCATCGAGCGATTCACCGCGCGGCCGACCGCGCCCAGAACAAGCCTTCCGGAGACTGCCCTTCATGTCCTCGCATGCCGATTCGCCCGCCGCTCATCACGCGGGCTCGCTGACGATTTTCCAGGGTGCCGCGTTGTATATCGGCGCGGTGCTCGGCACCGGTGTGATTGCGTTGCCCGCGCTCGCCGCCGAGGTCGCAGGCCCTGCGTCTCTACTTGCGTGGGCCGCGCTCGTCGTGCTTTCGGGGCCGCTTGCGGCCACCTTCGCCGCACTCGGCGCGCGCTATCCGGACGCGGGCGGCGTATCGACCTACGCGCGACGCGCGTTCGGGCCGAAGGCCGCGGCGATCGTCGGCTGGTGTTTCTATTTCGCGGTGCCGGCCGGTGCGCCGGCCGCCGCGATGTTCGGTGGCGCGTACGTCGCGGCCGTCACGGGCGGCGGGCATACGACGGTCATCGTCACGGCTGCCGCGCTGATCGGGACGGTGTCGGCCGCGAATGCGTTCGGCGTCACGGTGTCGGGCCGCATGCAGCTGGTGCTGTCGGCGCTGCTCGTCGCGCTGCTGCTGGCCGCCGTGCTCGCATCCGCGCCACATGCGCGCACGGCGAACCTGCATCCGTTCGCGCCGCACGGGTGGCTCGCGGTCGGCCAGGCTGCCGCACTGCTCGTGTGGAGCTTCGCGGGCTGGGAAGCGATCACGCACCTCGCGGCCGAATTTCGCCGCCCCGCGCACGACATGCCGCGTTCGGCCGGCATCGCCGTCGTGGTCGTCGGCTTCCTGTATCTGTCGGTCGCGGCCGCGAGCGTGACGGTGCTCGGGCCGTCGGCCGGCGCGTCCGGTGCGCCGCTTGCGGAACTGATCGCGGGCGGCATCGGCGGTCATGCGCAGGTGCTGGCGGCCGCGGCTGCGCTGCTGCTCACGCTCGGCACGATGAATGCGTATTTCGCGGGCGCGGCCAAGCTCGGCGCGGCGCTCGGGCGCGACGGCGCACTGCCGGCGTGGCTCGCACAAGGCAGCCAGGTCGGCGGCGTGCCGCGCCGCAGCCTCGGCGTGATCGCGATGCTGGCGGCCGTCGCGCTGGCCGCGACGACGCTCTCGAACGTCGGGCCGAAACCGCTCGTGCTCGTCACGTCCGGATGCTTCGTGATGGTGTACGGGCTCGGCGCGGCCGCCGCGCTGAAACTGCTGCCGCGCGGCGGCATCGCGTATCGCTGCGCGTGGATTTCGCTGGTCGCCGTCGCCGGGCTGTTCCTGACGACCGGATGGTATTTCCTGTGCCCGCTGCTGCTCGCGGGCGGTGCGCTGCTGTATCTGCGGATGGCCGGACAGCGCACGTGATCGCGCGCCGGTGCCCGTGTGCGGACGAGCGTGCGCCCGTCGCCGCGATGCACCGGCCCGCCGCGCGCCGCTTCGCCCGGCGCGTCAGGCGGGCACGAGTTCGAAGCTGAGCCGTTTGCCGAGCGCGGTGGCGGCGCTCGCGAGCGTCGCGAGCGTGAGGCTCGTATCGGTTTCGTCGAGCAGCCGGTTGAGCGCGGCGCGACTGGTCTTCATCCGCGCGGCCATCGCGGTTTTCGTGATGTGCTGCGCCTTCATTTCCTGCCCGATCTGCCACGCGATCACGCGCTTGATCGCGGTGGCGGTGGCCGCTTCGAGGTGGCCGTCATCCTCGAGGAATGTATCGAAGTCGCTGCCGATATGCGGGTTGTTCGTGGTCGTCATGAGTACTCCAGTGCATGGCGTTGCCGGCCGACCCATCGCCGATCGCATGCGGCGGCGCGGCCGGGGGAATTCAGATGGCGCGCGTCAGCGCTTTCAGCCGCGCGACGGTCACGTCGAGATCGTCGGACGGCGTGGCCTGCGACTGCTTGAAGAACGCATGCAGCAGCACCATCGTGTCGCCGACGATCGTGAACAGCACGCGCGCGCTTCGCCGCGGCAGCATCACGCGGATTTCCCAAAGATCCGCCGACATCTTCCGGACCAGCGGCATGCCCAGCGGCCAGCCGAGTTGAACGGTCTTGATCTCTTCGCCGATCATCCTGCGCTCGATCTGCCCGAGCGCCTCCAGCCATTCGCGCACCGGCTCGTTACCACGCGCGGTGCGGAAGAACCGCACGCCGAGCGTGATCTGAATCTGCTGTCTCGCCATCGTCGTGTCATCGAGCGTATCAAAAACGGTACGATATGCCAAGCATGACGAGGCCCGCTACTGACCGAACGGCTAACGAATGGAGGTGAAACAACGACGGCCGGACACCACCCGCCCACGCCCTGGTCGGTGTCTCAACGCGCGCGACGAGCCGGCTTGCGCGCGCCGCGGGGCGTGCGACGGGTGAGCGCATCGCCGAACCGCGCCTGCGCGATCTCGCGCACGGCGTCGATCAACGTCCGGGCGACGGGCGACGGTTGCGCATCGGTGCGCAGGATGAGCCCGACCGGCTCGTCGGTGCCCGCGGACGGCAGCGCCAGCCGCGCGAGTGCACCAGCCGACAGGTCGTATTCGGCCGCATAGAGCGGCACGAACCACACGGCGTCGTTCTCGAGCGCAAGCGCCCGCGCGACCGACACCGACAGCACCTCGATGAACGAATCCAGCGGCGGCGCGCCGCATGCGCCGAGCAGTTGCTCGGCCGACTGGCGGATCAGCGTGCCGTACGGCGGCAGCACGACCGGGTAGGACGCGAGTTCGGCAGCCGGCGCGGCGCTCGCCAGCAGCGGATGGCCGGCGCGCACGACCGCGACGAGCGGTTCGTTGTACAGCTGCTCGAACGCAAGCCCGATCATCCGCTCCGGCTCCGACAGGCGCCCGATCGCGCATTCGATCGTCCCGGCCTTCAGGCGCTCGAGCAGCTCGGCATTCGCGGCCGTCGCGATCCGCACCACGATGCGCGGCCAGCGTGCGGTCAGCGCCTTCATCAGCGCGGGTGCGAGCGATGCCGCAACCGTCGGCAGCATGCCGATTTCGAGGGTCGCCGCGGCCGCGCCGCCCTCGCGCGCGAGCAGCCCGACGCCCTGCCGCAGCGCCAGCACGCACGCATTCGCATGCGGGATGAACAGTTGCGCTTCGCGCGTAGGCTGCGCGCCGTGCCGCCCGCGTTCGAACAACTTCACGCCGAGGATCGACTCCAGTTCGGCGATCGTCTTCGACACGGCCGGCTGCGTGATTGACAGGCTTTCGGCCGCCTTCTGCACGCCGCCCAGTTGCGCGACCGCGAGAAAACACTGCAGGTGCCGGAACTTGACGCGGCCGTCGGCGATACGGTTATTCATAACGAGCAGTTATGGGAGTGGCGATGAAATGCCATTTTGCATAACTTTCCGGAAAGACCCAAGCATTCGGCGTGGTATCACGCATGACGCCGCAGCGCGTGGAATCCGGTCGGCTCCCTGATCCGTTTCGCGATCAGCAGAGCCGTGCCGCGCTTCTGCCCGAGCGGTGCCGACGGCGAACGCATCGCGCTGGCCCGCCGCGTCGCGGTACCGAGCGCCGACGCGGAGCGCAACGTGCACGCGCCGGCCGAACGGCGGACCGACGCGCGGCTCGGCAGCCGCGTCGACCTGCTGGCGCAGCGCGGGTTCTGCGCGAACTACGTGAGCGACGTGCTCGGCGCCGACCGCACCGCTGCGCACCGGCACGCTATCGCTCGAATTCGACGGAATCGTCTTCGATCCCGCCCGACGGTAACGCCTCACGAACGACGGGCACGCCCGGGAAGGCCGGGTAACAACAACGAAACACAAGAAAGCAGCGACGGGCTGGCTGGAGGGCCGTGCCTGGCATCGTCATCGACGACGCGAAGCCCGATCGCTCTCTCCGCCGGACAGGCGGCCCGTCCGCCGGATTTTCACTGGCGCCGCAGAACATAACGAATGGTTATGCAATTCGCTAAAAAAGTTCATTTTTCATAACTTTCCGGATTGACTAAAGTCTTGCCATCCACTTCGCGAAATACCTAACAGGAGACGCCCGATGGATTCCCCCACGATCCTCACGCCGCGCGACTGGCCGTCGCATCCCGCGTATGTCCACCCCGAGTACCGTTCGTCGGTGAAGCGCGGCCCGACGCGCCCGATGATCCCGTTGAAGGAAAAGCTGCGCGACCAGTTCGCGCCCGTCTACGGCGCCGAGGATCTCGGCGCGCTCGACCACGACCTGACGAAGAACGCCGTGAAGAACGGCGAGCCGCTCGGTGAACGCATCGTCGTCACCGGCCGCGTGCTCGACGAAGGCGGCAAGCCCGTGCGCAACACGCTCGTCGAGGTATGGCAGGCGAACGCGGCCGGCCGCTACGTGCACAAGGTCGACCAGCACGACGCGCCGCTCGACCCGAACTTCCTCGGTGCCGGCCGCTGCATGACCGACGCCGAAGGCCGCTACCGCTTCCTGACGATCAAGCCCGGCGCCTATCCGTGGGGCAACCATCCGAATGCGTGGCGTCCGAATCACATCCATTTCTCGCTGTTCGGCGACTACTTCGGCTCGCGCCTCGTCACGCAGATGTACTTCCCCGGGGACCCGCTGCTCGCGTACGACCCGATCTTCCAGGGCACGCCGGAAGCGGCGCGCGACCGCCTGATCTCGCGCTTCTCGATGGACATCACCGAAGAAGGCTATGCGCTCGGCTACGAATTCGACATCGTGCTGCGCGGCCGCGACGCTACCCCGATGGAGCGCTGAACCATGACGACGCTGAAGCAAACCCCTTCGCAAACGGTCGGCCCGTACTTCGCGTACGGCCTGTGCCCGCAGCAATACGATTACGACCTGAAGAGCCTGTTCACGCCGACGATCGCCACGCCGGAGGCCGAAGGCGAGCACGTGCTCCTGGTCGGACAGGTGTTCGACGGCGACGGCAACGTCGTCAGCGACGCGGTGCTCGAATTCACGCAGGTGGACGCGGCGGGTCGCTATCCCGCGTCGCGTGACGACATCGCGAAGTCCGGTTTCACGGGCTTCGCACGCGTCGGCACGGGCACCGATGTGCAGAACCGCTTCGTCGTACCGACGGTGAAGCCTGGCCGCATCACCGCCGACGAAGCACCGCACGCCAACGTGACCGTGATGATGCGCGGGATCCTGACCCACGCGTTCACCCGCGTGTATTTCGACGACGAAGCTGCCGCGAACGCGGCCGATCCGGTGCTGAACCTGGTGCCGGCCGAACGCCGCGCGACGCTCGTCGCGAAGCGCGACGCGCAACCGGGCCGGCCCGTCGTGTACCGCTTCGACATCCACATGCAGGGGCCGGACGAGACCGTGTTCTTCGACGTGTGACGCGCGAGCCGGCGCGGGCCGGCTGATCACACCGAACCGCCGCGTGGCGCGATACCAATAGGTATCGCGCCACGCGGCGGTTTTCGTTTTCGGGCGCCAACATTCGATGCCGCGCCGCAGCACGTCCGGTCAGGATCGTCGAACGCTCGCGGTTGCCTGCTTCAGACCCCGAAATCGAACGCGCGATTAAAACGCATGCTGCGACTGCACATGAATCGTTGGGGCCGCGCGATATCGTTTGTGCGTTATGCGGCGTATGCTTCGCTATCCGCAGTCCACTGACGGAATTGAATCGGATCAAGCAATAATTTCACGACTCGATGCGCGAACATGGCCCCACTGGCTGTCGCGCATTTTTTCTAACCGAGTGCCTTTAAGCGCGTCTGACCGAAACCTGGCAGGCGCGTTTTTTTCGCCCATGACCGAAACAAGGCACCGCGCCCGCCGCCGTATCCGCTCCGGCTAGCGGCGCGCTTCCAGATACCGGCTCGGCGTTTCGCCGAGAATGCGGCGAAACGCCGACGTAAAGGCGCTCGCGCTCGCATATCCGAGATCGAGCGCGACACGCGTCACCGGCTGCCCGTCGCTCAGCCGTGTAATCGCCGCCAACATGCAGACCTGCTGACGCCACGCGGCAAAACTCATACCGGTCTGCGCGCGGAACAGCCGCGTAAACGTGCGCCGGCTCACGCCCACATCGGTCGCCATCCGGTCGAGATCGGCCGCGATCGACGGCGACGCGAACAGATGCCGACAGATCTTCCCTAGACGCGCATCGGTCGGCAGCGGCGCGTGCAGCGACAGCCGCGGCATCTGCGCGATTTCCGCGATCAGCAGCGCCATCAGCTTGCCCGCCCGACCGTCGACGTCGTACATCGCCGGCAGGTCGATCGCATCGTCGATCAACTGCCGCAAGAGCGGCGACACCCCATATACGCCGCACTGGTCCGACAGCCCTGCGGCCCGGGCCGCGTCTTCGGACACGAACGCGTTGAGCATCGTGACCGGCCCGGTCATCGTCATTTCGTGCCGCACGCCGGCCGGCACCCAGCATGCGCGCTGCGGCGGCACCAGCCAGCGGCCGTGCGGCGTCGACACGCTGATCGTGCCGCGCGACGCAAACGCGAACTGCCCGCGCCCGTGCGCGCGCTCCGGAAACGTCGTACCCGCCGCGTAGTCGTTGGCGGTCGCCACGACGCTACGCGGAATATGCTCGTAGGGATCCAGCAGCGTATTTCTCAAGGCCTGAATTCCATCATGAGTGACCCGACAGCGAAGGCGGGGCACCTTCGATCGGTCTACGATCCGCTCCACGCTTGCGCGACCGGACGGCCGCGAGACCCGACGGCCGAATCGGCCGGATAGCGACTTCATCGGAGCGGAGATGCCCAATACGTTTCATCTCGTGGGGCGTGGACCGACACGGATTTCGGCGACGAGATCGCGGTCCGGCATCCGATCGGCACGCATCACCGCAGCATGAACGACATGGCCGACAGGCTGTTCAGCGTGCGCACCACGTGCTCCACCGACGGCCCGTCGAAGCGCAGCGTCACCGCATCGACCCGCTCGAGCGACGGCAGCACGCAGAACAGATCGGCGAGCGCGGCCGTCTGCACGCGCAACGTGCAAGCAGCCGGCGCGGGCCGATGCGCACCCGCGCGCCAGCCGGACGACAGCGCGTGCGCGACCGTTTCGCGTGCGGCGGTCGCGATGCGCGCGCAGGACGCTGCCGGCGTGAGCGTGTCGCCGCTCGATGCGCCGCCGGCCGTCTTGACCGTCTCGAAACGCGCGTCCGGAAACAGCGGCCGGGTTTCCTCGGCGAACACGTCGTCGCCCGACGCCAGCGCGACGTGCGCGCCATATTCACGCGCCAGCGCGCCGTACAGCCCGGCTTCGCCGAGCTCGACACCATTCAGCCACACCTGCGTGAACGCGAAGTTGTTGATGGTGTGCGCAAGCACGCCGCGCGTCTGCGATTTCGCGTGAAAGCCGATCATGAACACGAGGTCGGGCTGCTGTTCGAGGCCCGCCATCATCCCCAGCGTGCGCGGCTTGCCGAGCACGACGCGGGCACGGGCATCGAGCCCGTCGGGCAGCAGATTGCGGAAGCCGCCATGCGAATCGTTGACCCAGACGGCCTGCGCGCCGCCGGCGAACGCGCCTTCGATCGCCGCGTTCGCCTCGGCGGTCATCCAGCGGCGCGCACGTTCGTATTCCGGATTGCCGGCACGCGTCTGCTCGATGGCGAACACGCCGGCGACACCCTCGATGTCGGTCGAAATCAGAATCTTCATGAATGGATCGGACGTCCTTCGTTACCTTCGTTGAATAACCGATCGAGATCGGGCACCGCGTCGCGCAGCGACTGCCGCACGTGGCCGTCGCGCCCGGTCACGGTCACGGCCTGCAGCAGCGCGTCGGCGATCGCGTGCTCGACGCTCTCGGCCGCCGCCATGAACAGCGGATCGAGCGCCGCATCGGCCACGAGGGCCGGTAGCGCGATGGTCGACGCATCGTGCGCGATCGTGTACGCGGTCGAAAAGGCGAGCGCGATGTCGCCGCTGCCGTGCCCGTAGACCGAACCGGTGCGGGCAAGCCCCGCGCCCGCGCGGCGGGCGAGCCGCGACAGTTGCCGCGCGTCGAGCGGCGCATCGGTCGCCAGCAGCAGGATGATCGAGCCTTGCTCCGGCGCCGCCGCCTGCGCGTCCGCGGCGGCACGGCGCTGCTCGACGATACGCCCGAGCGGCACGCCGCCGAGCGTCAGCATCGGCAGCCGGCCGAAATTCGCGAGCACCAGCGCGCCGACCGTGTACGGCCTGCCGGCCGCGACGGCCACGCGCGACGCGGAGCCGATCCCGCCCTTCAGGTCGAAACACGACATCCCGCGCCCGGCGCCCACCGCGCCACGTGCGAAGTCGCGCGCCGCGGTATTGCAGGCTTCTTCATAATGCGCGGCCGTCACCGCGAACGCCTGGATGTCGTTCAGATAGCCGTCGTTGCACTCGAACACGAGCGGGTTGACGGTCGGCCAGTCGCGGCCGATGTGCGGATTCTTCGCGATCGCCGCGCGGATCTGCGCCTGTGCGACCGCGCCGACGCCGAACGTGTTGGTCAGCGCGATCGGCGTGTCGAGCGTGCCGAGTTCGTCGACCTGCACGAGCCCGACGCTCTTGCCGAAGCCGTTGATCACGGCCGCGCCGGCCGGCACCTTGCTGCGGTAAGGGTCGCCCGGATGCGGCTTCACGACGGTGACGCCGGTCTGCACGTCGCCGGCATCGAGCGTCGCATGGCCGACCGTCACGCCCGGCACGTCGGCAATCGTGCCGCGCGGCCCGGCCGGCAGCGTCGTGCTCCACATCGGAACCGCACGCATCAGCGGCGCTCCAGCTTCGGGTCGAGCGCGTCGCGCAGTCCGTCGCCGAGCAGGTTGAACGCGAGCACGGTCAGGAAGATCGCGAGGCTCGGGAAGACTGCGATGTGCGGCGCCGTCACCATGTCGGCGCGCGCCTCGTTGAGCATCGCGCCCCACTCCGGCGTCGGCGGCTGCGCGCCGAGCCCGAGGAACGACAGGCTCGCGGCCGTGATGATCGACGTGCCGATCCGCATCGTGAAGTACACGACGACCGACGACACGGTGCCCGGCAGGATGTGCCGCATGATGATCGTCCAGTCGGACGCGCCGATGCTGCGCGCGGCTTCCACGTAGGTCATGTGCTTGAGCATCAGCGTGTTGCCGCGCACGAGCCGCGCGAACGCCGGAATGCTGAAGATCGCAACCGCGCAGATCACGTTGACCATCCCGTTGCCGAGGATCGCGACCACGCCGATCGCGAGCAGGATCCCCGGGAACGCGAACAGCACGTCGGCCACGCGCATCGTGATGCGGTCCCACCAACCTTCGTAGTAGCCCGCGAGCAACCCGAAGAACGTGCCGATGAGCGCGCCGAGCGCGACCGAGAAGAAGCCGGCGGCGAGCGAGATGCGCGTGCCGGTGACGATCCGGCTGAAGATGTCGCGGCCGAGCGAGTCGACGCCGAACCAGTGCATGGCCGACGGCCCGGCGTTCAGCGCGTCGTAGTCGAAATAGTTCTCCGGATCGAACGGCACGATGTGCGGGCCGACGAATGCGAGCACGACGAGCCCCAGCACGAAACCGCCCGCGACCAGCGCGACGGTCTGCTTGCGGAACTTGCGCCAGAATTCGCGCCACGGCGTGCGGATCGCGCTCGATGCGGCCGACGCCGCGGGCTGGACAGTCGCGTTCATGCGCGCCTCACTTGAACCGGATGGTCGGGTTGATGACCGCGTACAGCACGTCGACGGTCAGGTTGATCAGGATGAATTCGAGCGAGAACAGCAGCACGATCGCCTGGATCACCGGGTAGTCGCGCATCGTCACCGCGTCGACCAGCAGGCGCCCGAGCCCCGGCCAATTGAACACGGCCTCGACGACGATCGAGCCGCCGAGCAGGAAGCCGAACTGCAGCCCCATCATCGTGACGACCGGGATCATCGCGTTGCGCAGGCAATGCTTGAGCACGACCATCGGCTCGTGCACACCCTTCGCGCGCGCGGTGCGCACGTAGTCCTCGTTGAGCACCTCGACGAACGACGCGCGCGTGAAGCGCGCCATCACGGCCGCGACCGCGGCGCCGAGCGTCAGCGACGGCAGCACGTAGCTCTTCCACGTGCCGTCCGGCACGACGGGCAGCCAGCCGAGCTTCACTGAAAATATCTCCATCAGCAGCATGCCGAGCGCGAACGCCGGAAACGAGATGCCCGACACCGCGATCGTCATCCCGAGGCGATCGGGCCAGCGGTTGCGCCATACCGCCGACGCGATCCCGATCGCCATCCCGAACGCCGTCGCCCAGACCATGCTGATGAGCGTCAGCAGCAGCGTCGGCATGAAGCGCTCGCCGATCTCGGTCGACACCGGACGCTTGCTGCGCGTCGACGTCCCGAAATCGCCGTGCGCGATCTTCACGAAGAAGTTCGCGAACTGCGCCGGCAGCGGCCGGTCGAGCCCGAGATCGGCGCGCACGAGCGCGACCGTCGCGTCGTCGGCTTCCGGGCCGGCCGCGAGCCGCGCCGGATCGCCCGGCAGCAGGTGCACGAACAGGAACACCAGCACCGCGACGATCGCGAGCGTGGGCAGCAGGCCGAACAGGCGTTTGACGAGAAAATTCAGCATGGGGCACCGATCGAATCAGCGCGCCGGCAGCTCGCGCCGCCGGCGCCGCACAACGGGCGAATCGCCGTCATTTCACCGAGATTTCGTCGAAGTTGAACGAGCCGTCCGGCATCACGTACATGCCGTGCAGGCGCTTGCTGCGCGCATAGACGATCTTCTCCTGCACCAGGAAGATCCACGGCGCGTCGGCCCACACCTGCTTCTGCGCGTCGGCGTACAGGGAGGCCTTCTTCGCCTGGTCGGTCGTCTCGAGCGCCTTCGCGAGATCGTCGTCGACCGCACCGTTCTTGTAGTACGCGGTGTTGTAGAGCTTCGGCGGCGCCGACGTGGACGCGAGCAGCGGCGACAGCGCCCAGTTCGCCTCGCCCGTCGAGGCCGACCAGCCGCTGTAGTACATCCGCACCGGTGCCGTCGCCGGATCCTGCGCGCTCTCGACCTTCGCGACCCGCTCGCCGGCCTCGAGTGCCTGCACCTGCACCTTCACGCCGACCTGCGCGAGCTGCTGCTGGACGAACTGGATCAGCTTCTGCGCCGTCGAATGGTTGTACGCGGACCAGAGCGTCGACTCGAAGCCGTTCGGATAACCGGCCTCCTTCAACAGCGCGCGTGCCTTCGCCGGATCGTACGGCCAGGGCCCGAGCTTGGTCGCGTATTCGACGCCCACCGGAGCGACGCCCGTCTGCGGGGTTGCGTAGCCGGCGAACACGACCTTCGCGAGCGCTTCCTTGTTGACCGCGTAGTTCAGCGCTTCACGCACCTTCGGATTGTCGAACGGCTTCTTCTGCGTGTTCAGCGAGATGTAGCGCTGGATGATCGACGGCCGCTCGATCAGCTCGACCTTCGGATTGCTCTTCAGGTCGGCAGCCTGCTCGAACGGGATCGTGAACGCGAAATCGGCCTCGCCGGTCTTGAGCAACGCGGCGCGCGTGTTGTTGTCGACCACCGGTTTCCAGTCGATCGAATCGACCTTCGGATAGCCCTTCTTCCAGTAGCCGGCAAACTTCTTCACCTTCATGTCGTCGGTCTGCTTCCATTCGACGAACTCGAACGGGCCCGTGCCGACCGGATGCAGCGACACGTCGCGCCCCCACTTCTTCAGCGCGGCCGGCGAAATCATCACCGCCGAGGGATGCGCGAGCGTGTTGATGAACGCGGAGAACGGCTCGCGCAGCGTGAAGCGCACCGTCATCGGATCGACCACCTCGGTCTTCTCGATCACGCGGAACAGCCCGTAACGCTTCAGCTTGTTCGCCGGATCGGTCACGCGGTCGAAGTTCGCCTTCACCGCCTCGGCGTTGAAATCCGTGCCGTCGTGGAACTTCACGCCCGGGCGCAGCTTGACCGTGTAGACCTTCGCATCGGGCGACGCCTGGTAGCTCGTCGCGAGCACGTTGACGAGCTTCATGTCCTTGTCGAAGCCGAACAGCCCTTCGTAGAACGACTTGACGACAGCTTGCGACACCGTGTCGTTCGCGTCATACGGGTCCATCGTCGTGAACGTCGAGTACACGGCGACCACGACGTTCTGTTGCGCGAACGCGGGCACGGCGACCGACAGCGCGAGCGCGCCTGCCCCCGCGGCGAACAACGCGCGCGGACGGAACATCGGGAACGAATTCGACTTGTTCATTTTGTCTGGCTCCTGTGGATGATTCGGTAACGCGTGGTGGAAATCGCGGCGTGACTGCATCCGCTCGGGAAAATGACGCCGTTGCCTGGCGCGTGCGCAGCTGCGGTCCATATCCGACTCGCCGTGCAATCAATACGCGCCGCCGACGCGATGCGTCGCGACGTAATGATCGGGGCCGACCGCAACGAGCGGCGCGACGATCGGCTCGTCGCCGACCGCGCGGATCGGGCTCGGAATCTCGTCCGCCGCGAGCTGGCGCGGCGCATGCCGGCGCGCGGGGTCTGCCACCGGCACCGCGCTCATCAGCTTCCTCGTATAAGGATGGTGCGGCGCCTCGAACACCGCGCGGCGCGGGCCGATCTCGACGATCTGGCCGAGATACATCACCGCGACGCGATGGCTGATGCGCTCGACGACGGCCATGTCGTGCGAGATGAACAGATACGCGACGCCCAGCTCGCGCTGCAGGTCGAGCATCAGGTTCACGATCTGCGCCTGCACGGACACGTCGAGCGCCGACACCGATTCATCGGCGATCACGACCTTCGGATTCAGCGCGAGCGCGCGTGCGATGGCGATCCGCTGACGCTGGCCGCCCGAGAATTCGTGCGGATAGCGGCGTGCGGCCTCCGGTGGCAGGCCGACCTTCTCGAGCAGCCAATCGACGCGCGCCTGCGCTTCGCGGCCGCTCGCGACGCCATGTACGAGCAGCGGCTCCATGATCGAGAAACCGACCGTCAGGCGCGGGTTCAGCGACGCGAACGGATCCTGGAAGATGAACTGGATGTTTCGGCGCAGCGCCTGCAGGTCATGACCCTTCATCGCGCTGATGTCGCGGCCGTCGAATTCGATCGAGCCGCTCTGCGATTCGACGAGGCGCAGCAGCGAGCGGCCGGTGGTCGACTTGCCGCAGCCGGATTCGCCGACGAGCGCGAGCGTCTCGCCCGCGCACAGCTCGAAGCTCACGCGCTCGACCGCGTGCACGTATTGCGACACGCGGCCGAACACGCCGCTCTTCACCGGAAACCGCGTGACGAGATCGCGCACCCGCAGGATCGGCGGCGCGGCCGGATCGACGTGCGGCTGCCCGGCGACGGGGGCCGCGACCGCGTCGTTCGCGGCAGATGCCGGCGTGGCCGCGCTCGCGCCGTCCACCTTCAGCAGCGGGAATTTCTCGGGGTTATCGGTGCCCTGCATCGAGCCGAGCCGCGGCACGGCCGCGAGCAGCGCACGCGTATAGCGATGCGCGGGCGTCGCGAAAATGCGTTCGGACTCGCCCTCCTCGACCTTCTCGCCGCGATACATCACGAGCACGCGATCGGCCACCTCGGCGACCACGCCCATGTCGTGCGTGATGAAGATCACGCCCATGTTCATTTCGTCCTGCAGGCCGCGGATCAGTTGCAGGATCTGCGCCTGGATCGTCACGTCGAGCGCGGTCGTCGGTTCGTCGGCGATCAGGAGCGCGGGCCGGCACGACAGCGCCATCGCGATCATCACGCGCTGCCGCATCCCGCCGGACAACTGGTGCGGATAGCGCGCGAACACGCGGCGCGCCTCCGGAATGCGCACGAGATCGAGCAGCCGCAACGCTTCCGCGCGGGCTTCGGTCGCGCTCTTCGACTGGTGCAGCGCGATCGCCTCGCTGATCTGGTCGCCGACCGTAAACACCGGGTTCAGCGACGTCATCGGCTCCTGGAAGATCATCGCGATGTCCGCGCCGCGGATCCCGCGCATCGTCGCCGCGCTCGCCTGCACGAGGTCGACGAGCGCGCCGCCGCGACGCCGCAACGCGATCCGGCCGCTCGTGATCTCGCCGCCGCCATGCTCGACGAGCCGCATCAGCGCGAGCGACGTGACCGACTTGCCGGAGCCCGACTCGCCGACGATCGCGAGCGTCTCGCCGCGATCGACGTGAAACGACACGTTGCGCACCGCATCGAACGTCGCGTTTTCGCGGCGAAACATGACCGACAGGTCGTCGACGGCGACGACGCGCTGCTCCGGCAGCACCAGCGCGGACGGGGTTCGGCTCGAAGTCATGCGAAGGTCTCCTCGTACGATCCGGAATCAGGCCGCATCGTCGCGATAGATGCCGACCACGGGCGTCTCGCCGACGCGTGCGTAGCCGCGATACATCCCTTCCGTGTTGAACGGCATCGCGACGTTGCCGTGCGCGTCGACCGCGACGATGCCGCCGCGCCCGGCCAGGCGCGACAGCTTGTTCATCACGGCGTCGTGCGCGGCATCGGCGAGCGATGCGCCGCGATAGGCCATCTGCGCGGCCACGTCATGCGCGGTCGCGAGCCGGATGAACATCTCGCCCGTGCCCGTCGCGGATACCGCGCAGGTCGCGTCGTCCGCATAGCAGCCGGCGCCGATGATCGGCGAATCGCCGACGCGGCCGGGCTGCTTGTTCGTGATGCCGCCGGTCGACGTCGCCGCCGCGATATGGCCGTGCACGTCGCACGCGACCGCGCCGACCGTGCCGTGCTTGCGATCGGGATCGAGCGGCTCGGCCGGCTGCCCGGCGCCGAACGCGAAGGTCGCGGCATCGTGATCGAGCATCGTGCCGGCCGCCGCGCGCGCCTTGACCCACTGTGCATGACGCGCCTCGGTGTCGAAGTAGCCGGGCTCGGCGAGTTCGAGGCCCTGTGCGGCCGCGAACGCGTCGGCGCCCGCGCCTGCCAGCAGCACGTGCTCGCTCGCCTCCATCACGCGCCGTGCGGCGAGCACCGGATTGCGCACGCGGGTCGCGCAGCAGATCGCGCCGGCCGCGAGCGTCGTGCCGTCCATCACTGCCGCGTCGAGTTCGTGTTTGCCTTCGGCCGTATAGACGGCGCCGCGCCCGGCGTTGAACAGCGGACAGTCCTCGAGCAGCCGCACCGCGACGGTGACGGCGTCGAGCGCGCTGCCGCCATCGGCGAGCACCTGTTGCGCGGCCAGCAGGATCGCGGTGAGTTCGGCGCGGTACTGGCGTTCGGTGTCGGTGTCCATCGCATCGCGCAGGATCGTGCCTGCACCGCCATGAATCGCGACGATCGCGGGTGAAGTCATGATTTTTTCGTACCGGAGGAAGAAGGGGTGGCGGCCGGCGGCACCGCTTGCGGGTGGATCAGCCACGGCAACAGGAATTCGGTCATTTCGGCGGCGGACTTCGCGGAGCGGTGCGTGCGCAGCGCGACCGCGTCGATCAGCGCCTCGATCATCGTCAGCACGGCCGCCTCCGACGTGGCCGCGAAACGCCGTTCGGCCTTGACGTACAGATTCAGCGACGCGATCGGTGCAAGCGGCGAACCGGGCCCGTCGGAGATGCCGAGCACGCGCGCGCCGCGCGCGGCCGCGCGGCGGGCCAGCTCGATCGTGTCCTTGACGTAGCGCGGAAACGCGAGCGCGATCACGAGATCGCGCGAGTCGGCCGTGTACAGGCGCCGCGCCGCATGCGACGGCCCCCCGAGCAGCGCGAGCGACTGCACGTTGTCGTGACACACCGACAATCCGTGTTCCATCAGCCCGGTCAGAAACGCGCTCGAACCGGCGCCGAGAATCAGCACGCGCCGCGCGCCGACGATCGCCTCGACGGCCGCCTCGACGTCGGCCGCATCCAGCTGCGCACGCGTGTTCTCGATGTTCGCGACGGCCTGGTCGAACACCGCGTCGATCCACGCTGCGCCGCGCACGCCCTGCTCTTGTTCCTGCTCCTGCGCGGAACGCAGCCGCTCGACCGGGCCGAGCGTCGCCTCGAAGCCGCGCACGAGCGCCGCGCGCATCGCCGGATAGCCGTCGAAACCCAGCGCCTTCGCGAAGCGGTTCGCGGTCGCGATCGACGCATTCACGGCCTGCGCCAGCTCGTCGATCCGCATCGTCGCCGCGCGAAACGGATTCGCGAGCACGAACTCGCCCATCCGGCGGTGGATTGGCGTCATCCGCGGCATGGCCGAGGCGATGCGCTCCGCGATCGCGGATTCCTCGTGACTGGCATCGTGCGGAACGAGAGGCGTCATTGCGAATGGTTTTGCAAGGTTGATGAAAATCAATTTACACAATCTGCCGACTGGAAAAAAATAAATTTTCATCAGGGTTCCCACGCCCTCCTGCCGGACCCGCCTGATGCAGTTGGTCGTGCGACGACCGCTCGATCGCCGTCCAGCCGGCATTCGCCGCCCTCGTCGCGCAACGCATCGAGGATCCCGTCCGCGAACCTATCGGGAATACCCCGAGGATGTTCGTTCGAATGCAGATTCACGTTGACCTGATTCGAATTCGAACATAGGATGCTCGAAAATGATCAGTCGTCAGATAACGTTGGCTTTCAATAGCAGCGAAATGTTCGATCGAATGCGCCAATTCCGGTAAAAGCCAGGTGAATCGGCCGCCCATCAAGATCGGACATCGTACAAATATGACCGCATAAGACGCCCCAGCCGGGCGACTTGCATGGCTCAGGAGACAGCAGTGAAAACAGTCAAGGCGTTGCGCTGGTGGATCATCGTGCTGGTATGTCTCGGCACGATCCTCAACTACCTCGCGCGAAATTCCCTCGCGGTGCTCGCACCGGAACTGAAGCAGGTGTTCGCGATCTCGACGCAGCAATACTCGTATATCGTCGGGGCGTTCCAGATCGGCTACACGATCATGCAGCCGGTATGCGGGTTCATCGTCGACCTGATCGGCCTGCGGGTCGGGTTCGCGCTGTTCGCGATGCTGTGGTCGGTGGTCGGCGTCGCGCACGGCTTCGCGTCGGGCTGGCTGTCGCTCGGCATCCTGCGCGGCTTGCTCGGGCTGTTCGAGGCCGCCGCGATTCCGTCAGGGATGAAGGCCGTCGCCGAATGGTTTCCCGATCGCGAGAAATCCGTCGCGGTCGGCTACTTCAACGCGGGCACGTCGCTCGGCGCCGCGATCGCGCCGCCGCTCGTCGTGTTCCTGTCGATGCGATTCGGCTGGCAATCCGCGTTCATGGTCACCGGCGCGCTCGGCTTCGTGTGGGCCGCGCTCTGGTACACGCAGTACCGGTCGCCGGCCGATCATCCGCGCATCACTTCACAGGAGCGCACGCTGATCCGTGACGGCCAGGCCACGATGCCGGCCGCGTCGAAGCGCCGGATTCGCGACGTCGTCACCGCGCGCCGTTTCTGGGCGATCGCGCTGCCGCGCTTCTTCGCGGAACCCGCGTGGCAGACTTTCAGTTTCTGGATTCCGCTGTACCTCGCCACCGAACGCCACATGGCGCTCGCGCAGATCGCCGTCTTCGCGTGGATGCCGTTTCTCGCGGCCGATCTCGGCGGCATCGCCGGCGGCTATCTGTCGCCGTACCTCGCGAACCGGTTCAGGCTGCCGCTCGTGTGGTCGCGCGTCGCCGGCGTCGCGCTCGGCGCGGTGCTGATGCTGGGGCCGGCGATGATCGGGCTCGTGTCGTCGCCGTACACGGCCATCGGCCTGTTCTGCGTCGGCGGCTTCGCGCACCAGATGATCTCCGCGCTCGTCAACACGCTGTCGGCCGACGTGTTCGATCCCGAGGAAGTCGGCACCGCCAGCGGCTTCGCGGGCATGGCCGCGTGGATCGGCGGGCTCGGCTTCTCGCTGCTGGTCGGCGCGCTCGCCGACAAGATCGGCTACGCACCGCTGTTCGCGTGCCTCGGCCTGTTCGACATCATCGGCGTCACGCTGCTCGCGGTGCTGATCCGCGGGCAGTCGAAGCAGGAACGCCTGCTCGCGCAGCACGCCTGACCTCCGTCTTCACCAGGAATCGCTTTCATGACTTCGCTTCTTCATCCGCCCGTGTTCCACGTCGCCGACCGGCAGGCGAACCGTGTGCTGCTCGCGTCCGACGCGGACGCGACGCTCGAGATCTTCGTGCTCGAGGACGACATCGTGCGCGTGCGCGTGCTGCCCGACGCGACGGCGCGCAACCCGCGCACCTGGACCATCGCGCCGGGCCTCGACGACGTGCCGCTCGAAGGGCGCGACCGTCTCGACCTGAGCGGCTTCGCGCAACCGGCCTACGACTTCGTCGAAGACGACGGCGGCGTGCGCATCGAAACCGCGCAGATCCGCCTCACGGTAAGCCGGCAAGGCGGCCATTGCACGTGGTCGATGCGCGGCGCCGACGGCACGTGGCGCGTCGTGCTCGCCGATCGCGCGACGCAGGCGTACAACTTCGGCTGGTGGGACGATCGCGCCTATCACTACGTCGCTCGCGAGCGCGGCGACAAGGTGTTCGGTCTCGGCGAGCGCGCGGGCGACCTCGACCGCAGCGGCGCGCGCTTCGAGATGCGCAACATCGACGCGATGGGTTACAGCGCAAAGCACACGGACCCGCTCTACAAGCACGTTCCGTTCTACGTCACGTGGTCGCCCGGCGCGTGCCAGGGCTTCGGGCTGTTCTACGACACGCTGTCGGATTGCGCGTTCGACATGGGCCGCGAGCTCGACAACTACCACGGGCTCTACCGCTACTTCGTCGCCGAGCACGGCGATCTCGACTACTACTTCATCGCGTCGCCCGACACGCCGCTCACGGCTGCGCGGCGCTTCACGTGGCTCACCGGGCGCCCCGCGCGCACGCCGAAATGGGGGCTCGGCTATTCGGGCTCGACGATGAGCTACACCGACGCGCCGGACGCGCAGCGGCAGATGAACCAGTTCGTCGAGCGGTGCGAATCGCACGACATTCTGTGCGATTCGTTCCACCTGTCGTCGGGCTATACGTTGATCGGCGAGAAACGCTACGTGTTCAACTGGAACCGCGAGAAGTTTCCCGACGCGAAGGGATTCGTGAAGCACTACCGCGACCACGGTATCCGCCTGTGCGCGAACATCAAGCCGTGCCTGCTGCGCGACCACCCGGCGTTCGACGACGCCGCGCGGCGCGGGCTGCTGATCCGCTCGCCATCCGGCGAACCGGCATGGGTGCAATTCTGGGACGAGGTTGGCGCGTATCTCGACTTCACGCAACCGGACGCCTACGACTGGTGGCGCGAGCAGGTCACGTCGGCGCTGCTCGACTACGGGATCGAGTCGACGTGGAACGACAACAACGAATACGAGATCTGGTCGCCCGACGCAATCGCGCACGGCTTCGGGCAGCCGTTTCCCGCACGCGAGGCGAAGGTGCTGCAGACGATGCTGATGATGCGCGCGTCGCGCGACGCACAGCGCGCGCATGCGCCGGCGCGGCGGCCGTTCCTCGTGTCGCGCTCCGGCGGCGCGGGCATGCAGCGTTATGTACAGACCTGGTCCGGCGACAACTACACGTCGTGGGAAACGCTGCGCTACAACCTGAAGATGGGCCTCGGGCTCGCGTTGTCGGGCGTGTCGAACATCGGTCACGACATCGGCGGCTTCTCCGGCCCCGCCCCGTCGCCCGAGCTGCTGCTGCGCTGGGTGCAGTTCGGCATCTTCATGCCGCGCTTCAGCATCCATTCGTGGAATGACGACGGAACCGTCAACGAACCGTGGATGTATCCGGAGATCACCGCGCGGATCGCGTCGCTGCTCAAGCAGCGCTACCGGCTGCTGCCTTACCTCTATCACCTGCTGTGGCTGTCGACCACGCGCTACGAGCCGGTGCTGCGGCCGACCTTCGGCGACTTCCCCGGCGACCCGCGCTGCTACGACGAATGCGACGACATGATGCTCGGCGACGCGCTGCTGGTCGCGCCGGTCGTCGAGCCGGGCCGCACGGAGCGCGAGGTCTACCTGCCGTCCGGTGCACGCTGGCTGTGCTGCGCGAGCGCGCAGTCGTTCGACGGCGGCGCGAACGTGACGCTGCCCGCGCCGCTCGACACGCCGGTGATGCTGTTGCGCGAAGGCCGCGTGCTGCCGCTGAACGTCGCCGAGCAACGGTTCGGCGCACGCGCGGACACGCGCGGCTTCCTCGTCGCGCCGCGCATCGAGGACGGCGTTGCGTACGGCGAATGCGTCGAGGACGACGGCGAAACGGAAGCATGGCGCGACGGCGAATACGGGCTGTGGCGCGTCGAGACCGGACGCACGGCGTCCGGCGAACTCGGCGTGTCGGTCCGCTGGGATGGCCGCATGAACCGCCCTGCCGGGCGCGTGGAGATCCTGCTGCCGGCATCGCTGCAGTGCGCGCTTGCCGTGCGCGGTGCGTGCGTCGAACACGATGCACGGGACGGCGCGTGGCGTCGCGTCTTCGTGGCACTCGACGACTGACCGCGCAAGCGCGGGACGACGCCGAACCCTCAGATCGGGCGGGCCGCGCACACGGCCCGCCCCTCCACCAAAGAGGAGGCCGATCAGCCTCCCGCCCCTTGAAGAGACTTGGAGATCGTTAATGAAAGCATCGCACAACTATTCTGCAATCCTGATTTTATCGGCCGCGTCGCTCGGCGCTTCCGCCGCCCGTGCGCAGAGCAGCGTGACGCTGTACGGCGTGGTCGACGATTCGCTCGCGTACGTCAACAACCAGCAGGGCCACTCGAACATTTACATGCGCGACGGCAACCTGTATGCGTCGAAGTTCGGGCTGCGCGGCGACGAGGATCTCGGCGGCGGCACGCACGCGATCTTCGACCTGCAATCCGGCTTCAACCTGAACACCGGCGCGCAAGCCGCCGCCGGCACGATCTTCAACCGCCAGGCCTTCGTCGGGCTGCGCAACGATTATTACGGCACGGTGACGGCCGGCCGCCAGTACACGCCGTACTTCCTGCTGGTCGGCCCGTACGCGTCGAGCAGCTGGCTGACCGGCGCGACGGGCGCGCATCCGGGCGACATCGACGGGCTCGACACGACGATCCGCGTCAACAATTCCGTCACCTACACGTCGCCGACCTTCTCCGGGCTGACCGCGAGCGCGATGTACGCGTTCGGCGGCATCGCCGGCGCGACCGGCAAGGGCAACACGTTCAGCGCCGCGCTGCGCTATGCGAACGGGCCGGTCGGGATCGCGGCCGGCTACCTGCGCATCAACAGCTCGGGCTCGTCGGCGGGCTTCCTCAATCCGGCGACCTCGGCTTCGGGCAGCTTCGCGGTGTCCGTGCTGAACCAGGGCTACCTGACCGCGAAGGCCGTCGAGCAGGTCGCAGCGGCCGGCAACTACACGCTCGGCAACCTGACGATGGGCCTCAACTACTCGAACGTGAAGTACCTGCCCGGCAACGGCTCCGCGTTCACGGACACGGCCGTGTTCAACACCTACGGCGCGCTCGCCGCGTACCGCTTCACGCCGACCTTCTCGGTGGCCGGCGCGTTCGCGTACACGCTCGCGTCGCAGGCGAACGGCGTGTCGGACGCGGCCCGTTACCAGCAGTATTCGCTGAAGGAGTCGTACAGCCTGTCGAAGCGCACGACGCTCTATGCGCTGCAGGCGTACACGCATTCGAGCGGGCGGACGCTCGGCGCTCTGGGCGCCGGCCATATCGTCGACGCGGCGCCGATCGTCGGCGATTCGCAGCAGCTCACGCCGTCGACGACGCACGGCCAGTTCGTCGGCATGGCCGGGATCGCCATGACGTTCTGAACCCGTACGGCTGCGTTTCCCCTGCTCGAGCCCCGGACGATCCGGCATCGTCCGGGGCGCCGGTTGACGTTCGTCGTCCACCTCTTTCGCACGCCGCGCGCAGCGTGCGGGTTTTCGCGATCGCCCCGATACCTTACAATTCGTCAGGTTTATCCCTGCTGCATATCCCTTCATGCAGTCCTGACACCGCGGTACACTCGGCGCACGCCGTATCAGGGTCCGTCGCGCGCCATGCGCGCCGGGCGGCGTCGCGCCTCGTTGCGCCCACAACTGGATGCCAGCCATGCCAGATTCCCGTTCCTCGCCCCGCACGACATTCAAGCCGCAGGTCGTGCTGCCCGCGCTCGCGGTCATCGGTGCACTGCTCGTCGTGTGTGCGCTGCGCCCGAACGAAGCAGGCGCGCTCTTCTCCTCCGGCCAGCAATGGGTCGTCGCGCGCTTCGACTGGTTCTACGTACTCGCCGTCACCACGTTCCTCGTGTTCCTCGTGCTGATCGCGGCAAGCGACTTCGGCAACATCCGGCTCGGCCCCGACGACGCCGAGCCCGAGTTCAGCTTCCTGTCGTGGACAGCCATGCTGTTCGCGGCGGGCATGGGCATCGGCCTCATGTACTTCGGGGTTGGCGAGCCGATGCAGCACTTCCTGAAGCCGCCGACCGTCGACCCCGGCACGCCGGCAGCCGCGCGCGAGGCGATGCTGATGACCTTCTTCCACTGGGGCTTTCATGCGTGGGCGATCTACGGGCTGATGGGGCTCGTGCTCGCATATTTCGGATTCCGCTACAACTTGCCGCTGACGCTGCGCTCCGGCCTGTATCCGGTGCTGCGCGAGCGCGTGAACGGCTGGATCGGCCACGCGGTCGACGCGTTCGCGCTGGTCGGCACGGTCGCGGGCATCGCGACGACGCTCGGCTACGGCGTGATGCAGTTGAGCGCGGGCCTGCATACGGTCGCCGGTTGGGACACGAGTGGCAACGCGTTCCGCATCGGGCTCGTCGTGATCGTCGTGATCCTGGCCGGCGCATCGGCCGCGAGCGGTCTCGACAAGGGCGTGCGGCGGCTGTCCGAGCTGAACCTGCTGCTGGCGTTCCTGTTGCTCGCGTTCGTGGTCGTCGCGGGCCCGACGTCGTTCCTGCTGCGCGCGCTCGGCGACAACATCGGCCAGTACCTGTCGAATCTCGTCGACCTGTCGTTCCGCACCTATGCGTACGCGCCGCCGCGCGAGGAAGGCTGGTTCGGCGGCTGGACGATCCTCTACTGGGCATGGTGGGTATCGTGGTCACCGTTCGTCGGCATGTTCATCGCGCGCATCTCGCGCGGCCGCACGATCCGCCAGTTCGTGATCGGTGTGTTGCTCGTGCCGACCGCATTCAATCTCGTGTGGATGACCGTGTTCGGCAACAGCGCGATCTGGCTCGACACGCATGGCGCGGCCGGCGCGCTCGCGCAAACGGCCGGCAGTGTCGATGCGTTGCTGTTCCGTTTCTTCGATTTCCTGCCGCTTCCGCAGTTGCTGTCGATCGTCGCGATCGTGCTGATCGCGGTGTTCTTCGTCACGTCCGCCGATTCCGGCGCATTCGTAATCGACCAGATCGCGACGCGCGGCACCGCGCATTCGCCGGTCTGGCAGCGGCT
Source organism: Burkholderia sp. Bp9004 (assembly GCF_003858025.1). Classification (NCBI taxonomy): domain Bacteria; kingdom Pseudomonadati; phylum Pseudomonadota; class Betaproteobacteria; order Burkholderiales; family Burkholderiaceae; genus Burkholderia; species Burkholderia sp. Bp9004. The sequence goes on along the minus strand of NZ_QTQD01000001.1, from coordinate 112,734 downwards.
GTTCTGGGCTGCGCTGCTGGGCGTGACGGCGGCCGTGCTACTGGTCGCGGGCGGGCTCGGCGCGCTGCAGGCGATGACGTTGATCGCCGCATTACCGGTCGCCTTGATCATGCTCGCGCTGTGTTACGGGCTGTGGCGCGGGCTCGCGGCCGATCGCGCGCACTATTCCCAGGACGTCGCGCCCGCGACGAGCTTCTGGACCGGCCAGCACTGGCGCCATCGCCTGACCCACATCCTGCGGCAGACGACCGAAGCCGACGCACGCCAGTTCGTCGCGGAAACCGTCGAGCCCGCGCTGCGCAAGGTCGCCGACGAGTTGCGTTCGAGCGGCGTCGACGCACACGTGCAGCGCGACAGCGACGACGCGGTGCGGCTGACCGTGCCGACCGCGGAACACCGCGATTTCGTCTACGGCGCGCGCGTGACGGCGAAATCCGCGGCGGCCTTCCTGGTACGCGAAGCGGCCGAGCCGGATGCCGAGCGTCCGCACGTGTACGGCATCGTCACGTTCTTCGAGGACGGCCGGCTCGGGTACGACATCGAATATCTGCGCGGCGACGAACTGATCGCTGACGTACTGCGTCAATACGAACGCTACGTCTCGCTAGCAGCCGACCAGCGTACGCATCTGCTGAGCCGCGCGCCGGGACACGCAACGGAGGCCGAATGAATCCGACCGCTGCGTTCCTCTCGTCGAGCCGACGCGCGGCAGCCGACGGAGCCATGCCATGAGCAGCCTCCTGAACAATCGCACCGGCGATTTCATCGCGCTCGCGACGCTCGCGGTGCTTTACCTCGGCGGCGTCGGCCTTGCGCTGTGGCGGATCCGCACTGCCGCCCCGCGCGGCAAGGCTTACTGGATCTTCTGCATCGCGCTGCTGGCCGGCGGCGCGATCGCGATCACCGCCAACCTGTCGCCCGTGCCGAACAGCGGCGAGATGCCGCCCGGTTTCGCACTCGGCGTCGAGGCGGTGCTGCTCGGGCTCGCGCTCGTGGCGGCCGGCTGCGCCTGGCTGATGTTGCGTGCGAGGCGCGACTGATACCTGCCTTTTGCACGGCGCCGCAGCCTCGTCACGCATGAACGGCAACACGCATGCCGAACAACGGGCTGCCGCCATTTTCCCGATGCATCATGCAGACGGCGCCCGCGCGGTGACGAGCCAGCACGCCGCGTCGAAGCAAAGGTTCGCGTCCTGCACATAGCGCCCGAACGCAGCGCGAACCGTATCGATCACGCGCCGGCGCGTCGCGTCGTCCACCTGACGAAGCGCGAGCCCGACCGGCCCCAGTCGCGCGATGTAGTCGTCCAGCTCGGACACCGGCAACGCGCACGCGATATCGATCGGCTCGATCGCGATGTCGGCCCAGCCGCTGTCCGACAATACCGACGCGATCCGTTGCCGGTCGCCGAACGCGAATTGTCCCGGCGCCCCCGGCTGCCGCGCCGGCATGGCGGGCAGCAATGGCGCCGCGACACGCTCTGCCGTCGTCATGAACGGATTGTCGGCGGCGCCGCGCCATGCGACGAATCGCAGTTGCGCGTTCGGGCGCGCCGCGTGCCGCAGGTTCGCGAAGGCCTGCACCGGATCGTCGAAGAACATCACACCGAAGCGCGACACGATCAGATCGAACTGCCCCGGCGCAAACGCATGCGTCTGCGCATCGGCATGCACGAAGTCGGCATCAACGCCCTCGCGTTCGACGCGTGCCCGTGCAGCGGCGATCATCTGCGCCGAAATATCCAGGCCCGTACAGTGCGCGTGCGCGCCAATCCGCCGTGCGATCGCGAGCGTCACCGCGCCGGTACCGCAGCCGACGTCGAGCACGCTGCTCGCGGACGCCGCCACCGCCCCATCCGCGAGCAATACCTCGAACGGCTCGAACATTCGGTCGAGCGAGCGCTGCGCGTCGACCCATGCCAGCCCCGACGGGCCATTCCATAGCGCAGACTGCGCTTCGTTTGTCCGGTTTCCTTCCATCGTCGATTCTCCTTTTGTCCGCATCGTTGACCGTGATCCGAACTATGCTGCTTCAAGCCGGCTTGAGGTCAAGCCTGCGAACGCGGCACGACTCGCGCGCCGCGTCGGTCTTCGCACCCCATCCTTCACAATTCTTACATTCGTGTTCCGTATCGTTGACGGCTTTCCTACGGTGCCTCCCATGCGACGACTCCTCTCCCGCGCGCTGTTCGTGCGCTGCGCTCCGCTTGTTGCCCTCGCGGCGCTGTCCGCGTGTTCGAATCACATCGATACGCCCGCCGACCCGGCCAGTGCCGCGATCAACGTTCAGGCCGCGTGGGTCGAGATCGGCGATGCGAACCAGGCGATCGCACGCGTGGTCACCAACTACAGCCCCGTGTCCGCGAGCGATCCGCTTTGTCCGCAGCTGTCCGTCGACGGCAAGCTGTCGCGCATGACGCTGCGTGCCGGCGCCGCGACCATCGCGCAACGTCCGACGGCGAGCGCCCCGGCCGACTCGAAACCGTCGAGCTTCCCGGTGTCGGTCTGCGAAGCGATGCTGCCCACCGATGCACAGGCGGCGAGCGTCGCGGGCCGCGCGCTGCCGCTGCCGAAAGCGCAGCCGCAGCGCATCGCGATCATCGCCGACACCGGCTGCCGGATGAAGAAGGCCGACAACGCATGGCAGGCGTGCAACGACGCGACGGTCTGGCCGTTCGACACGATCGCGGCGAGCGTCGCGAAGCTGTCGCCGGACCTCGTGCTGCACGTCGGCGACTATCACTACCGCGAAAACGCGTGCCCGCCCGACATCGCCGGCTGCAAGGACAGCCCGTGGGGCTACGGCTGGGATACGTGGCAGGCCGACCTGTTCCGCCCGGCCGCGCCGCTGTTCGCGAAGGCGCCGTGGGTCGTCGTGCGCGGCAACCACGAGGAATGCGCACGGGCTGGACAGGGCTGGTACCGCTTCCTCGATCCGCACCCGTATTCGGCAGCCCGTTCGTGCGACGATCCGGCCAACGACGACGACGCGAACTACTCGGATCCGTATGCGGTGTCGCTCGGCGGCGGCACGCAAGTGATCGTGTTCGACACCGCGAAGGTCGGTCGCAATCCGCTGAAGACGACCGACGCTCAGTTCCGCATCTATCAGAAGCAGTTCCAGACGGTCGCGTCGCTCGCGTCGAAGGCCGGCATGTCGACGACGATCTTCACGAACCACCATCCGATCCTCGCATTCGCGCCGATCGCCGGCAGCACGCCGGCGCCGGGCAACCTCGCGCTGCAGTCGGTGATGGCGAGCCTGAACGCGCAGGCGTACTACCCGCCCGGCATCCAGGTCGCGCTACACGGGCACGTGCACGACTTCCAGGCGATCAACTTCTCGTCCGGGCATCCGGCGACGATCGTGTCCGGCAACGGTGGCGACAACCTCGACGTCGCGCTGCCCGATCCATTCCCGGCCGGCCTGACGCCCGCGCCGGGCGCCGTGATCGAACGACTGTCACACCACAACAGCTTCGGTTTCCTGATCATGGAGCGACGCGCGGCGCCGGCGACGGGCTGGGTGTTCCATGCGTATTCGGCGGCCGGCAAGCTGCTCGCGTCGTGCGACCAGTCGGGCAACACGCTCGCATGCGACAAGACGGGGTTCATCGCGCCGTGAGTGACGAAGTTCGATTGAGTGATGATCTGACGAATTCGACCGGCCGCCGGCGACGGATGGCCGGCTCGCGGATGCGGACGGTTTCGTCGGTGACCGCTGCCGCGCATCGGGTTTGCGCCTCGGTTCCGGTCGCCGGCGGTGGCCGGACGCTACGCGTGCTTGCCGCCGCCCTGCTCGCCGGCGCGGCGCTCGCGGCCCATGCCACACTGTCCGAGACGATCCTTCTTCCCGGTGCGCCGTCACGCGTCGTCGGCACGATCGGCAACGGCACGCCGCAGGTGACCGGCAAGGTCGACGCCGCAGCCGCCCGTTTCGCGCCCGATCCGACGCTCGTCGCGCTGGGCCGCCGGATCTTCTTCGATCCGCGGCTGTCCGAGCCGCGCGGCATGTCGTGCGCGGGCTGCCACGATCCGGGGCGCGCGTTCGCGCCGACATTGTCGGCCGCTTCGCTCGCGGGGCCCGGCGTGCCGGAAGGCAGCCGCCACGGGCGCTTCAGCGTGCGCAACGCGCCGTCGTTGCTCTACGTGCGCTACGTGCCGCGCCGCCACTTCTACCAGGATGACGACGCGCCCGCGCCGTCGCCGTTCGGCGGCCTCTTCAGCGACGGCCGCGCGGACACGCTCGCCGAACAGATCCGCGGGCCGCTGTTCGATCCGAACGAGATGAACAATCGATCGCCGGCCGCGCTGCTACGCAAGGTCGACGGCACCGAACTGGCGGACGATCTCGCCGCGCGCTTCGGCGCATCGGTGCGGCGCGACCCCGAACAGCTGGTGCGCGCGCTGGGCTCGGCCGTCGAGGCGTATCTGCAGAGCGACGACATGGCGCCGTTCACGTCGCGCTTCGACGCGTACCTGCGCACGCGCAAGCCGCTCGCGCCGGCCGAGATGCGCGGCCTGGCGCTGTTCCGCAATCCTGACAAGGGCAACTGCATGAGTTGCCATACGCTGACGGAGACGTCGAGCCGGCCGGAGCGCTCGCTCTTCACCGATTTCGGCTACGACGCGATCGCGGTGCCGCGCAACCGCGCGCTGCCCGCGAACCGAGATCCGCGCCATTTCGACAACGGCCTGTGCGACACGGCCGCACGGCTGCGCTGGCCCGAGCCGACGCAATGGTGTGGCTATCTGCGCACGCCGGGGCTGCGCAACGTCGCGGTCAAGCAGACGTTCATGCACAACGGCGTGTTCACGACGCTGCGCGACGCGGTCGCGTTCTACAACACGCGCTCGACCGACCCGGGCTACTGGTATCACGGCGCCAGGACGTTCGACGACGTGCCGGCCGCCTATCGCGGCAACATCAACGTCAATTCGACGCCGATGAACCGCCGGCCGGGCATGCAGCCCGCACTCACCGACTCGGAAATCGACGACATCGTCGCGTTCCTCGGCACGCTGACCGACGCGCGCTACGCGAACATCATCCCGCCCGCCGCGCCTGCCGCCCGGATTACCGGATCGCCTGCTGCCCGCACACCGGCGCCGGTGCGTTAAACGCTGGCCGAACGGCCAGGCGCATGCGCGCCCGCTTGCGGCCGCCTCATATACTGGTTATATTTACAGTACTGTATTTATGAACAGTGAGGTGCGCGATGGAACATCTGGTCCGTATCGTCAACGACACCGATCGCCAAGTGCTGGCATGGCTGCGTGCGCAGGTTGGCGACGCCCGCGTCGAGCGCGCGGCGCGCCAGCTCGGGCATACACGCAAGCCTTTCCCGTCGGCGGTATGCCGGTACCTGGGCATGAGCGCGCCGGCCACGCTACGCCAGGCGGAACGGCCGCGTGCCGCACGCGACTTCTCGGTCGGCGATCGCTACCTGTCGCTGATCCGCCAGCACCTCGCCGCGCATGCGGTCAGCCGATGAAATCGCCGAAATCGTATCGTCGGCGCGTCGCCGCGCGGCGGCCGTCCAGGGTGAACGCGGTGTGCCGGATCGGCCAGCGCGTGCCCCCGTCACGACCGCCCAGCCCGGTAGCCAATGCGCCGGCCCGCTCCTCACTTGTCCCGCTTACGCGGCGGCGGCCGCGTCGCGTATCAGCTGGCCGAGCGTTTCGATCGCCGCTTCGTGTGCCGTGTCGAACACCCGCGTGCAGGCAAGCCGGATATACGCGTCAAAGCGGTCGGAGTTCGAAAAGATCGCGCCAGGCGCGATCCTTACCCCGCGTGCCAGCGCCGCATCGAACAATGCTTCGGAACGCACGCCGTCCGGCAACGCGATCCACAGCAGCATGCCGCCGGGCGGCCGGTTCATCCGCGTGCCGGCCGGAAAATGGCGCGCGATCGCATCGATCGTCACATCGCGCTGCATACGCAGTTGCTCGCGAAACCGGTGCAGGTGGCGATCGAACGCGCCCGAGCCGACGAATTCGGCCGCGACGGCCTGCAGCAATGCGGCGTTGTGCCGGCTGTGCGCGAACTTGAGCATCTTCACCCGCGCGTGCCAGCGGCCCGCGCTCATCCAGCCGAGCCGCATCCCGGGCGCCAGCACCTTGTTGAACGACGGGCAATAGATCACCGTGCCGTCACGGTCCCATGCCTTCACGGGCTTCACCACCTGCGGCGCTTCCACGAGCTCGCGATACGGCTCGTCCTCGATCACGGCCACCCCGCGGCGCGAGCACAGCGCGACCAGCGCGGCCTTGCGTTCGTCGGGCATCACACTGCCGAGCGGGTTCTGCAGATTCGGCACGACGACCACGGCCCGAATGTCCGGGTACGCGGTCAGCGCCACGTCGAGCGCTTCGATCGAGAGTCCGGTCGTCGGGCTGGCCGGGATCTCGAGCGCACGCAGGCCGAGGCTTTCGAGCAGCTGGATCAAGCCGAAAAAGGCCGGCGATTCGATCGCGATCGTGTCGCCGGGGCGTGCCACCGCGCGCAGCGCGAGATTCACGGCATCGACGCCGCCGCTCGTCGACATCACGTCGTCCGGCGACACGGCCACGCCGTACGACAGCGCACGCTTTGCCATCGTCTGCCGGAATTCGGGCGACCCGCCAACCGGCCCCGCGTCGGTCAGCAGCGTCGGCTTGCGCCGCAGCAACCGGATCGCCAGCGTCTGCAGACGCTCGGCCGGATACAGCGTCGCCAGCGCGGACGCGCCGCCGAGATTCAGCGCATCGGGCATCGCATTCGCGCGATCGATCACGCGCGACACGCGTTCATGCAGTCCCGCGAACGGCGGCTCGACGCTCAGCGGCGAGCCGTCGCTTTCCGGCAGCGTATCGAGCACGGCGGCCGCGCGCCGCCGCACGAAATAGCCCGAGCGCGGCCGGGCTTCGCACCAGCCTGTATCCTCGAGCCGCCGAAATGCCTGGATCGCGGTCGACAGGCTCACGCCGTGCTGTGCCATGAATGCGCGTACGGACGGCATCCGGTCGCCGGGCGACAAGGTACCCGCCGCGATGATGCGGCGGTAATGCTCGGCGAGTCGTTCGTAAAGCGGCTCGCCGGCCATCGGCAAAGGTGTTCTGAACGAGTCGGTGATGAGCGTCATGCGGGTCATCGTGCCCGCGCGCCCCAGCGCACGCCAGATACAGATTCAGGGGAAACACACCGATACAGAGGATCAAGATCGTCGCCTGCACCGTAACAGATTCCCGTCCCCTGAATCTGTCCTGCCGGCGCGCGTTTCCTTAACCTGATTGCACGCTGTCGCCCCGCCGTCGCCGGGCCGCGCAACCAGGAAAAGGACTCACCATGCGGACGCAAGAGATCCGGCTCGACGCCGGGCAAAGCCACTTAGCGTGGTTCGACAAGGACAGCCAGGTCATCGTGCTCGACGGCGCGCTCGCGGTCACGTTGCGTCACGGCGGGCTCGACTGGTTACCCGATACGCCGCATTACGTTCGCCGCGTGCTCGACGAAGGCGAATGCCTGACGATCGAGACAGCCGGTCACGTGGCATTGTCCGCAGCCGGTGTCGGGCCGGTCGCCGCAACCGTCGCGGAACCCGAGGCTCGGTCCGGCGTGTTCTCGGTGTGGCGCGCATGGCTGCACCGGGTGTCCGGGCAGCTACTCGGCGAGCGGCAAGTGCGCGAGCAACCCTGACGCGGCGGCTCGCGTCATCGCCGATATCGTCATGTGATCGCCGTGTCGCCCCCCCGGCAACGAGCGTGAACTTGTCCCGGCGCCGCGCCGGGTCGACTCGACCGAGCCGACAACTTCGGCCGCAGCAACCCTACCCAGCTACCGCCCCTTCCGCGTGCGCTCGATCCACTCGAACAACGCCATCCCGATCAACATCGCGACGACGAACGCAATGCCCTTGACCGACCCGAGTCCGATCGACACGATTGCCGGCCCCGGGCAGAACCCGGCAAGCCCCCAGCCGATGCCGAACACGGCGCTCCCTGCGACGAGGCGCACGGTAATCGTCCGCACGGTCGGCCACTGGATCGGCAGGCCGAGCAACGTCCGCGTCCGACGCTTCGCCCAAGCGAACGCGAACACGGCAACGCCGATCGCGCCGGCCATCACGAACGCGAGCGATGGATCCCAGCGGCCTGCCAGGTCGAGAAAGCCGAGCACTTTCTGCGGATTGGCCATCCCCGACACGATGAGCCCGGCGCCGAACAGCAGCCCCGCCAGAAACGCGAATCCTGCCTGCATGTCAGCCTCCGATCACGTGCCGTCGCACGAATACGGTCGCAAACCCCGCGACCATGAACACCGCCGTCGCGACGATCGATCGCGCCGCACCACGCGACAGCCCGCAGACGCCGTGACCGCTCGTGCATCCGCCCGCATAGCGCGTACCGATCCCGACCAGCAGGCCGGCCGCCAGCAACTCGCCCCAGCCCGCATCGACCTGCGGCGCCGCGGCGACACCGGCGATACGCATCATCAGCGGCGCGGCGATCAGCCCGGCGACGAATGCGGCACGCCAGTCGCGCTCAGCTGCACCGGCCGTGAACAAGCCGCCGACGATGCCGCTGATCCCGGCGATCCGCCCGTTGAACGCAACGAGCCATGCCGCCGCAAGCCCGATCAGCACACCACCTGCAAGCGACTGCCACGGCGTGAAATGAAGGACATCAAGCTGCATGGCGCGCCCCCTTCGCGGCCGTGCCGCAGAACTGTTCGTACAACACGCCCATCACCGCGATCACGGCCGGGCTGTCGAGCGAATAGTGGATGTTCTTGCCTTCGCGGCGCGTGCGGACCAATGCGTTGTCCCGCAACACGCCGAGCTGCTGCGACAGCGTCGGCTGGCGGATATCCAGCCGCGCCTCGAGATCGCTCACGCAGCGTTCGCCCTGCGACAGCTCGCACAGCAGCAGCAACCGGTCGGGATTGGACAGCACCTTGAGCAACGCGCATGCCGATTCGGCGGCGGCGCGCATCTGGTCGGGCTGGGGCAGCCCGGTGGAAGGGTCGGCATTCATGATGGGTGACGGAATACGATTAACGAATATACATTATATACATTTATATAATGTATATTCGTGCTTTCGTTCGATGCCGTCAGAGAACGGCGCCATCGGCAATGGCCGCCCCCCCTGCCTCCACTATGCCTGCTCGCCGGCAATTGCCTCGGCTGCCGTCGCGCGCTTCGCGCCAGCCCGGACCGCGCCAAGCACCAGCATTGCGATCCCGGCGATCAGGCACGGCACCGCGACGAATGCGAACGCGGTCGGCAGCGGCAGCCCCATCGCGAGCATCGCGCCGCCCGCCATCGAGCCGACGACGGACCCGCCGCGGCCGATCCCGTTCGCCCAGCTCACGCCCGTGGTCCGGCATTCGGTCGGATAGAACGCGGCCGACAGCGCATTCGCGCCGACCTGCGAGCCCGACACGCAAAAGCCGGCCGCGAACACGGCCAGTGCCGCGCCCGCCGGCGACGCGGCCAGCACCCCGATCGCCGCGACGAACACGCCCGCCGCCGCATAGCTGCACGCGAGCACGCGATGCGGATCGAAGCGGTCCATCAGCCAGCCGAGCACGATCGCGCCGAGCGTGCCGCCGACCTGGAACATCGCGGTCACGCGCGCGGCCGTCTGCAGCGTCGCGCCGGTCGTGCGCAACAACGTGGGCAGCCAGCTCGACAGCAGGTAGATGACGAGCAGGCTCATGAAGAACGTCAGCCACAGCAGCAGCGTGCCGCGCAGCAGGTCGGCGGCGAACAGGCGGCCGAGCGGCGACCCGGCCGGCTTGCCGCGCGGCACGATGAACGACGCGTGCACGAGTTGCGGGGCCGGTGCGATGCGCGCGAGCATCGCCGCGATTCGCTCGCGCGACGCGCCGGTGTTGACGAGGTAGCGCACCGATTCCGGCAGTCGCCACGCGAGCACCGGCAGGAGCAGCAGCGGCGCGGCACCGCCGACGACGAGCACCGCGCGCCAGCCGTCCCGTTCGATCAGCGACGCGGCCGCGAGCCCGCCGAGCGCCGAGCCGATCGTGAAGCCGCAGAACATCGTCGTGACGAGCAGCGAGCGCCGCCGCGCGGGGCAATACTCGGACGTCAGCGTGATCGCGTTCGGCATCGCGCCGCCGAGCCCGAGGCCCGTCACGAAGCGCCACGCGATCAGTTCGGTCAAGCCGCCCGCACTTGCCGACGCCGCACTCGCGATGCCGAAGCACGCGACACAGGCGAGCAGCAGGCGCTTGCGGCCGAACCGGTCGCCGAACGGCCCGAACACGAGCGCGCCGGCCATCAGCCCGGCGAGCCCCGCGCCGAATACGGGCGCGAGCTGCGCGGGCGACAGCCCCCATTCCGCGCGAATGACCGGAGCGATGAATCCGATCGATGCCGTGTCGAAACCGTCGATCGCGACGATCAGGAAGCACAGCACGACGATCGCGACCTGAAACGGCGCAACGCGATGCCGGTCGATCCATTCGCTGACGTCGATGGACAGCGTATCGGCCATGATGATGTCTCCTCCATGAAGGCGGTCGCGCGCGATGTCGTTGGAATGCGCGCCGCCGGATCCGGGCTGAAGCGCGTCAGGCGACGGTCTTCAGGCAATCTTGCGCGCGCCAGCCGTGCAGCCAGTCGAGCGCGTCGTAGAACTGCGCCTGCGTGCGTCCGACCCACAGCGCGTTGCGCACCTGCCGCTCGACACCCTTCGCGTGATAGATCCGTCCCATCTCGCGCGCCGAATACAGCACGCGCGCGGTGCGCGGAATCCGCACGTGTTCGTACAGCGCGAACGCGGCCTCGAAGTCGCCATCGGTCCGCGCGACGGCCGCGCCGAGCGTCACCGCATCCTCGAGCGCCTGGCACGCGCCCTGCGCGATGTATTGCGTCATCGGATGGGCGGCGTCGCCGAGCACCGTCGCGCGGCCCGCGCTCCAGCGTTCGACCGGGTCGCGATCGGCGGTCGCCCAGCGCTTCCACGACGTCGGCCGGTCGAGCATCTGCTTCGGCAGCGGATGGATGCCGTCGAAGTACGACAGCACTTCCTCCTTGCTGCCGTCGCGCACGCCCCAGGTTTCCTGCTCGCGGCTGTGGAACGTGACGACGAGGTTGTATTGCCGTCCGCCCCGCAGCGGATAGTGGACGAGATGGCAATGCGGGCCAGCCCACACGACCGGCGCATTGATCTGCAGATCCTTCGGCATGTTGTCGACGTCGACGACCGCGCGGTACACGACGTGCCCCGTCACGCGATGCGCGTCGCCGATCAGCGCCTGCCGGATCGCGGACTTCACGCCGTCGCAGCCGATCACCGCGTCGGCGCGATAACGCTCGCCATGCTGGTCGATCACGGTCACGCCGTTGCCGTCCTGCTCGAACCCGCACACCTGCGTGCTGGTCCGGAATTCGATCAGCGGATGATCCTTGACCGCCTCGTAGATCGACAGGTGGATGTCCGCGCGATGGATCACCGCATACGGGTTGCCGAAGCGCGCGCGATACGCGGCGCCCGAATCGATGCACGCGACTTCCCGCGCATCGACCGCATCCATCAGTTGCAGCCGGTCGGTGAACACCGCGCGCACGCGCGCGGCCTCGCCGACGCCCAGCGCGTCGAGCGCATTGAACGCGTTCGCGGCGAGCTGGATGCCCGCGCCGATCTCGCCGATTTGCGCGGCCTGTTCGAGCAGCTTCACGCGAATGCCCTGGCGCGCGAGCGCCAGCGCCGTCGCGAGCCCGCCGATGCCGCCGCCGATCACGAGTACGCGTCGGCCTGTCATGTTTGTCTCGCCCATGTCTGTCTCCTCCTTCGTGTTACGCGACGTAGTCCGGTTGCCGCTGTGGCTGCGCCGCTTCGAACGCCGGCTCGCGTCGCGCGTGTTCATGAACCGCGAGGCTGCGCGGATATGCGCTCAGGTCGCAATCCATCCGCAGCGCGTTCGCGACCTGCGGCACGAGGCAGATGTCGGCGAGCGTCGGCGCCGCGCCAAAACACCACGGGCCCGTGCCCGCGCGTGCGAGCAGGCGCTCGGCGCTGGCCATGCCTTCCGCGATCCAGTGCCGGTACCACGCACGCTTCTGCTGCGGCGTGACCTGCAGTTCGCTGTCGAGGTAGCGCAGCACGCGCAGGTTGTTGACCGGATGGATGTCACACGCGATCAGCGTCGCGAATTCCAGCACGCGTGCGCGCCGCCGCGGTTCCAGCGGAATCAGCCGCGGCGCCGGATGAATCTGGTCGAGGTAGTCGATGATCGCGAGCGACTGGCCGAGACGAAAATCGCCATCGACCAGCGCCGGCACCGACGCCGACGGATTCACCTGCGCGACGTAGCCAGCCTCGCGGTGCTCGTCCGTGCGGATGTTCACGGGCAGCGTGTCGTACGGCAGTCCTTTCAGCGCGAGCGCGATGCGTACCCGATAGGATGTCGAACTGTTGAAGAAGCTATGCAGTTGCACGATGTGACCTTTCGAGGAAATCGAAGAACGCGCTTCAGACCACGCGCACGGCCAATTCGCCGAGACGCTCGACGCCGACCTTCATCACGTCGCCCTTGACCACCGGGCCGACGCCTTCCGGCGTGCCGGTGAAGATCACGTCGCCCGGTTCGAGGCGGAAGAACTTCGACAGGTCGGCCACCGTTTCCGCGACCGACCAGATCAGGTGCGACACGTCGCTCTTCTGCTTCGTCGCGCCGTTGACCGTCAGCCACAGGCCGGCCTGCTCGAAATGACCGACCTCGCTCGCCGGATGCACGGGGCCGATCGGCGCGGAACGGTCGAACGCCTTGCCGATTTCCCACGGACGGCCCATCTCGCGCATCTTCATCTGCAGGTCGCGGCGCGTCATGTCGAGGCCGACGGCATAACCCCACACGTGCTCGAGCGCGCGCTCGAGCGGAATGTCGGAACCGCCCTTGCCGATCACCGCGACGAGTTCAGCTTCGTAGTGATAGTTCTGCGTTTGCGACGGATATGCCAAATCGAGCGTTTCGCCGTAGGCGACCGGCACGATCGAATCGGCCGGCTTGCAAAAGAAGAACGGCGGTTCGCGATCGGGATCGAAGCCCATTTCGCGCGCATGGGCCGCGTAGTTGCGGCCGACGCAGTACACGCGGCGTACCGCGAAGCGGGCGTCGCTGCCGGCGACGGGAAGCGCCACTGGCGCTTCGGGCGGGAAAACGTAAGTCATGAACGGCTCCAGCGTAGGCATGAAGGAAGGACCGCGCGCCGCCTTCGCGGCGCATCGGACGAATCGGGGATATCGGGAGAATCGGGCCACTCGGGCCAATCGGCGGCGTCAGTCGCGCGCTTCGCGCAACAGGTTCAGCGCGGACAGCACCGGCCGGTCGGAATAGCTGAACAGCACGCTGTCGGACGAGGCCACCAGCCGCAACCGCGCCCATGACGGCGCGACGAAGATGTCGTGCGGCTCGAATGCGAACGCGTCGCCGCCGATGTACGCGGTGCCGCTACCTTCGACGACGCAGTAGATCGTCGCGTCGGTGCTGCGATACGTGCGGCCGTCGAAGCCGGCCGGCAGGAACTGCATGAAGGTCGCGATCGTCGGCATCGGCCAGCCGCCCGTCGCGGGATTGACGTAGCGCAGCTTCACGCCGTCCCACGCGTCGAGCTCGCCGTTGCGGTACAGCGCGTCAAGGGCCTCGCGGGTGCGTGCATACGGATAGCTGAACACCGGCGACGTCGGCTCGCTCGCGCGATGGCGCACCGGCACCATGTTGTGGCCGAAGCGCGCGAAGCTGTCGCCTTCCGCGCGGCTGACGGGCTGCTCGGCTTCCGGGTAGTTCTCCGCGAAGCCTGCGTCGAGGTTCCCGACCAGCGGGATGTCGAGCCCGTCGAGCCACACGACCGGCTCGCCGCCGTCGTCCGCCGACGGGTTGCCGTGGTCGTGCCACGCCCACGACGGCGTGATGATGAAGTCGCCCGGATGCATCGTCGTGCGCTCGCCGTTCACCGCGGTCCACGCGCCCTTGCCCTCGATGATGAAGCGCAGCGCCGACTGCGTATGCCGGTGGCTCGGCGCGATCTCGCCCGGCAGGATCAGTTGCAGGCCCGCGTACAGGCTCGGCGTCATGCTCGACTTGCCGGGCAGCCCCGGGTTCTCCAGCACCAGCACGCGGCGCACGGCTTCTTCCGCGCTGATCACGCCGCCGGCCTGCATCACCAGGTCGCGCACCTGCGCGTACTTCCAGATCGCGGCCTGCGCGGCCGGCTGCGGCGCTTTCGGCACGAGGTTGTGCAGCGACTCCCACAACGGCGCGAGGCGCTGTTCGGCGATCCGTGCGTAATAGTCGGCGCGCGACGTATCCGGGTGTCGGCTGGTCATGATGTCTCCTTGGTGCGGCCGATCGCGGTCGGCGCTGTGTCGGGTCGGGGACCGCGTGCTTCGGTCCGTCAGCGCATTTATATTCGACGCAGACATACCCGGTAAAATGGTGAAATCATCTAATCCATATTATTTTTGATATACCTTCCGACACGGAGCACGCGATGGACTGGACCTACCGGCTGCGATTGCGGCACCTCCAGGTGCTGCTTAGCCTGGCCAGCACGGGCAACCTGAGCCAGTCGGCGGCGGCGCTCGCGACCACCCAGCCCGCGCTGTCGAAATGGCTGAAGGAACTGGAAGAAGACGTCGGGCTGCCGCTGTTCGAACGGCACGCGCGCGGCCTGCGGCCGACGGCCTACGGCGATGCGCTGATCGAGCACGCGCGCCGCGTGGAGGCGCAGCTCGACGTCGCGCGCGACGACATGGCCGCGTTGCGTGAAGGCGGCAGCGGCCTGGTCACGATCGGCACGTCGGGCGTCGCGGCGGCCGATACCGTGCCGCTCGCGGTATCGCAGTTGCTGAAGCGGATGCCGCGCGCGCAGGTGCGGCTCGCGGAGAGCACGATGAACCAGCTGATGCCGCAACTCGCGCGCGGCGAACTCGACATCGTCGTCGGCCGCTCGGGCTCAGCGTCCGTCGATCCGCACCTGCACGCCGAAGCGCTGTACGTCGATCCGGTGGTGTTCGTCGCGCGGCCCGATCATCCGCTCGTCGGCGCGGCCGCTGTCGGCTGGGACGAGGTGCTGGCCCACTCGTGGATCGTCTGGCCGTCCGGCACACCGGTGCACAACGCGCTGCAGGTCGCGCTGACGGCCGCCGGCCGCGTGCAGCCGCCGCATTGCGTCGAATCGAATTCGTCGATCCTGAACCTCACGCTGCTGAACAACACCGACCTGCTGGGCGTCGCGTCGCATCGTGCCGCGCGGCGCTTCGAGCAACTGAACGCGATCCGCATCCTGCCGATGCGGCTCGAGGGACAGGGCGCGGTGTCGATGTACTGGCATCCGGACAGCGCGAATCGCGCGGCCGTGGCCGCCGCGATCGAGTGCCTGCTTGCCTGTGCGGCGCCGCAGGTGGGCGGATGGGAGAAAGTGAAGGTGGAATGAGCGGCGCGGCGGCCCGGCATGAACCGGGCCACTTCACCGTGGCGCGTCAGGGGCCGTCGCAGGACACCGTGTCGTCCAGCATCAGCGTGCCGACCCGCGCGGGCACGAGCGGCGTGCGCGGGACTGGTGGCGTCCAGCCGAACAGCGCCTGCGCGGCCGCACCGCACACGCGGCCCTGGCATGCGCCCATTCCGCAGCGCGTCTGCAGCTTCGCGGCCGTCCAGCCCGACGCCGGCGCGACCGCGTCGAAGCGCACGCCCTCGCATCGGCACAGCAGCGTATCGGGCCGCGCGAGCCGGCGGATCGGCTCGCGGATCGCGAAGCGTTCGTGCACCGCGTCCGCGAATCCCTGCCAGCGCGCGCGCTGCGCAAACAGCGCGGCCAGCGGTGCCGTCTGCCCGGTGGCCGCGCAGCCGGCGATCTCGCCTTCGACCATCGCCAGTTCGCTGCCGCCGACACCCGTGCACTCGCCTGCGGCGAAACAGCCGTCGCGGCTCGTGCGCTGGTGCGCGTCGACCACGACCGCGCCGTTCTCGATCCGGCAGCCGAGGTGGCTCGGCAGCACGGTGTTCGGCACGAGGCCAAAACCGCACGCGAGCCGGTCGCAGTCGACCTCGAATTCACGCTCGCCCTGCCGAATCCGCACGCGTTCGAGCCGCTTGTCGCCGAACGCTTCCACGACGTGTGCGCCGGGCCGATAGGCGGCCGTGACGAGCTTCGCGGCCTGCGCGAGTTTCGACGGCCAGCGCCACAACCCCGCGCCGAAACCGGCAACATCGCTCCACGCAGCCTGTTCGAGCACGTGCGACACCTGCGCGCCGGCCTGACGGGCCGTCGCCGCGCTCGCGAGCAGCAGCGGGCCGCTGCCGGCGATCACGGTGCGCTGCCCGCGCACGTCGAGACCGTACTTGATCAGCGCCTGCAGGCCGCCGGCGCCGGTCACGCCCGGCAGCGTCCAGCCGGGGAACGGCAGCAGCAGCTCGCGCGCGCCGCAGCACACGATCAGGGTGCGGAATTCGAGCAGGAACCCGCGCTCGTCGTCCTCCAGCAGCAGCGTGCCCGGCTGCGTCTCGGCGACGATGCGCGTGCCCGCCAGATGCGTGACGTTCGGCTGACGCAGCACGGCAAGGCGTTCCGCCGCGGCCGGCACCGGCGTCGCGGCCGCCGCCTGGCGCCAGATCTGCCCGCCCGCGCGCGGGTTGTCGTCGACGATCGCGATCGTCGCGCCGCTTCGGGCGGCGGCCCGCGCGGCCGACAATCCGGCCGGGCCCGCGCCGACGATGGCGACGTCGACGCTGAGTCGTTCCTGTTTCATCGCGTGCGCTCCACCCGCATCCCGTCGCGGCACAGCGTCTGGCAAGCCAGACGACGGCGGCCGTCAATCGTCATCCTGCACTCCTGGCAGATGCCCATACCGCAAAACGGCGCGCGCGCCGCACCCGTGCACGACACGCGCGTCGTGTCGTCGCCGCTCGCCGCGACGGCGGCCGCGACGGTCGCGCCGTCGGCCACCGTCAGCGCGCGGCCGTCCAGATGAATGATCATGAAGAAAGCGCTCCGGCTACGGGGGACGTCGTCAGGAAACGTCCCGGCAAATACGGTTCGATGTCGATGGGCGGCCGTTCGCCGGTCATCAGCGCGGCGACGAGCCGCGCACTGCCCGGCGCGGTCGTCACGCCGAGCCCTTCGTGCCCGACCGCGAGCCATACGCCCGGCCGCGCCGGATGCTCGCCGAGCAGCGGCAGACCGTCGGGGCTCGCCGAACGGAAGCCCGTCCATGCGCGAATTCCGTTCAGGTCTGCCAGATCCGGCAGGTACCCGGCCGCGCGGCGCAGCATGCGCGCGAGGACCGGCGGCTCGACGCGCGTGTCCTCGGTGTCGAACTGGCGCGACGAGCCGATCAGCAGTTGGCCGGTAGGCCGCGGCTGGACGTTGAATGCGACCGACGTGCCGTCGCTCGCGTGCGCGCTCGCCGCATAGCCGAGCTCGACGAGCTGGTGCGACACCTGGCCCGGGTAGCGATCGGTGATGAGCAGATGACCCTTCTTCGGGCGCAGCGGCAATTCGGGCAACAGCATGCGCGCGGCGACGCCGTTCGCGACGACGACGCGCTCCGCTCGCAGCGTGTCGCCGCTCGCGAGCGTCACGCTCGGGCCGTCGACCGCCACCGCGCAATCGCGCCGCAACGTGATGCCCGGCGCGCGCTGCAACAGCCAGCTCGCGGCGACGGGCGCATAGAGAATCGCGTCGCCGGGGATCTTCAGCGCGCCGCCGAGGCCCGCGCGCAGCATCGGCTCCAGCCCCGCGAGCGTCGCCGCGTCGATCAGCTCGCCCGCCACGCCATGCGCGGCGAGCGTCGCCTGCTTGGTGCGCGCGAGGTCCATCTCGTGCGCATCGGCCGCGAGCCACAGCGTGCCGCAGTTGCGGTAAGCGCAGCCTTCGGGCATCTCGCCGGCGAGCGCGCGCCACAATTCGATCGAGTAATGGCTCAGCGCGAGCTCCGCCGCGTTGTCGTCCATCGCGACGAGGTGCCCCATGCCGGCGCCGGTCGCGCCGCCGCTCGCGTCGTCGACGACAAGCACGCGCAGCCCGCGCTGCGCGAGCTCATGCGCACACGCCGCGCCGACGATGCCGGCGCCGATCACGACGACGTCGGTCCGGGTCTCGCTCACGACACGATGCCCCAGCCGAACGGATCGTCTTCCTCGATCAGCAGCGTCGCTTCCGCGCTCAGGTGCGCGCTGCCGCGAATCGTCGGCACGATGCCGCCGTCGGCCTGCGCGTAGCTCGCCTGGAATACGCTGCCGATCACGCTCGCCTGCCGCCACACGACGCCCGGTTCGAGCTTACCGTCGGCCGCGAGGCACGCGAGCTTCGCGCTCGTGCCGGTGCCGCACGGGGAACGGTCGTACGCATGGCCCGGGCACAGCACGAAGCTGCGGCTGTCGTGCTCGGGATCGTCCGCGAACAGTTCGATATGGTCGATCTCGCCGCCGTTCGCGCCGGTGATGCCCGCGCGTTCGAGCCCTGCACGCACCGCGGACGAATAGGCGGTCAGCGCCGCCACGTTGTCGCCGGCCACGCGCTGGCCGTGATCGCTGATCAGGAAGAACCAGTTGCCGCCCCACGCAATGTCGCCCTTCACGGGACCGTAACCGGGCACATCGACGTCGACGGCCTTCGCATGGCGGTACGCGAGCACGTTGCGCACGCTGACCGACAGGTCATCGTGCAGCGTCGCCTCGACGGTGCCGACCGGCGTTTCGATCTGGTGCACGCCCGGCTCGATGCGGCCCATGTGATGCAGCGTGCGCACGACGCCGATCGTGCCGTGCCCGCACATTCCGAGGTAACCGCTGTTGTTGAAGAAGATCACGCCGGCCGCGGCCTCCGGCGACACGGGTTCGCACAGCAGCGCGCCGACCAGCACATCGCTGCCGCGCGGCTCGAGAATGCATGCGGTGCGATAGCGATCGTGCTCGCGGGCGAGCACGTCGCGGCGCTCGGCCATCGTGCCGTTGCCGAGCGAGGGGAAGCCGGACACGACGAGCCGCGTGGGTTCGCCGCCCGTGTGCGAATCGATAATCTGGATGCGCTTCATCATGAGCCGTCCGAAGTGGGGAAAGGAGCATAGCTTCCTCCGTCACGCGTCCATTCGCTTGTGGCTTTTCGATGAGGACGGCGACGAAATCGGCATAGTCCGGAACGCGTTTCGCGACCCTTGCGGCCACTGTGCCGATTTCGTCATTTTGCTCCGCGATACGGCTCAAGCGTGATGGGTGTTTGCACGGCGATACTGGTTGCACGTCGACGCGCCTGTCGTCGGCCGATACGAAGCAGGAGATTGCAGTGAGCCGAAACGCCATCCAGCTGACCGGAGTTTTCCCCGCCCTCAGCAACCGGTTCGTACCGGGCGCTTCCATCGCTTTCGACGCCGCGCACCGCGCCGAACGGAACCGCGCGAACCGCTGACCGATTTCCCCCCGGCGGTGCAACGGCCTCCCCCTGTTGCATCGCCACTTCCCTGTCCGGCATGGCCGGCACGGGCCCGTTCGCCGCGGCGCCAGCCTGCGCCGCACTTGAACAGGCCCCGGCCCGCCCCGGCGGCCGTTCGAACCGGTCGCACGCCGGCCGGCAGGTGTTGCGCCACGGCTCGTCGGAGCGCGGCGCAAGCCACGCCTGCCCCGATATTTCCCAGGAGACAAACCTATGCCAGGTCAAGGCAACACACACCCGTCCGTCCCGCTTTCCCGCTCCGTGCCCGCCGACGGCGGTCACGGCAAGTTCAAGAAGCAGCTGTCGCTGACCGACCTGACGTTCATCGGCCTCGGTGCAATCTTCGGTTCGGGGTGGCTGTTCGCCGCGAGTCACGTGTCGACGATCGCCGGCCCGGCCGGCATCTTCTCGTGGCTGCTCGGCGGCTTCGCGGTGCTGCTGCTCGGCATCGTCTACTGCGAGCTCGGCGCCGCGCTGCCGCGTGCGGGCGGCGTGGTTCGCTACCCGGTGTTCTCGCACGGCCCGCTGCTGGGCTACCTGATGGGCTTCATCACGCTGATCGCGTTCTCGAGCCTGATCGCGATCGAAGTGGTCGCCGCGCGCCAGTATGCTGCAGCGTGGTTCCCGGGCCTCACCAAGGCGGGATCGAGCGACCCGACGACGATCGGCTGGCTCGTGCAGGCCGCGCTCCTGTGCTTCTTCTTTTACCTGAACTATTCGAGCGTGAAGACGTTCGCGAAGGCGAACAACATCATCAGCATTTTCAAGTTCATCGTGCCGCTGTCGGTGATCGCGGTGCTGTTCACGTTCTTCAAGCCCGCCAACCTCACCGCGCACGGTTTCGCGCCGTTCGGCATGCCGGGCATCGAGATGGCCGTGTCGGCCGGCGGCATCATCTTCGCGTATCTCGGCCTCACGCCGATCGTGTCGGTCGCGAGCGAAGTGCGGAATCCGCAGCGCACGATCCCGATCGCGCTGATCCTGTCGATCCTCCTGTCCACGCTGATCTACGTGCTGCTGCAGCTCGCGTTCATCGGCAGCATCCCGACCGACATGCTGGCCGCCGGCTGGCACGACGTGAGCAAGGCCTTCTCGCTGCCGTACCGCGACATCGCGCTCGCGCTCGGCGTGGGCTGGCTCGCGGTGATGGTGGTCGCCGACGCGATGATCTCGCCGAGCGGCTGCGGCAACATCTACATGAACGCGACGCCGCGCGTCGTCTACGGCTGGGCGAAGACGGGCACGTTCTTCAAGGTGTTCACGCGCGTCGACGAAGCATCGGGCATCCCGCGTGCGGGCCTGTGGCTCACGTTCGGCCTCGCGATCTTCTGGACCATGCCGTTCCCGTCGTGGGAAGCGCTGATCAACATCGTGTCCGCCGCGCTGGTGCTGAGCTATGCGGTCGCGCCCGTGTCGGTCGCCGCGCTGCGCCGCACTGCGCCCGGCCTGCCGCGGCCGTTCCGCGCGGTGGCGTTCGGCATCACCGGCCCCGCGTCGTTCGTGATCGCCGCGCTGATCGTCTACTGGTCGGGCTGGGGCACGGTGTCCTGGCTGCTCGGCCTGCAGATCGTCATGTTCGTCATCTATCTCGCGTGCCGCCGCTGGGTGCCGACCGCGCACCTGAGCCTCGCCGAGCAGGTGCGTTCGTCCGCGTGGCTGATCGCGTTCTATGCGGCCATGATCGTGCTGTCGTACTTCGGCGGCTTCGGCGGCACGGGCCAGCTCGCGCATCCGTACGACACGGTCGTCGTCGCGGCCGTCGCGCTTGTCATCTATTACTGGGGCGCCAACACCGGCATCCGTTCCGACAAGCTGCAGCTCGACGACGACGAAGACTGACACACCCGCGTTCCCCATTTCACTCCGGCCGGGTGCACCACGCCCGGCCCCGCATTTTCCGAGGAAAACCCATGCAACTCACAGGTCAGCTCCTGATCGGCCAGTCGGCCATCGCCGGACAGAACGGCACCCTTCACGCGATCGCCGCCGCAACCGGCGAACCGCTCGAACCCGCGTTCGGCGGCGCGAGCCTGCACGACCTGGAGACGGCCTGCGCGCTCGCCGACGAAGCCTTCGACACGTATCGCGAGACGCGCCCCGAGCAGCGCGCCGCGTTCCTCGATGCGATCGGCCGCAACATCATGGCGCTCGGGGACGACCTGATCGAGCGCTGCGTCACCGAAACGGGCCTGCCGCGCGCACGCATCGAAGGCGAACGCGGGCGCACGGTCGGCCAGCTCGCGCTGTTCGCGTCGCTCGTGCGCGACGGCGGTTACGTCGACGCGCGCATCGATCCGGCCCGCCCGGACCGCAAGCCGCTGCCGCGCGTCGACCTGCGCCTGCGCAACGTCGCGATCGGGCCGGTTGCCGTATTCGGCGCGTCGAACTTCCCGCTCGCGTTTTCGGTCGCGGGCGGCGATACCGCGTCGGCACTCGCCGCCGGCTGCCCGGTGATCGTCAAGGCGCACTCCGCGCATCCGGGCACGTCCGAGCTTGTCGGCCGCGCGATCCAGCAGGCCGTGCGCGAATGCGGGCTGCCGGCCGGCGTGTTCTCGCTGCTGTTCGACGCGTCGCGCGAAATCGGCCAGGCGCTCGTCGCCGATCCGCGCATCAAGGCCGTCGGTTTCACCGGCTCGCGCCGCGGCGGCGTCGCGCTGATGAACATCGCGGCCGCGCGCCACGAGCCGATTCCGGTCTATGCGGAAATGAGCTCGATCAACCCGGTGCTGCTGTTCCCGGCCGCGCTCGACGCGCGCCACGACGCGATCGCGCCGCAGTTCGTCGCATCGCTCACCCTCGGCGCCGGCCAGTTCTGCACCAACCCGGGCCTCGTGCTCGCGGTCGACGGCCCCGCGCTGCGCGCGTTCGAAGCCGCGGCGGCCACTGCCGTGCAGGCGAGCGCCGCGCAGACGATGCTGACGCCGCACATCCACGCGAGCTATGCGCAAGGCGTGACCGCGCTGAGCACGCACGACGCGGTCGAACTGCTGGCGCAAGGCATGGAAGGCAGCCGCTACCAGGCGCGCGCGGCGCTGTTCGCGACCTCGGCGGACGCATTCATCGCCCACCCCGAACTGCGCGACGAAGTGTTCGGCCCCGCGTCGCTCATCGTGCGCTGCCCCGATGCCGACACGCTGCACCGCGTGCTGAAATCGCTCGAAGGCCAGTTGACGATCGCCGCGCATCTCGCCGACGGCGACGCCGCGCTGTTCGCCGCGCTGCGCCCGACGCTCGAGCGCAAGGCCGGCCGCATTCTCGTCAACGGCTTCGGCACGGGCGTCGAGGTCGGCCATGCGATGGTGCACGGCGGCCCGTTCCCGGCCACGTCCGACACGCGCACGACGTCGGTCGGCGCACGCGCAATCGAGCGGTTCCTGCGCCCCGTGTCATACCAGGACGTGCCGGACGCGCTGCTGCCCGACGCCATCCGCAACGGCAACCCGCTGAACGTGCCGCAACGCATCGACGGCGTGCCCGCACCGCGGGAAGCGCGCGATGTCTGAGCCGCTCGCCGAAGTCGTCCTGTCGCTCGATGAGGTCCATGCGCTCGCGCTGCGGGTGCTGACGCACCACGGGATGTCCGATGCGCACGCGCGGGCGATCGCGGGTGTGATCACCCAGGGCCAGCGCGACGAGTGCCACTCGCACGGCGTGTACCGGCTGCTCGTGTGCGTGCGCTCGCTGAAGAAGGGCAAGGTCGACCCGCAAGCCGTGCCGACGTTGCGCCGGCTATCGTCGTCGATCGTCGCGGTCGACGCCCATCGCGGCTTCTCGCTGCTGAGCTTCGAAACCGGCCTGCCGGTGCTCGTCGAGATGGCGAAGCAGCACGGGATCGCCGCGATGGCGATCAACCACTGCTACCACTTCTCGGCGCTGTGGCCCGAGGTCGAGGCGATCGCCGCCGAGGGGCTGGTCGGCATCGCGATGAACCCGAGCCACAGCTGGGTCGCGCCCGAAGGCGGCCGCGAGCCGGTGTTCGGCACGAACCCGATCGCGTTCGCATGGCCGCGCCCGGACGGCGTGCCGTTCGTATTCGATTTCGCGACGAGCGCGATCGCGCGCGGCGACATCGAGCTGCATGCAAAACAGGGCAAGGCGATCCCGCCGCACTGGGCGATCGGCCCCGACGGCCAGCCGACCACCGATCCGAAGGCCGCGCTGCAGGGCGCGATGCGCACGTTCGGCGGGCACAAGGGCTCGGCGCTCGCGGCGATGGTCGAGCTGCTCGGCGGCGCGCTGATCGGCGACATGACGAGCCAGGAGTCGATGGACTTCGACGAAGGCGTCGGCGCGACGCCGTGCCACGGCGAGCTCGTGATCGCGTTCGACCCGAAAGTGTTCCTCGGCGACGACCTCGACGCGGGCCTCGCGCGCGGCGAGCGGATGTTCGCGTCGATCACCGGGCAAGGCGCGCGGCTGCCATCGCAACGGCGCTTCGACGCCCGCGCGCGCAGCATCGCGCACGGCGTGCGGATTCCGAAAGCCTTGTACGACGAAATCCTGACGCTGCTCGACTGACGCACGATCGCGAGGCGCGGCTTCATCGCCGGCAGGACGGGCGATGAAGCCGTCGTCCGGTTCGACCGGCGTGTCCCGCGCCCGCATCCTGGCGCCCCACCCGGCGCCCGCTCGCCCGCGCCTGCGGGCGCCGCACGCCCGGCGGCTGTGGGATAATCGTCGGGTTTGCCCAGGGCGCAGCTCAAGAGGTTGTTCGCACGGGCGCGCGAGAGGCCTCTATTCCCGTGCCTCCACCCTTTTCCGCGATATTTCTTCAGCCATCATCATGCCCACATACCGTTCCAAAACCTCCACCGCCGGCCGCAACATGGCAGGTGCGCGCTCGCTGTGGCGCGCCACCGGCATGAAAGACGACGATTTCTCGAAACCGATCATCGCGGTCGTCAACTCGTTCACGCAGTTCGTGCCCGGGCACGTGCACCTGAAGGATCTCGGCCAGCTCGTCGCGCGCGAGATCGAGGCCGCCGGCGGCGTCGCGAAGGAATTCAACACGATCGCGGTCGACGACGGCATCGCGATGGGCCATGACGGCATGCTCTATTCGCTGCCGAGCCGCGACATCATCGCCGACTCGGTCGAATACATGGTGAACGCGCACTGCGCGGACGCGATGGTATGCATCTCGAACTGCGACAAGATCACGCCGGGGATGCTGATGGCCGCGATGCGCCTCAACATCCCGGTGATCTTCGTGTCGGGCGGCCCGATGGAAGCCGGCAAGACGCGCCTCGCGAACCCGATCACCAAGACCGTCGAACTGAAGAAGCTCGACCTCGTCGACGCGATGGTGATCGCGGCCGACCAGTCGTATTCGGATGCCGACGTCGCCGAAGTCGAGCGCTCGGCCTGCCCGACCTGCGGCTCGTGCTCGGGCATGTTCACCGCGAACTCGATGAACTGCCTGACCGAAGCGCTCGGCCTGTCGCTGCCCGGCAACGGCACGGTCGTCGCGACGCACGCGGATCGCGAGCAGCTGTTCAAGCGCGCCGGCCGCCGCATCGTCGAGCTGACCCGCCAGCACTACGAGCAGGACGACATGCGCGTGCTGCCGCGCTCGGTCGGCTTCAAGGCGTTCAAGAACGCGATGACGCTCGACATCGCGATGGGGGGTTCGACCAACACGATCCTGCACCTGCTGGCGATCGCGCAGGAAGCCGGCATCGACTTCACGATGAAGGACATCGATCGCCTGTCGCGCATCGTGCCGCAGCTGTGCAAGGTCGCGCCGAACACGAACAAGTACCACATCGAGGACGTGCACCGTGCGGGCGGCATCATGGCGATCCTCGGCGAACTCGAGCGCGCCGGCAAGCTGCACACCGACGTGCCGACCGTGCACGCGCCGACGCTGAAGGATGCGCTCGACCAGTGGGACATCGTCCGCACGGAAGACGAAGCGGTCCGCACGTTCTACCTGGCCGGCCCGGCCGGGATCCCGACGCAGGTCGCGTTCAGCCAGAACACGCGCTGGCCGAGCCTCGACCTCGACCGCGTCGAAGGCTGCATCCGCTCGTACGAGCATGCGTTCTCGAAGGAAGGCGGCCTGGCCGTGCTGACCGGCAACATCGCGCTCGACGGCTGCGTGGTGAAGACGGCCGGCGTCGACGAAAGCATCCTCGTGTTCGAGGGCTCGGCTCACGTGACCGAATCGCAGGACGAAGCGGTCGAGAACATCCTGAACGACAAGGTCAAGGCCGGCGACGTGGTGATCGTGCGCTACGAAGGCCCGAAGGGCGGCCCCGGCATGCAGGAAATGCTGTACCCGACGAGCTACATCAAGTCGAAGGGCCTCGGCAAGGCATGCGCGCTGCTGACGGACGGCCGCTTCTCGGGCGGCACGTCCGGCCTGTCGATCGGTCACTGCTCGCCGGAAGCGGCAGCGGGCGGCGCGATCGGCCTCGTACGCGACGGCGACAGGATCCGCATCGACATCCCGAACCGCACGATCGACGTGCTGGTGTCGGATGAGGAACTCGCGCGTCGCCGCGAAGAGCAGAACGCGAAGGGCTGGAAGCCGGCGCAACCGCGCCCGCGCAAGGTGTCCGCTGCGCTGAAGGCTTATGCGAAGCTGGTGATGTCGGCCGACAAGGGCGCCGTGCGCGACCTGTCGCTGCTCGACGACTGACACCGGGCGACGGGCCGCGCGAACGGCCCGCCTGCGTGAACCAGAAGCCGCTCTCCGGAGCGGCTTTTTTTCGTCCGGCGCCGGCCCGAAGCAGCGGCACCCGTGCCGCCAATCGATCAATGACGAAACTCGTCGGTGCCGCCCCATCCGGCTCCACCGGCGCCGCCGCGGTTACCGCCGCCGCCGTGATTCCCGCCGCTGTTTCCACCGCCTTGCGGCCGTGCGCCGTAACCGCCGCCGCCGCCCTGCTGGTACGTCGGCGGCGCCATCATCCGCGCCGCGCCCCCGCTGGGGGCGGGAGGCTGCGCCGGCGGCGGCGCGGGCTGACGAGCGCCGGGCATCGGCGCAGGCGCGGCCTGCGGCGCCGGCGCGCGGTTCGGGCCGTTCCAGCCGCCGCGCGTGGCCGACGGCCGCGCATCATGCCGCTCCGGTGGCGCACCGCCCGGCGCGCGCTGGATCGGCCCGCCCGGCTGCGGGTGCCCGTAGGCGGGCGGCATCCCGCCGGGGCCGATGCGCGGCTCGGCACGACGCTCCCAGCGGTCGCGATCGTGAAACCACGGCCGATGGCGGTAATAGCGATCCCAGTACGCGCCGATCGCAAACCCGGTCACCGGCACGCCGATGATCGCGCCGTATTCGAGCAACGGCACGTAATTGCCCTGGTACGGATAGTCGAGCTGCTCCGCGTCGATCCAGCCGCGCACGCCCGGCAGCGCGACGTCGCACCACGAGTAGTCGCTCAGGCAACCGAACACGTCCAGCGCGGTGCCGGGCGGAATCTGTGCGACGACCGGATAATCGGGTGCCGGCCCCGCATAGATTTCGGCCGGCGAGTTCGTGTAGGCGCTGCTTTGCGCGTCGGCGACGCCCGGCACCGCGGCGATGCCGAACAGGACGACGCAGAGACTGCGGATGATCGTGTTGCTCATGATGCTCTCCCGCGCGGTGCCACCGCGCGTCATTCAGTGTCGATGGCCCCCGCCCCAATGGCCGCCTCCCCAGTGGCCGCCGCCCCACGGACGGTGCCAGTACCCGCCCCGGTAGCCGCCGCCCCAATGCCCCCAGAAACCGAGGCCAATCGAGACGGGCGGCCCATACCAGCCCGGGTAGTACCCGGGATAGTAGGCCGGGTAAGGCACGTAGGCCGGCGCGAGATACACCGGGGCCGGTACGTAGGTGTTATCGTCTGCCGGGGGCGGCACCGCGGGCGTCGGAGGCGCGACCGGTCCGGCGGTTGCCGGCGCCACCGGGATCTCGCGCTGCGACACCGTGGCAGGCACGGGTGCGTAATACGGCGCATAGCCGTATGGGCCGGTGTAATAACAGCCGCTCAGCGCGAGCATGGCCAGCGCCATGACGGCAGGCCGCGCGGCGGGAATCGGGTTCATTCGAGGCTCCGCAGGGAATGGCGCGTCGCCGCGTGGCGCGCGCCTGACTCTAGCTTACGTCCCCTGCATATTTCTGCGGGTTTGATCCGTTACTTTTTGTTTCGCGGCAACGAAGAACGGGGCGCGACCGAGCGGGCATGCCGCATGCTCGCGCGTCAGCCGCACCGGCGTTGAAGTTGGCGCAAATGCCCTCAAGTTGGATATCGAGTCAGGCTGGCCGGCGCGGACGGGCGTTCGCGGCCCCCGGGAGCCTGAAACCCGCGGACTTCGGCCCGCCCAGACAGGAACGCGGCTCGCGCCGCCATCGACATGACTACGCCACGCCCCACGCTTCGGGCGGACACGCCCCTCGATCCGATCATCCAGTTGCTGGCGCTTGCCGGCGAACAGGGTTATCTGACGCACGCCGACCTCGTCGACGCGCTGCCGCCGGAAAGCGACAGCCCCGACGCGCTCGACGTCGTGCGCGCCGCGCTTGCGGACATCGGCATCGCCGTGCTCGACGAACCCGCCGCGCCGGCGCCGTTCGCGGGCGCGGCACCGGTCGACGTCGATCGCGACGCCCTCGACGAGGGCCGCGCGCTGCTCGGCGACCTCGCCCGCGGCACCGGTGCATCGACCGATCCGCTCGCGCTCTACATGCGGCGCATCCATGCGGTGCCGCTGCTCAAGCGCGAGGACGAAATCGTGCTTGCTCGCGAGATCGAAACGGGCCGCCATCAGATCCTGCACGCGCTCGCCGGCTATCCGGCGGCCGTCGAGGCGCTGCTGGCGCGCCATGCCGCAACGCGTTCAACCGGCGCGGCCGCCAACGAAGGCGATGACGTCGACGACGGCGGAGGCGACACGCCGGCACCTGCGCGCTACGACACGCTGTATGACGCGATTGCGGCCGTGCGCGACGCATTGCACGCGCAGGGCTGCCGTTCGGCCGAGTATCGCGACGCGCGTAACCGTCTGGCCGCGCTGCTCGGTTCGCTCGCATGGGTTGCACCGGCCGTCGACGAAGCGAGCCGCGTCTTGCGCGCACTCGCCGCCGCACCGGTCGCAGCCGGGACGGACGCCCCCGCGTGCGCCGACGCCGCGTGCTTCGACCCGGTCGCGCGGCGCGCGCTCGGCGCCGCGCTGAGCGACGGCCAGCAAAAAGTGCGCGACGGTACGCGCGCGATGCTCGAGGCGAACCTGCGCCTCGTGTTGTCGATCGCGCGCAAGTACATGAACCGCGGTGTCGACCTGCCCGATCTCGTGCAGGACGGCTGCCTCGGCCTGATGCGCGCGATCGAGAAATTCGAATACCGGCGCGGCTTCAAGTTCTCGACCTACGCGACCTGGTGGATCCGGCAGGCGGTCGCGCGCGCGGTGGCCGACCGCTCGCGCACGATCCGCGTGCCCGTGCACGTCGGCGACCAGTACCAGCGCGTGCAACGCCATGCGCTGCGCGTGCGCCAGCGCACGGGCCGCCGCGCGACGCCGGCCGAACTCGCGGCCGAGACCGGGCTTGCCGAGGACAAGTTGCGCGCGGTGCTCGCGCTGCCGGCCGAGCCGCTGTCGCTCGACACGCCGCTGCCCGACGCGGATACCGGACTGGTCGACCTCCTCGAGGACCAGGCATCGGCGAGTCCGTTCGAGCGTCTGGCGGACACGCGCATGCGCGAATGCGTGACGTCGCTGCTGCGCTCGGTCACGCCGGCCGAGGCTGACGTGCTGCGCCGGCGGTTCGGCCTCGGCGGTGCCGAACCCGACACCTACGATGCGATCGCGCAGGACGCGGGGATGTCGCGCGAACGCGTGCGGCAGATCGAGAAGCGCGCGCTCGCGACGCTGCGCATGGCCGCGGAGGCCGAGGGCGCGCAGTCGTTCCTCGACGCGTAACGGGTCGCACGTTCGTGCCGCACGCCGGCACGAACGTGCGCGGACCGGTCCCGCCCGTGCAACGTTTGCCATTGATGCGCATCAAATTTTGCTCGTCGCTTGCCGTGACAATGTGCTGAAATAACACTTGGACCCGGGGCGTTGCTCGCCGGGTCCATTCCGTTTGCACATCTCCAGGCTCCGCACATGCAAACGACCATCGGCCAAACACACGAGGAAAACCGGCAGATCGCGGCCTGCTTGAGCGAGGCCGCGCAGTTGCTTGCCGACCAGGGCGCGAATCCTTATCGGGTGGCCGCCTACCGCGCATCGGCCGATACGATCGAGTCGCTCGAAGACGGTATCCGCACGCGGTTCGACGCGGGCGGCGTCGATGCGCTCGGCGCACTGCCGGAGGTCGGCACGGGCGTCGCGCAGGCGATCGCCGAACTGCTGGTGACGGGACGCTGGCGGCTGCTCGACCGGCTGCGCGGCGACGCGGAGCGCACGTCCGCATTCGAAGCCGTGCCGGGCATCGGCCACGCGCTCGCGCTGCGGATTCACGACCAATTGCACATCGATACGCTCGAGGAGCTTGAACGCGCGGCCCGCAGCGGCCGACTCGATGCGATTCCGGGTGTCGGCCCGCGACGCGCTGCCGGCATCCGCGCGGCGCTCGACGACGTGCTGAGCCGGCGCCGGCGCTGGCAAGGCCACGCGCGCGACGCCAGCCTCGGCACCGAGCCGCCGGTCGAACTGCTGCTTTACATCGACCGCCTGTACCGCAACAAGGCCGCCGCCGGCATCCTGCCCACGCTCGTGTCACGTCGCCTGAACGCGGACGTGAGCATTCAGCCGCCCGTGATGCACATGACGAAAGGCGGCTGGCATTTCACCGCGCTGTGCCCGTATCCCGTGCGTCCGCAGGCGTCCGGTCGCACCGCGGACTGGGTCGCGCTCTACTTCTACGATGCGTTGCAATGCGAGAACCAGCGGACCGTCGTCACCGAAACGCTCGGCTCGCTCGTCGGCAAACGCATCGTGCGCGGACGCGAGATGGAATGCCGCGTGTATTACGCGGGATGAGTCACTCGGGAGGCCAGCCGCGGCAGTACGGCCGCCCCGTGGCACGCTCGAGCGCCCACGCTTCGACAAACCGGACCGCCTGACCGCTTACGCGCCTTCCGCCTTCGTGCGGCGCGCCGGATGACGATGCGCCACGATGCGCAACAGCTTGCGGAACGACGGACACTCGAGATGACTCGGCGCCGGGCAGACGGCCGCGTGCCGCAACGCGTCGCGCACCGCGCCGAGACGGCGGATCGTGCGATCGAGCTCGTCGGCCTTGTCGTCGAGCTTCGCGCGATCGATCGCGGGCCGGCCGTCCGCGCCGAACATCGCGAGGATGTCGTCCAGCGAAAAGCCGGCCTCGCGGCCGAGCGCGATCAGCGCAAGACGCTCCAGCACCGACTCGTCGTACTGGCGCCGCAGCCCGTGACGGCCGTTCGGCGCGATCAATCCCTTTTCCTCGTAGTAGCGCAGCGTCGACGCGGGCAATCCCGAGCGGCGCGCGACTTCGGCGATGTCCAGACGGCTCATGCTCGATCTCAAGTGAACTTGAAGTTGCAACATGGCCGCTCGACTCGTTCGACACAAGCCTGGACCGCCATGACCCCGCCGAAACCGACTCGCGTCCCGACGTCCCGACACGCCGCGTCGCCGCGACCGTTCGGGCTGGCGGCACTGGGTCGTCGAGCACCGCGCACCGCGTTCATTCGCCGCCGCTGTCGATCAGGTTGTAGCGCACGCGCCCGAGCAGGCGCACGAGCGTGTCGCGCTCGTCGCGCGTGAAGCCGCGCAACCCGTCGTCGGTGACAGTGTCGCCCACCTCCAGCATCTGCGGAAAGATGTCACGCGACTTGTCGGTCAGCCGGATCACGAACGCGCGGCGATCGTCGTCGTTCGCGATGCGTTCGATCCACCCGCAGCCTTCCATCCGGTCGAGCAGCCGCGTCAGCGAGATCGGCGTGATCTCGAGCCATTCCGCGAGCCGTGCCTGATTCATCTCGCCCTTCCACGTCAGGTATGCGAGGACGCGGCTTTGCGCGCGCGTCAGTCCGAGGCGCTTCGCGCGTCGGTCGAACAGGCGTCCTTGCAGACGGGCCACATCGGAAATCAGGTAGCCGATCCGGTTCTCGTAAGTCTTGTCCATGCGGCGATTATAGGGGCAGGCCGGGAATCGCCCGCGGCTCGGGTCAAGCGATGAGCACGAATATAATAAGCGTGCTTATAATTCGAGCCATACCGGATCGCCGCCCACGGCGACCGCCCCACGGAGACACCCGCTTGAATCCCGCCGCCGCCGACGCCGCCTCGCCGCCCGCCCTCAACCGGCCGATGCTGACCCTGTCGATCATGCTCGCGACGCTGATCCAGACCCTCGACGGCACGATCGCGAACGTCGCGCTGCCGCATATGCAGGGCACGCTGTCCGCGTCGCAGGACGAAATCACCTGGGTGCTGACCTCCTACATCGTCGCCGCGGCGATCGCGACGCCGCTGACCGGCTGGCTTTCCGATCGCCTCAGCATGAAGCGGCTGCTGACGCTCTCGATCGCGGGCTTCACGATCGCGTCCGCGCTGTGCGGGCTGTCCGAGTCGCTCGTGCAGATCGTCGGTGCGCGGCTGCTGCAGGGCGTGTTCGGCGCCGCGCTGGTGCCGCTGTCGCAGTCGATCCTGCTCGACATCAATCCACGCGAGAAACAGGGCCAGGCGATGGCGATCTGGGGGATGGGCGTGATGGTCGGCCCGATCCTCGGCCCGACGCTCGGCGGCTGGCTCACCGACAGCTACAACTGGCGCTGGGTATTCTTCATCAACGTGCCGATCGGCGCGTTCGCGCTGGCCGGCGTGCTGACCTTCCTGCCGGCGCGCGCGCCGCGCCCGCACGTGAAATTCGATGCGTTCGGCTTCGCGACGCTCGCGCTCGCGATCGGCGCGTTCCAGGCGATGCTCGACCGCGGCGAACAGCTCGACTGGTTCGGCTCGTACGAAATCCGCATCGAGGCGCTCGTCGCCGCCCTCGCCTTCGCGTTCTTCCTCGTGCATACGGCCACCGTCGGCAAGGCGTCGTTCTTCAAGTCGGAGCTGCTGCGCGACCCGAACTTCGCGACCGGCACGCTGTTCATCTTCGTCGTCGGCGCGGTGCTGTACGCGACGCGCGCGCTGTTGCCGCCGATGCTGCAGAACCTGATGGGCTATCCGGTCGCGACGACGGGCCTCGTCACCGCGCCGAGCGGCGCCGGCACGATGATCGCGATGCTGTTCGTCGGGCGCTTGTTGAAATACGTGGATGCGCGTGCGCTGCTGTTCGCCGGACTGGCGATTTCCGCGCTCGCGCTGTGGCAGATGATGCAGTACACGATCGTGCTGTCCGAGGCGGACATCGTGTGGCCCGGGGTGGTCCAGGGCTTCGGGCTGGGGCTCGTGTTCGTGCCGCTGAGCGCGCTGTCGTTCTCGACGCTGCAGCCGGAGCTGCGCGCGGACGGCACGGCCACCTACAGTCTGATGCGCAACATCGGCAGCAGTATCGGCATCTCGATCGTGCAGACGCTGATGACGCGCAACACGCAGGTCGCGCATGCCGACCTCGCGACCCACATCACGCCGTTCGACCCGGCCGTGCAGGCGATGGCCGGCAGCCACGTCGACATCGCGCTGCTCGACCGCACGATCAACCAGCAGGCCGCGATGATCGCCTACCTGAACGACTTCAAGCTGATGTTCGTCGCGACGCTGCTGATGATCCCGCTGTTGCTGCTGATCCGCCCGCCGCAGAAAACGGCGAGCGCCGACATCGCGCACGCGGCGATGGATTGACGATGCGACGGGCGCATGCCCGCCGCGGGCCGCAACGTCAGGCCTTCATCGTCCCGGTGCGCACGTAGCGTTCGTGCCACGACAGCGCCTCGGCGAGCAGGTGCGGCGTGTGCTTGCCGAAGCTCTCGCGCGACGCGCGCTCGAAGTAGTCCTCGAGCATCGGCCGGTAGTCGGGATGCGCGCAGGTCGCGATGATCTTGCGTGCGCGCTGCTTCGGCGACAGGCCGCGCAGGTCGGCGAGCCCCTGCTCGGTGACGACCACCGCGACGTCATGCTCGGTATGGTCGACGTGGCTCGCCATCGGCACGATCCGCGAGATCGCGCCGCCCTTCGCGGTGCTGGCCGACATGAAGCACGACAGGTAGCCGTTGCGGGCGAAGTCGCCCGAGCCGCCGATGCCGTTCTGGATCTTCGTGCCCATCACGTGCGTCGAGTTCACGTTGCCGTAGATGTCGGCTTCGATCATCCCGTTCATCGCGATGCAGCCGAGGCGGCGCACGAGTTCCGGATGGTTGCTGATCTCCTGCGGGCGCAGCAGGATCTTTTCGCGGAACGTCGCGATCTCATCGGCGAATCGCTGCACGGCGGCCGGGCTCAGCGACAGCGCCGTGGCCGACGCGAAGCTCAGCGTGCCGTCGTCGAGCAGGTCGAGCATGCCGTCCTGGATCACTTCGGTGTACGCGGTCAGGTTCGAGAAGCCAGCCGAGCTCAGTTCCGCGAGCACCGCGTTCGTGATGTTGCCGACGCCCGACTGCAGCGGCAGCAGGTTTTCCGGCAGGCGGCCGCGCTTCACTTCGTGGCGCAGGAAGTCGATCAGCTGATGCGCGATCTGTTTCGACGTGGCGTCCGGCGCGGAGAACGCATTGCTGCGGTCCGGCGCGTCGGTCTCGACGATCGCGACGATTTTCTCCGCCGGGCAGCGCAGGTACGGCTCGCCGATCCGATCGTCGCTTTTCGTCAGCGGAATCGGCTTGCGGTGCGGCGGCAGCGCGGTGCCGTAATAGACGTCGTGCATCCCGTCGAGACCGAGCGGCTGGCGCGAGTTGACTTCGAGGATCACGTGCTTCGCCTGCTCGAGCCACGTCTTGTTGTTGCCGATCGACGCGGACGGAATCAGCAGCCCGTCCTCGCGGATGCCCGCGACTTCGACGATCGCGACGTCGAGGTCGCCGTACAGCCCGAACCATGCGTATTGCGCGACGTGGCTCAGGTGGACGTCCTGGTAGTCGACTTCACCGGCGTTGATCTTGTCGCGCAGCGTCGGGTCGGACTGGTACGGCAGGCGCATCGAGATGCCGTTGGTGCGGGCGAGCGCGCCGTCGAGTTCCGGCGCGGTCGATGCGCCCGTCAGCACGTTGATCCGGAAGTCCTCGCCGCGCGCGTGGGCCGCGTCGATGTGGGCGGCGAGCGCGGCGGGCACGGCCTTCGGATAGCCCGAGCCGGTGAAGCCGCTCATGGCGACGGTCATGCCGGGACGGATCAGCGCGGCGGCTTCGTCGGCGGTGCGGACGAGCGAACGCAGGGCGGGAGCGAGGATGCGTGAAGAAGACATGGCTGTATATCTGACGCTTTTGGTCTGTCGTTGACGTCGCGGGGGGGTGTCTCCTGAGCGACGCGAAGCCCTTGGGGCCGCGAGGGGCGGCCCGGCACCACGGGCACGGTCGGAGTATCGCAGACGTCATCGCCGCGAAATGTCCGCTGGATGCAAAAGATACTTGCTGAATGCACCGGGTATCGAACGACAGTTCTGTGACAGCCGCAAACGCATGCATCCGAAAGGTGCGCGAAAGCGGACCGCCAGTTTGCCGCGCGAAAATTACGAACGGCTGAACGTCAATCGACCGATACCCTTCCAGATTAGTCACATCAACGCGAAGAATCCGCATGCGACGGCCGGTCGTCGATCGACGCGGCTGATTGTCGCCCGACGCGGCTTTTGCAGGCCTGATGCACATCAACGCTCCGACGCGTGCGAATCGCCGCCAAACCCGCGTGCAAGGCCCGTCCGCCCTTGACAGCTGCGTGATGCGAACCACACTGGATCAGGTAAGGTCCGCCTGTGCGAACGCCGTGTCGCGCATCCGGTTTGCAACCTGCCGATGTCCGGAATGCGCGGTAACACTCCCGTATGTCAGGACATTGGTCGAATAAAAAGCAACAAATTACAATTCCGTATATATTTCGCCGATGGACCAAAGAAAAACCTCTACACGTTCCGAACCGCCCCTGCCGCGCACCTGGGATGCACGGCTCGCGCGCGCGCTCGTCCGGCCGCTGATCGACACGCCCGTTACCCCGAATCACCTCACCACCCTTCGTCTGCTGATCGGCCTCGCCGGTGCCTGGTGCCTTGCGCACGGCGGCTTCGGCTGGAGCAACGCGGGCGCATTCCTGATCGTGCTGTCGAACTTCGTCGACCACACCGACGGCGAACTCGCGCGCATCAGCGGCAAGTCCAGCAAGATCGGTCACTTTTACGACCTCGCGGCCGACGCGCTCGTGACGGTCGCGCTGTTCGTCAGCATGGGCGTCGGCATCGTCGCCCAGGGCGGCCAGATGGCCGCGTCGCCGGTACTGCTCGGCGCGCTGGCCGGCGCAGCCGTCGCGCTGATCTTCTTCCTGCGCATGCGGATCGAATCGATCGCCGGCAAGGCCGGCACCAAGCAGGCGTTCGCCGGCGGCTTCGAGACGGAAGACGTGCTCTACCTGCTGCCGATCGTGACGCTCGTCGACGGCGTCCAGCCGTTCCTGCTTGCGGCATCGATCGGCGCCCCGCTGTTCGCCGCGTGGGTCGTGATCGACTGGTGGCGCATCGTTCGGCGCGGCAACCTTCCGCACGAAAACACCGAGCAGCCCCAGGTTTTCGTGTCCCGCTCGGGGGGCCTGGCGCGCAGCGACAGGTCCGGGGGCGCTCAAAGTTCAACTGAAATCCAGGCTTCCAAATGACTCCTAGCACGCGCGACGACTCCGTGCTGAGCCCGGCACGCCCCGCGCCTGCGCGCGCGGCAGCGGCCGATCCCGATCGCACCGTGGCCGACTGCGTCGGCCGTCTCGACCTCGCGCGCCTGCGCGGCGACTACACGCGCCAGGGGTCGTTCCTGTATCTCGACGCATTCCTCGCGGCCGACGCGCACGCGAAGCTCGCGGCGGCCGCCCGCGCGATGCAGGCGGGCCTGAACCGCAATTACCTGCCCGGCCACAAGCAGGGCGGCAGCGTGAGCCGGCACACGATCGACGAACAGGCGCCGTACATCGCCGAGCTGTACCGGTCGAAGGCGCTGATCGGCTTCCTCGAGAAGATCACCGGCGACAAGCTGATGCTGTCGCCGGACGACGATCCGCACGCGTACGCGCTGTACTACTACACGAAGCCGGGCGACCACATCGGCTGGCACTACGACACGTCGTACTACGACGGCCGCCGCTACACGCTGCTGATCGGCGTGATCGACGAATCGTCGTGCCGGCTCGACTACGAGCTGCATACGCGCAATCCGGACGTGCCCGACGAGCCGGGCTCCGTGCAGATCGCCGACGGCGGCATCGTGCTGTTCGACGGCGACAAGCTGCGCCATCGCGTCACGCCGCTCGGCCAGAACGAGACGCGCGTGTCGCTCACCTTCGAATACGTGACCAACCCCGGCATGCGGCCGTGGAAGCGCTTCATCTCGAACATGAAGGACGCGATCGCGTATTTCGGTTTCCGCCAGGTGTTCAAGCAGCTGGCCACGCGACGGTCGACCGGGTCATGACACGCGCCGGCCTGATCCTGCTGTCCCTCGGAACGGCACTGTTCGTCGCCCTGCTCGCGTGGCAGGGCGTCGGCGCCGTCGCGTCGACGTTTCTCGCGGCCGGCTGGGGCCTCGCGCTCGTCGCGGCGTTCCACGTCGTACCGCTCGTGATCGACGCGCTGGCGATCTCGGTGATGTTCCGCCACGGCCAGCCGGGCGCCGAGCTTGGCAACGCGCTGCGCGCGCGCTGGGTCGGCGAATCGGTGAACAGCCTGCTGCCCGCCGGGCAGATCGGCGGCCCGGTGCTGATGGTGCGCCACCTCGCGCAGCGCGGCACGCGGATGGCCGATGCAGCCGCCGCGGTCACCGTCAGCACGACGATGCAGGCGCTCGCGCAGATGGCGTTCGCGCTGATCGGCATCGCCACGTTCAGCCTGTATGCGACGCACGAGTCCGTCGCCCACCTGCGCACGCCGGCGCTGATCGCCACCGGCGTGCTCGGCGCCCTCGCCGTCGCGTTCTACGTGGCGCAGCGGCGCGGGCTGTTCGGCCGCGGGCTGCGTCTCGCGTCGAAGCTGCTCGGCCCGCGCGACTGGTCGTCGCTCGCAACCCGCGCGGACGCGATCGACGACGCCGTCGGCGCGCTGTACCGCGATCGTGCGAAGGTTGCGAAGACCTTCGCACTGAGCCTCGTCGGCTGGATCGTCGGCACGGCGGAAGTGTGGCTCGCGCTGCACTTCCTCGGGCACCCGGTGAGCTGGCTCGACGCGCTGCTGCTCGAAAGCGTCGGCCAGGCGATTCGCGGTGCGGCATTCGCGATCCCGGGCTCGCTCGGCGCACAGGAAGGCGGTTACCTGCTGCTCGCCCCGCTGGTCGGCCTGCCGCCCGACGCGGCGCTCGCGCTGTCGCTCGCGAAGCGCGCGCGCGAACTCGCGCTCGGCCTGCCCGGCCTGCTCTATCTGCATTTCAGTGAAAGAAACTGGCAGCGGCGCCGCGCGCCGCAGCCCATCGCCGACTGATCGTTCAGATCCGTCGGCTTTTTGGTTGGAGAACCCATGCGAGCCATCATTCTTGCGGCAGGCCTAGGCTTGCGCCTGCAACAACCGCCCGAGGCGCAATTCCCGAAGTGCCTGCTGCGCTTCGACGACGTGTCGCTGCTCGAGCGCCATCTGCGCGTGCTCGACGCCGCCGGCGTCGATGAAATCGTGCTCGGGCTCGGCTTCCAGTCCGGGAAGGTCGAACAGGAACTCAAGCGCCTCGGCCGCAGCGCCGAGATCGTGCTGAACGAGCGCTACGACCTCGGCAGCGTGCTGACCGTGCACACCGTCGCCGATGCGATGACGCGCGGCGGCGACGTGCTGCTGATGGATGCCGACGTACTGTACGACGAGAACATCCTCCACGCGCTGGTAGCCGATCCGGACAAGTCGGTGGACCGCCTGCTGATCGATCGCGATTTCGAGGCCGGCGACGAGCCCGTCAAGCTGTGCCTGAAGAACGGCGTGCCGGTCGAGCTGCGCAAGCAGCTCGCGGTCGACCTCGAGTACGACACGATCGGCGAGTCGGTCGGCTTCTTCCGCTTCACCGAAGGCACCGCGCGCCGCCTCGCGACGATCGTCGCGGGCTACGTCGACAGCGGCCGCGCGAACATGCCGCACGAGGAAGCCGTGCGTGACCTGCTGCTCGAAGGCGGTCATTCGTTCGACGTCGCCGACGTCACGGGCTCGCCGTGGATCGAGATCGAC
Organism: Burkholderia sp. Bp9004; assembly: GCF_003858025.1. Classification (NCBI taxonomy): domain Bacteria; kingdom Pseudomonadati; phylum Pseudomonadota; class Betaproteobacteria; order Burkholderiales; family Burkholderiaceae; genus Burkholderia; species Burkholderia sp. Bp9004. The sequence continues at coordinate 74,059 of NZ_QTQD01000001.1, read as the reverse complement.
TTCCCGAACGACGTCGCACGCGCCACACAAGAAATTCTCCCCCTGATTCAACGCACGACCGCAGGAGCCGCACGATGAACGCACGCGAACCCAACTTCTCCGAATCGCGCAGCGCACGCCTGCGCCGCATGCTCGTCAGCAGCGACCTCGAATTCCTGATGGAAGCGCACAACGGCCTGTCGGCACGGATCGTCCGCGAAGCCGGCTTCAAGGGGATCTGGGCATCGGGCCTCGCGATCTCCGCGCAGTTCGGCGTGCGCGACAACAACGAAGCGAGCTGGACGCAGGTCGTCGACGTGCTCGAGTTCATGGCCGACGCGAGCGACCTGCCGATCCTGCTCGACGGCGACACCGGCTACGGCAACTTCAACAACGTGCGCCGCCTCGTGAAGAAGCTGGAGCAGCGCGGCATCGCCGGGGTGTGCATCGAGGACAAGCAGTTCCCGAAGACGAACAGCTTCATCGACGGCGAGCGCCAGCCGCTCGCGGAGATCGACGAGTTCTGCGGCAAGATCAAGGCCGGCAAGGATTCGCAGAGCGATCCCGACTTCTCGATCGTCGCGCGCGTCGAGGCGCTGATCGCGGGCTGGGGGATGGACGAGGCGCTGCGCCGCGCAAACGCGTATGCGGAAGCCGGTGCCGACGCGATCCTGATCCACAGCAAGCTGTCGCGCCCGGACGAGATCCTGCAGTTCGCGCGCGAATGGAGCGGCAAGGCGCCGCTCGTGATCGTGCCGACCAAGTACTACAGCACGCCGACCGACGTGTTCCGCCAGGCCGGTATCAGCACCGTGATCTGGGCGAACCACCTGATCCGTGCGTCGGCATCGGCGATGCAGTCCGTCGCACGCGAAATCCACGAAAACCAGACGCTGATCAACGTCGAGGACCGCGTCGCGTCGGTCAACGAAATCTTCCGCCTGCAGGACGCCGACGAATACTCGGCAGCCGAGCGCATCTACCTGTCGTCGTCGTCGCGCGCGTCGAACGCGGCGATCGTGCTCGCCGCGAGCCGCGGCAAGGGCCTCGAAGCCGTGACCGAGGACAAGCCCAAGGTCATGCTGCCGGTCGCCGGCAAGCCGCTCTTGCGCTGGCTCGTCGACGGTTTCAAGAAGCACGGCGTGAACGACATCACCGTGGTCGGCGGCTATCGCGCCGACGCGATCGACACGTCGGGCATCAAGCTCGTCGTCAATGAACGCCATGCGCAGACGGGCGAACTCGCGTCGCTCGCATGCGCGGCCGAACGCCTGACGGGCGACACCGTGATCTCGTACGGCGACCTGCTGTTCCGCAGCTACATCCTGCGCGACCTGGCGGAGAGCGAGGCCGAGTTCAGCGTCGTCGTCGATTCGTCGCTCACGGAGACCAACCAGAGCGTGCGCGACTTCGCGCTCTGCTCGGCGGCAGACGATCGCGGCCTGTTCGGCCAGAAGACGTATCTGCAACGTGTATCGAGCGACGTCGCCGCAGGCACGCCGCACGGCCGCTGGATCGGCCTCTTGAACGTGCGCGGCGCAGGCGTCGATCGCCTGAAGGCGATGCTCGCCACGCTGCAGGCGCGCCCGGATTTCGACACGCTCGACATCCCGTCCCTGCTCAACGAACTGATCGCCGCCGGCGAGAAGATCGAGGTGCAGTACGTGCACGGCCACTGGCGCGGCGTCAACGACCTCGAAGACTTCCGCCGCGCGGGCGACTTCGCGCACGGCCAGACGCCGCTGTCGGAGCCGGGTGCCGGCAACGGGGGCGCGCAATGATCGAAGCGGCCCAGTTCGTCGAGGCCGCACGCGAACGCGGCTTCGACTGGTACGCGGGCGTGCCCTGCTCGTACCTGACGCCGTTCATCAATTACGTGCTGCAGGACCCGACGCTGAATTACGTGTCGGCCGCGAACGAAGGCGATGCGGTCGCGCTGATCGCGGGCGCGACGCTCGGCGGCAAGCGCGGCATTGCGATGATGCAGAACTCGGGGCTCGGCAACGCGGTGAGCCCGCTGACGTCGCTGACCTGGACGTTCCGCCTGCCGCAACTGCTGATCGTCACGTGGCGCGGCCAGCCGGGCGTGGCCGACGAGCCGCAGCACGCGCTGATGGGGCCGATCACGCCGGCGATGCTCGACACGATGGAGATCCCGTGGGAGACGTTCCCGACCGACCCCGAACAGGTCGGCCCGGCACTCGACCGCGCGATCGCGCACATGGACGCAACGGGCCGCCCGTACGCGCTCGTGATGCAGAAAGGCAGCGTCGCGCCGTATGAGCTGAAGGCGAACCCGGCCGCGCAGCCGCGTGCGCATGTCGCCGCGCAATCGTCATCGCGCGCCGAAGCGCCCGCCGCGTGGCCGACCCGCCACGACGCGCTGCAGCGCGTGATCGCGCACACGCCGGTCGATTCGACCGTCGTGCTCGCATCGACCGGCTTCTGCGGCCGCGAACTCTATGCGATCGACGATCGCCCGAACCAGTTGTACATGGTCGGCTCGATGGGTTGCGTGACGCCGCTCGCGCTCGGCCTCGCGCTCGCGCGCCCCGACCTGCGTGTCGTTGCGGTCGACGGCGACGGCGCCGCGCTGATGCGCATGGGCGTGTTCGCGACGCTCGGCACCTACGGTCCGTCCAACCTCACGCACGTGCTGCTCGACAACGGCGCGCACGAATCGACCGGCGGCCAGGCAACCGTGTCGCGGCATGTGTCGTTCGCGGGCGTCGCGGCCGCGTGTGGCTACGCGTCGGCCGTCGAAGGCGACACGCTCGACGTTCTCGATGCGACGCTCGCGACGCAAGCCGACGGCGTGCAGTTCGTGCGCGTGGCGATCCGCACGGGCGTGCCCGACGGCCTGCCCCGCCCGACCGTCACGCCGGTCGAGGTCAAGACCCGTCTGATGCGGCACATCGGCGCCGCGCAGACCGAAGCCCACGTTGAAGGAGCCCATTGATGCTGCTGCTGAACCCTGGCCCCGTCACGCTCACCGAACGCGTGCGCCGCAGCCTGCTGCAACCCGACCTGTGCCATCGCGAAAGCGAATTCTTCGATCTGCAGGATGAAGCGCGTGCGCGCCTCGTCGCCGCCTACGCGCTCGATCCGGCCGAATGGGCCGCCGTGCTGATGACGGGCTCGGGCACCGCCGCCGTCGAAAGCATGATCGCCGCGCTCGTGCCGCAGGACGGCAAGCTTCTCGTGATCGAGAACGGCGTGTACGGCGAGCGCATCACGCAGATCGCGACGCAGTACGGAATCGCGCACGACGTGCTGAAGCACGAATGGATGCAGGCACCCGATCTCGCGCAGATCGCCGCGCGCCTCGACGCGGGCGGTTATTCGCACGTCGCGGTGATTCATCACGAAACGACGACCGGCCGGCTGAACGACCTCGGCGCGATCGCCGACGTGTGCCGCGCGCGCGGCGTGAAAATGCTCGTCGACGGCGTCAGCAGCTTCGGCGCCGAAGCGATCGATTTTGCCGGCGGCGTGATCGACGCGGTCGCCGCGACCGCGAACAAGTGCCTGCACGGCGTGCCGGGTGCCGCGTTCGTGATCGTGCGCCGCAGCGCGCTCGCGAAGGCCGCGGGCCGGACCTACTACCTCGACCTCGGCCGTCTGGCGAAGCTGCAGGATCAGCGCAACACGCCGTTCACGCCGTCCGTGCACGCGTATTACGCGCTCGTCGAGGCGCTGCGCGAATTCGACGAAGCCGGCGGCTGGCGTGCGCGCCATGCGCACTACAAGGCGCTCGCCGACCAGGCGCAGGCCGGGCTCGCGGCGCGCGGAATGCCGCTCGTGCTGCCCGAAGGCGCATCGTCGGTCGTGCTGCGCGCATATCGGCTGCCGCAGGGCGTCACGTACGAGACGCTGCACGACGGCCTGAAGGCGCGCGGCTTCGTCATTTATGCGGGGCAAGGCGGGCTGTCGAAAGAACTGTTCCGGATTTCGACGATGGGCGCGATTGGCGCGGCCGATGTCGAGCGGTTGCTGGAAGGGTTTACAGCGTTGACGCAATAAGCGTTGCTCCTTCGTCCATCAGAGGCCCGCAAGGGCCTTTTTTGTTGTTCTAGAAGTAGCGGGAGTATCGACCGGCCCCCCTGCCCGCAGCCATTCGACGCGCCGCCACGCCGCACGGATGTCGTGACGGCACTCAACTCTTGTCCGAACCTGTCGTTAACGCAGGGTGGCTGCCCTTGGGAGGGCGACGCTTCCGCGTCTGGATGCACTGGGCGTGCGATCGCCGAATGTGGTGCCGACGGTCACGGCACCGCGCTCGCCGCCTCGAACGACGGGGCAATACCCCGCTTGCGAGTTCGATGAGTACGCAACCATTCGAGCGAGCGATATCGGATCTTGCCTGCCGCCGCAGACGAGCCCGCAGTTTGCCGGATCGCAATGCGCAGGCAAGGTTTTTCGTGTTGGTTAGAGAATGTATCCGAACAGTTACGATGTCCCGATTGCGCGCCTGGTCGCGCGTCAGATTCTGTCTTGCGCACCTGACACGCCGGTGCGAGAGGTCGCACGACGCATGTTCGCCGAGCACTGCAGCTCGATCGTCGTGATGCAGGACGACCAGGTCGTCGGGATCTGGACCGAGCACGATGCCCTGTCGGCCGGCGACGATCCGCGCGGACTCGATCGGCCGGTCAGCGAGGTGATGAGCCATCCGGTGCTGACGCTCGAGGCCAGTACGCCGCTGGGTGAAGCTGCGATGAAGTTCACGCAGTCGGGCGTGCGGCACTTCGTGGTGGTCCGGGATGGCGCCGCGATCGGTGTGCTGACGCAGACCGACGTCGTCGTGAACCAGGGGCCGGAATTCTTCCTCCACCTGAAGCCGATCGAATCGATCTCCGTCCATCCGCCCGTCGTCGTGCCCGAGCATGCCGCGCTGCATGCAGTCATCGCGCAGATGCGGACGCAACAGCTCGATGCGATCCTCGTCGTCTACGACGACGGCGAGCGCGGCATCCTGACCGAACGGGACGTCGTCCGGCTCCTGGCGAACGGCGGGGCCCAAGGCGCGGTCGGGGCCTTCGCCAGCAGGCCGCTGCAGATGCTGTCCGCCCGGCAGAGTCTGTATGCCGCGCAGCGCTTCATGACCGAGCACAACATGCGGCACGTCGGCATCCAGGACGAGGATGGCAAGCTCACCGGGCTGCTCTGTTTCGCGGACGTGCTGAAGAGCATCGAGCACGAATACGCGAACGAGCTGCGCAGCGCCTTGCGCGAGCGCGACGAAGCGCTGGGTCTCGCCCGCTTCAACCTGCGCATGGCGGATCGGGTGTTCGAATCGGCGCTCGAAGGCATCATGGTGACCGACCGGCATGCGAAGATCGAGCGCGTCAACCGGGCCTTCACGCGCCTGACCGGGTACACCGAGGACGAAGTGATCGGGCGCAACCCGGGCCTGCTGAGTTCAGGGCGCCAGACGCCCGAATTCTACAAGCAGCTGTGGCATTCGCTGACCACCGACGGCCACTGGCAAGGCGAAATCTGGAATCGCCGCAAGACCGGCGAGCTGTTTCTCGAATACCTGACGATCACCAGCATTCGCGACAACGCAGGCGAGATATCCCACTACGCGGCAATCTTTTCCGACATCACGCAGCGGCGCCAGGCGGAGGAACGGCTGGGCTATCTCGCCACCCACGACGTGCTCACCAATCTCGCGAACCGGGCGCTGTTCGAGGAGCGGCTCGCGCACGCGATCGTCCAGGCGAAGCGACTCGGTCGCAAGGTCGCGGTGATGTACCTCGATCTCGACCGCTTCAAGCTGGTCAACGATACGCTTGGCCACAACGCCGGCGATGAGGTGTTGAAGATCGTTGCGGGACGCATCGTCGCGGAAGTACTCGCGAACGACACTGTGGCACGCATGGGCGGCGACGAATTCGCGCTCGTGCTCGAGGAGTTCGACGACGTCCGCGACGTCGGGCGCATTGCGCGCAGGCTGCTGGACGAAGTGGCGCGGCCCATCGATATCGGCGGTCGCGAGGTCTTCGTCACACCGAGCATCGGCATCAGCATTTATCCGGACGACGGGATCGAGGCGGAGCACTTGATCCTGCTCGCGGACCAGGCGATGTACGGCGCGAAGAGTCGCGGCAGGAACGTGTTCCAGTTCTTCGAGAGCAAGATGACGTCGTCGGCGATCGAGCAGCTGGATATGCTCGGCGAGTTGCACCGCGCGCTCGAGCAGAATGAATTCCGCCTGTTCTACCAGCCGCAATTCGATCTGGCCAGCGGCCGGATCGTCGGCGTGGAGGCGTTGCTGCGCTGGTTGCATCCACGCAGGGGGCTGGTACCGCCGGGCGAGTTCATCGGGCTCGCGGAGCGGTCCGCGCTGATCGTCCCGATCGGCCGGTGGGTGCTCCATGAAGCCTGCCGCCAGGCGTGCCGCTGGCTCGACGAGGGCTTCGAGTTCGGACGTGTGGCGGTGAACGTGTCGGCACGGCAATGCCTTACCGACCATTTCCTCAGCGACCTGACGACCATCCTCAGCGAAACCACGTTGCCGACCGAGTGCCTACAGCTCGAGCTGCTCGAAAGCATGGCGATGAACACCCGCGAGGAAATCGGCATCCTGCTGCGCGAACTGGCGATCCGGGGAATCAGCCTGGCGATCGACGATTTCGGGACGGGATATTCGTCGCTGGTGTACCTGAAGGATCTGCCCGTCGATACGCTGAAGATCGATCAGTCGTTCCTCAGGGACTGCGGTTCGGGCAGCACGGACGACGCGATCGTGCGCGCGATCGTTGCGATGGGCCGCGCGCTGGGGCTCGACGTCGTGATGGAAGGCGTAGAGACGGAAAAACAACTGGCCTTCCTGAAGGAGATCGGTTGCCATCAGGGGCAGGGTTTCCTGTTCGCGCGGCCACAGCCCGCCGACCAGTTCGTCGGGATCTTGTCGCATCACAGCGCGAAATTGCTGGTGGAGTGAGCCTTCCCGGCAGCGGGCACATACGACTGCAAGCAGCGCTCAGAGATCTCCACGCACTTCACCGGTTCCGAGCGCGCTCCGCTGCCGGTTGACTTCCGCCCAAAGCTCATCGCTGTCGTCATCGCGCAGCAGGACCATGTTGTCCAGCTGATCGTCGGTCACGCCGAAGTATTCCAGGATTTCCCGGCGAACCGCGTCGATGAACTGCGCGTATTCCGGGGTTGCCTGGGCCTGCGCGTGCAGGGCGTCGTATTCTGCATCGTCCGCGCCGCCGCCGTGCTCGTCGATATAGCGCGAGATCCACTGGTCTCGTTCGCGGTCGTAATCGGCTTCGGCGCGCATCGCTTGCACAGCCGTGTGGAAATCCAATTGGGCAAACGCGGCGATCGCCGCCGTTGTCGCCTCGTCGAATGTAGTCGTCATTCCATCTCTCGTGTCAGTCATGGCACATCATCGCACGGGCCGCATCCGGGCAGGTGCCTCGAATCCGGACCGCGCAAGACGCCGCGGTCGGGGGGCACGCGTTCCAGTGCGCCACTCGTCGTGGCCGCCCGAGAGACAGGACACGCATTTTGCTGCACCGGAGGTACAGCGAGGAATACAACTGGGTGCGGCACATCGCAGAACAAGTTTCGAGCGTATCGCCGCAAGCGTCACTCCGGCGTTTAGGCACCAATGCGGGCGCCGGTCGTGCATGGGTCGTAGTGGCCGAAACGGGCGCTGTCGGATACCTCCCCGATGGACCGTTACCGGCTCAGAACGACCCGAACCGGTCGTTGACCGTTCTCCGGAACGGTCTTTAAAGCCGCGATGACAATGGTAAGAAGTCCACGAACCTTCAGGTCCTGCGCCTTGTCTGGCGCTGTCGAATTAAAAATACGATGAGAACCAAGATCGGTCCGATGCAGGGTTCCCAGATCATGGCACGGCTCTGACTGCGAGTTATGTAAATGATTTTTCCGTGGTTGTTGTAAGGAACAATATTTCCCGTAGTCGTATTTGGCATCGTCGGGGAGGCTAGGATTTCCCCCCAATCATGAATACCCCAACCCAGACACACCGCGAAATACAGCACCCACCAGTATTTCAGAAACGGTCTCCCCGCGCTTAACATTGCCAATCTCCATTTAGTCTTGGTATCGACGGTAGCCTCGCAACGATACTGCGAACAAACGACGAGCGCCGCCAATTGTCAGCGAACTACGGGCGGACGTCGACTGACCGTTCCTGACCGAACGCGGCCGGCCGCCGCCCTGCAACGCGCGACCGACTCAAATCGACCCGAAGCGGACGGTGGATTTTCTCGAAAGCGGACATCGAGAACAATATTCCAATTTCAAAGTCATACACCTCGGGCGACATCCCATGTGGCTTCTCAGCGCATGCAGCGACACTTACCTGACGCGATCACGACGCTACGCTGGCGAATTACCACCCACATCTTCAGGCGACTGCACTGGCGCCTGCACTCTTGCCTCACTCCGGATGATTTTACGGCACATCAACATCAATAGCGATAGCCACGTGTCCTTACGCCGTCGTATTCTTCCTTCATCTTATCTTCCACATCTCGCAACTCGAGTAACTTGAGAATTTTTTTTGTTTTTAAGCCCCTTATTAATTCAATTCTAAATGCCAAAATGAATAGTAGTGCGCTGGCGAAAACGGTGATCATCAGCCCAAATCGGATCGCCGGAACGAAACTTTCAAATGAGTCAAATGCAAAATAAAATATTATCATCTCGGCAGAGCACAGCACTGACGTTACCGCCAGAAACGCGTAAATCATTTGCCTGTTGAATGTCTTTTTTAATATCTCCGGAAGACCGGGCATAAATACAATAATTCGCCTTGCGGGATTACTAGCCGCCACCAATTCGCCTGCTCCATTGAAAACCACCCTAACATTATCCCCGTCATCAAAAGGAATAGACTCAAACCATCCTTTCAACGATCTTCCACCCACCTCCACCTCAATCCAATAACCTTCAGGAAGCTTTGGTCGCACTCTGTCCGGATCATTCGCTAACGCACTATTTAATGCCATCGCGTCATCTCCGATCGCCGCAAGCATTAAAGGCGCGATTTCATTTGCCTTACCCTCAAATTCACTAAACTTTGATTGGTGATATTCTCCACGTATCACGCGCAAATTTGATATCACCCCACTAAGCGAATGCAAGCCCATTATTTCTCCGAGATGATGGCTATGACTGAACCGACCGTTGAGGCAACTTATCCTGCACGATGCAGGTATATAGATCAAGAGGATGTCGCATGCAAGGCATGGGCGGATATCTTCTCTGAAATGTTCGACGTTGCGATCTGCAGTTCGACTTTCGGAGGTTTCTCAAGAGACGTACAGGACCCTGGGATTTCGCGTCGAATGACCGTAAGTGGCCGGAAAGCGCCCGACAGCGGAGCGCCGTGGGTGCGGCCCCTCATGCAAACAACGTAAACGACCCGTTGCAGCTCGAGCAGTCGGGGTCGTAAGGATGAGAATTTCCGTGAGCCGGTTGCAATTTACTGCCATCGCCTGTCACAGGGTATCTTGCTGACTTGCGTCCGCTCTCGCTTTGGCCGCGCGAATGTATGCGTCTGTCTGCCACTCCTCGTAGCCAAGAAGAAATCCCTCCATACGTTCAAGTGATTCGTTCCAGCCGGTCACCTGCCCTGTATCCCAAAGCAGGATATAGGCATCAATCCGCCACGCTTCATCTGGCCGCGCATACAGAACGTACCTTGTACGGTAGCCTCTCCGAATTCTTGTGTTGACATACTCTCTCTTTACAAATCGTCCAGCCACCACATAGAGGTCGTATAGTTGCTCTGGAATCACACTGTCGTCTGCCAACAATGGATATTCTTCTGAGAAGGCAGCAAAGGGTTTCGCACCGCCAAGCATCAGCGCAAGTTCCCGACCTGTGTGAATCTGGTAAGGTAGGTCGTCGAGCCAATGACGGGCTCTGAGAATTGCTGGGACCGATTCCCCGACCGATAGACCGAAATGCGTCGAGAATCTAGCCGTATCATGCGGGTCCAGCTCATACTGGACACTTGCATCAAAGTCATCGTCTTCCAGCAAAGAAGAAATGACGGACGAATCCGGCACTTCGACTGGAAAGCTTTTCGCGCAACACGCCGTCTTCACATCGATGGTTTCGAGAATGAATTTCATGACCATATCGAAGTCCCGAAATCTGGTACCGAAGATTGTCGCCAATCTAAGCACCGACGTCCAACGTCCGCTTCTGGCCGTTCAGCGACATCCACCGCCCAAAAGACCATCCCCCACATGCCCCCGAGAATCCTCCATTTCGCCCCGCTTCTGGCACTCGCCGCCTCCCCCCTGGTTCAGGCTGCCGGCGATCAGCCGTGCGACGCCGCCGCCGTCACGGCCGTCGCCCGCTGGGCCGGAATCGCGGACGCCACGCGTGGCGCGGACCAGCTCGTTATCGCTTCGGCATGCAAGGTCATGCCGAACGCGCCGCAGACGACGATCGCGGCCATCGCGTTCGATTCGCTGCCGAAGAGCAAGAACCCAGACGACAGCAGTAAGCTGCAGGTCGTCGCGCTCGTCGAGGGCGGCAAGGTCGTCGCGGCCGAGCAATCGATCGTCGAGGAAGATGCCGCCACGGAAGTCGGCCCGAACAGCTATCGCATCGATACTGCGCCCTACCGCCTGTCGCGCGACGTGCGTGCATTCGGCATCGTCTTCACGAGCAGCGCACGCGGGCCGAGCTGCCCCGATGCGAACGCAAGCGAAGAGCTGACGCTGTGGGTTCGCGAAGGCAATCGCATCCGCCCGGTATTCGGCACCAACCTGTACGGCTGGGTCAGCGTCGAGGGCGACGCGTGCGGCGCCGGCGCGGGCGACGCTCGCAGCGAAGACGCGAAGATGACAATCGCCGTCGAGCGAGCGTCGAGCCACGGCTTCGCCGACCTGTCGATCGCCGCACACGTCACAGAGACGAAGCGCGCAGACGGCAACTACTCGGATACGGGCAAGCGAAGCGCACGCACGATCGTCAGATACGACGGCAAGTCGTACGGGATCGACATGTTCCGGACCTTCTGGTATTCACCCGAGGCGCTGAAGCGTTTCAAGTGACGCGGCACGCGGTGCACGCCACGCCCGCCTACTCCGCCACCTTCGGCCCGATCGCATCGGTCTGCACCGGCATCCGCAGTGCATCGTCGCGCATGCGTCGCGTCTCGCGCGCGGTGTAGCGATCCTTCAGCCGAAGGAACGGTTTCTCGACGAGGAAATAGCTCGCCGTCGCGGCCAGCAGCGCCCACACGATCCCGAGCGGGAAGGCGTGCGGAACGGCCAGATCCGGATTCGCGAACGGCTGCTGCCACAGATACAGGCTGAACGAGATCGTCCCGACGAACACGACCGGCGCGGCGCGCAGCCACCGCGCGCACCAGAACTCGCTGCGGAAATTCAGCACGACGATCACGATCGCGATCAGCGCGGCCTCGAGCGTCACGCCGTAGGTCGCATTCCAGAAGCCACCGAGCCGATGCTCTGCAACTGGCATCCCGAACAGCACGATGAAGACGAGCGCCGTCACGATGCGCGTCTCGCCGCGCCACGAGCGGATCCATGCTTCGATCCGTTCGCGGTTGAGCGCCGCGTAGCAGCCGATCAGGATCGGATCGACGCCCGTATGCAGCATCATTCCGAGCTGGCCGCGCAGCGCCGGCGCGACGAAATACGTGAGCGCGCGCACCAGCGGCACGGCCAGGATCAGCGCGGCCAGCCAGCGGGTGCCGCGACAGCGGGTGCCGTACACGAACAGCAGCGGCCAGAACCAGTAGAACTGCTCCTCGAGCGCGAGCGACCAGAAATGGCCGAGATACCACGCGCCGGCCGGATGCAGCGCGTTGTCGCCGGTCAGCCCGAACCACGCCGAGTAGTTCCACAGATGCAGCGCCGCATACAGCCACTGATGGCGATCGACGTCGAGCCAGCCGGCGATGGCGAGCACGCCGACGGTCGCGAGATACACGTAGCAGGCCGGCCAGATCCGCAACGCGCGGCGCACGTAGAACGACGTCAGTGCGATCCCGCCGGTGCGCGCGAATTCCGCGCGCAGCACGCTGGTGATCAGGAAGCCGCTGAGGACGAAGAAGATCAGCACGCCGAGCCGGCCGTCGGCGATCAGCCGCAGCGGCGCGAACCAGCCCGTATAGCCGCCCGGCAGCACGTGCTCTGCATGGCCGACGACGACCATCGTGACCGCGACGGCGCGCAACCCGGTCAGCTGCTTGACGCGATGGTTCATCGGCTCGTTTCCCGTTGGCACGGTGGAGGAACGGTATGAAGGCCGGCGCCCGCGACCGGCTCGCCGATATGTCGCCGGGATTTTGTCTGAAAAATATCGGAACGAAATTGCTTCAAAAAATTTCGGTGCGCCTGTCGGCCGAAATACCGCGCCGCACGCCCGATGCCGGCCGGCGCACGGCGGCCGGAATGAATGGGCATAATGACAAGCCTTGTCCGGCGGCGGCCGGTCCGATGCCGACACAACGAATCTTGCGGCGCCGCAATATCCGCGATACCGGCGCTGCGGGATTCCGATCGCACACCGGCCCGTGCCTCGTCCGCCCTCCTGCCGACCCTTACCCGGAGCCTGCCTGTGTACCCACCGATCGAACCCTACGCCCACGGCCACCTCGATACCGGCGACGGCCACCGCATCTACTGGGAGCGCTGCGGCAACCCGTCCGGCAAGCCCGCCGTGTTCCTCCACGGCGGCCCGGGCGCAGGCTGCAGCCCCGACCATCGCCGCCTGTTCGATCCCGAGCGCTACGACATTCTGCTGTTCGACCAGCGCGGCTGCGGGCGTTCGACGCCGCATGCCAGCCTCGAGAGCAACACGACGTGGCATCTGGTGGCCGACATCGAGCGCCTGCGCGAGATGGTGGGCGCGGAACAATGGCTCGTGTTCGGCGGCTCGTGGGGCAGCGCGCTCGCCCTCGCCTACGCGGAAACGCACCCGCAGCGCGTGAGCGCGCTCGTCGTGCGCGGCATCTTCACGATGCGCCGCGCGGAGTTGCTGTGGTACTACCAGGAAGGTGCGTCGTGGCTGTTCCCGGATCTGTGGGAGGACTTCCTCGCGCCAATTCCGGAAGCCGAGCGCGGCGACCTGATGGCCGCGTACCATCGCCGGCTGACGGGCGACGACGAAGCCGCGAAGCTCGAAGCCGCGCGCGCATGGAGCATCTGGGAGGGCCGCACGATCACGCTGCTGCCCGATCCGGCGCTGGCCGCGCACTTCGCGGACGGCCACTACGCGCTCGCGTTCGCGCGAATCGAAAACCACTACTTCGTGAACCGCGGTTTCGTCGAAGAAGGCCAGCTGCTGCGCGACGCGCATCGCCTCGCCGGCATTCCGGGCGTGATCGTGCAAGGCCGCTACGACATCGCGACGCCCGCACGCACCGCGTGGGACCTCGCGAAGGCATGGCCCGACGCGACGTTCGAGATCGTGCCGGACGCCGGGCATGCGTACAACGAACCGGGGATCCTGAAGGCACTGCTCGCCGCGACGGACCGGTTCGCCGCGTAAGCTGCCACGCCCAAGCGGCGCGTTGCAGCCGGCAACACCGGCCTGCACGCGCCGCCCGCTCAAAGCGCGGCTTCGACGATCGTCCGGCCGCTGATCGCGCGCTCGACGAGCTGTTCGTCGCCAACCTTGCGGATCGCATCGTCGAGCAATCCTTCCGGCTGCTCGGTCGCCACCTTCAGCAGGCCCGACAGGCCGCGCGCGTCGAGCACCACGAGCGTCTCCATCGAATCCGCGCGGCTCACCAGCACGCGACGGAATGCGGGGCCCGCGCCGAAGCTCGCGCAGAGCGCGATCGTCTCGTTGCCGAGCGTGTAGTCGAAGTTCTTGATCATGTCTGCCGCCGTTGCAAGGGAATGGCCACGCGCGACGGCGCGGCGCCGTGACGTCGACGCACCCGTGCGTGCCGCCGGCGCCGGACCAGGATCCGGTCCGTTCGCCGGCATCCCCATGCTAGGCGGGCAGAATTAACGAAGACTTAAATGCTTGAAAGGCCGGCGAGCGCGGCGCCGGCCCGCTCATGCCGCGTGGCTTACGGTGTATCGAGCGGCTCGACCGTCACGCCGACCTTCAGCTCCTGATCCGCGCCGCCGCCGCGGATCACGCCGCGCAGCGGCGTCACGTCCGCGTAGTCGCGGCCGATCGACAGCATCACGTAGTCGTCGCCCGGTGCACGGTCGTTGGTCGGATCGAGCTGCAGCCAGCCGTTGTCCTCGGGCCACGCCGGGTCGTACACCTCGACCCATGCGTGCGATGCGTCCGCGCCGATCAATCGCGGCTGCCCGGGCGGCGGCTGCGTCAGCAGATAACCGCTCACGTAACGCGCGGCCAGCCCGAGCGAGCGCAGCGCGCCGATCATCACGTGCGCGAAATCCTGGCAGACGCCCTTGCGCAACCGCAGCGCATCGAGTGCCGACGTCGTGATGTCGGTGCTGTTCGGCGTGTACGCAAAATCGGCGTGCACGCGCCGCATCAGGTCCCATGCGGCCTGCACCAGTGGCCGCTGCGGCGTGAAGCTCGCGGCCGCATACGCGGCGAGTTCGGGATCGCACGCGACGTGCGGCGAAGCAAACACGAATTCGCTCGCCGCGTCGTAAGGCTGCCCCGCGCGGAACCGCAAGCGGTCGCGCACGGCTTCCCATGCAGTCGTGTGTTTTCCGTCGGGATGCGCGATCGCGGGCGGCGGCGCGCCGCGCGCACCGAGCGACCACACGGGCGGCGTCACGCACACCGTACTGCGGCTGCGCACGAGCAGCGCGTCGTGCGGCTGGTTCAGCGCGAACGATGCGCGCGCGTTGCCGAATGCGTCGATTTCCGTGCAGATCGATTCCGGCGCGGGCTCGATGTCGAGCGCGAACGACAGCACCTGCTGGCGCCGCGTCGCGAGCGGTTGCAGACGCGCCTGGTGCTGGGCGGATTCGACGCGTGCGGCGTAGCGGTATTCGGTGTCGTGCGTGACACGCAGTACGCGGCCGGGCGCCCCAGCGGCCGGCGCGGCCGATGCCGGTGCCGCGGCCTGTCGTCCGTTGCCGGAACCGGAGGGCACCTTCGCCGCGTGTTTCGTCGTCACCATAGCGTCCGGCCCGCCTCGCGCACGTGGCTGAAATAGCGCTCGCCGATCCGGTTCGACAGTTCCCACACGGCCTTCACGGTCGCGTCGAGCGCATCGAGCAGCTTGCCGTGCCGGCCGTCGTCGCCGGTTTCGCACAGCTCGTGCAGCGACCACGCGGGCACGTCCGGAATCGTCTCGGCCAGTTCGGACAGCGCATAGCCCTCGCTGCGCTCGACCTTCGTCAGCCGGCCGCACAGCGCCTGCACGACCCAGCCGAGCGAGCGCGGGTTGTCGGTGTCGAGCACCACGAGCGACAGCAGCGGCGCGACGTCGAAACCGCGCTGGAAACGCGAGCGGAACGTGATCGTGCTGTCGAACAGCTCCAGCACGAGTTCGAAGCCGTCCTGCCGGTGCACCGCGCCTTCGTCGAACGCGAACTTCAGCACGCTGCACAGGAAGTCCAGCCGGTCGATCTGCCGGCCGATCGACAGCAGCCGCCAGCCGTCGTCGCGCGTCATGTTGTCGGTCTGCGCGCCGGTGATCGCGCCGAGCAGCAGCCCCAGCCGCTCGAGCAGCTGCAGCGCCTCGTTGCCGATCTGCTCCTCGGCTTCCGGATGATCGGCGCTGTCGGCGAACAGTTGCGTCGCGTCGTCGATCAGCCGCCACTGATCGCTCGACAGCCGCTCGCGGATCGCGGCGGCGGCCGCGCGCATCCCGAACAGGCACGACGCGATGCCCGAGGTACGGTCCGCGCCGCGCGTCAGCGACGTCGCGAGCGCGTGCTGGAACGCGCGCGGCGCATCGACGGCGTTCGGCGCGTCGGGCGCGATCAGCCCCGTGTCGCGGCACAGCGTGTCGATCAACTCCAGATGCGCAGGACTGTCGACGTCGTCCTCGCCGCGCAGCCGCTCAAGCGCGGCGCGCGCAAGACGCATCAGGTTGGTCGCGCGCTCGGTGTAGCGGCCGAGCCAGAACAGGTTCTCGGCCGCGCGGCTCGCGATCGCGCGCGGGCGCTCGACCAGATCGTCGGGGCCGAGACGGGTCTGCAACAGCGTCGTCGAATCGACGATGCCTTCGGTCATCACCCACGTATCGACGGTGCTACCGCCGCGCGGCATCGGCGCGTTGAACAGCGTGTCGCGCGTGCCGACTCGCGACAGCCCGCCCGGCAGCAGCCGCCAGCGTTGCGCGCCATCGGCGAGCGCGAAGACGCGCAGCAGCAGCGGCTTCGGCACGATGCGCGCGCCGCCGGCGCCGTCGGGTGCGTCGTGTCCCGGCCAGGTCGGCGCCTGCGACAGCGGCAGGTCGGCCTGCACCGTGTAATGCTCGGGCCGGGCCAGGATTCGTGCACGCCATTCGGCCAGCTGCGCCGGCGTGAGCCGCGCGCCGATCACCGGATCGAACGCGCCGCCGGCCTGCACGTCGGGCGGATACGACGGCTTCACGATGCTGCGCGCGAGCTGCGGCAGCGCGTCGTCGCAAGCTGCCGCCTCGCCGCACCACCACGAATGCACGGCGGGCAGCGTCAGCGTTTCTCCGAGCAGCCCTTCCGCGAGGCGCGGCATGAAACCGAGCACGCCCGGCGATTCGAGGAAGCCCGAGCCCGGCGCATTCGCGAGCAGCACGTTGCCGGCGCGCACAGCCTGCAGCAGCCCCGGCACGCCGAGCAGCGAATCGGGCCGCAGTTCGAGCGGATCGAGCCATGCGTCGTCGACGCGCCGCAGGATTCCGTGCACGGGTTCGAGCCCGCGCAGCGTCTTCAGGAAGACACGGTTGTCGCGCGCGGTCAGGTCGCCGCCCTCGACGAGCGTGAGGCCGAGGTAGCGCGCGAGATACGCATGCTCGAAGTAGGTCGCGCTGCGCGGCCCCGGCGTCAGCAGCACGATCCGCGAATTCTTCGCGGCCGGGCTGAGCGACTGCATGCTCTGCAGCAGCGCACGGTAGGCGGACGCAAGCCGCTGCACGCGCAGTCCGCGAAACCCGCGCGGAAAGAGCCGCGACACGATCAGCCGGTTTTCGAGCAGGTAGCCGAGCCCGGCCGCGCCCTGCGTGTGCTGCGCGATGATCCGCCACTGGCCGTCCGGGCCGCGCGCGAGATCGAACGCGACGACATGCAGCCACGTATCGCCCGGCACGCGTGCGCCGCGCATCGCGCGCAGGTAGCCGGGATGGCCCGTGACGAGCGCGGGCGGCAGCAGCCCGCGCTGCAGGATCGTCTGCGGCCCGTACAGATCGGCCAGCGTCGCGTTGAGCAGCCGCACGCGCTGCAGCACGCCACGCTCGATCGTGACCCAGTCTTCGGGCGTGACGATCAGCGGCAGCAGGTCGAGCGACCACGGGCCGGCCGCGCCGTCGCCGGCGCGCTGCTCGTGCAACTGGTAGAACAGGCCGTTCTCGCGCATGCGCCGGTGCAGCGCGTCGGCGCGGCGGTCGAGGTCGGCCACGCCGTCGCTGCCGATCGACGTGAAGAAGCTGCGCCATGCAGGTGCGAGCAGCGGCGCGGTGAGGCCGGCGGCGCTGCCGCGCAGTTCGTCGTAGCGGCCGGCCGCGGCCGGCGCCGCGAGCGCGGCGGCCAGTTCCGCGGCATCCGGCTGCGCGCCGGTATCGAAGAGCGTGGGCATCGCGTCGGCGTCGGCGAGATCGTCGGGGTGAATGGGCGGCACGGTCGATATCGTTCCGTCGTCAGGGGGCGGACGCGCCCGCGCGCCGCCGCACCGGCGGCCGGGCACGGCGGACGGCCGCGTTCAGCCCGCATCCTAGCACTCCGGCCGGCGCGCCGGGAGGTCGCGAACCGCGCATCGTCGTCCGTCCTTTCATCCGACGATCAGGGCCGTCGCAGGTCGAGCGTGAACGGAAATTCGCGGCTGGGCGCGGCGGCCGACACGTCCATCCGCCCCGGCGTGTGCCCCATCGCGACGAAGCGCGCGAGCCGGCGGCTCTCGGCCTCGTACGCGTTGACCGGGAACGTCGCGTAGTTGCGCCCGCCCGGATGCGCGACGTGATACCGGCAGCCGCCGAGCGAGCGTTGCAGCCACGTATCGACGATGTCGAACGTGAGCGGCGCATGCACGCCGATGGTCGGGTGCAGCGCCGACGGCGGCGCCCATGCCTTGTAGCGCACGCCCGCGACATATTCGCCGACGGTGCCGGTCGGCTGCAGCGGCAGCGCGCGGCCGTTGACGGTCACCACGTGCCGGTTGTCGTTCAGCCCCGTCACGCGCACTTCGAGCCGTTCGACCGACGAATCGACGTAGCGCACCGTGCCGCCGGGCGCGCCCTCCTCGCCCATCACGTGCCACGGCTCCAGCGCGCCGCGCAGCGACAGTTGCATCCCGTTCACCGCGATCTGCCCGAACAGCGGGAAACGGAATTCGAAGTGCGGCGCGAACCAGGCCGGGTCGAACGCGAAACCGGCGTCGCGCAGCTCGGCCAGCACGTCGTCGAAATCCATCTTCAGGAACGCGGGCAGCATGAAGCGATCGTGCAGCGCGGTGCCCCAGCGCGTGAGCGGCGTCGTGTACGGCGCGGCCCAGAAGCGCGCGACCAGCGCACGCAGCAGCAGTTGCTGCACGATGCTCATCCGCGCATGCGGCGGCATCTCGAACGCGCGCAGTTCGAGCAGGCCGAGCCGGCCGGTGGACGAATCGGGCGAATACAGCTTGTCGATGCAGAATTCGCTGCGGTGCGTGTTGCCGGTCACGTCGATCAGCAGGTTGCGCAGCACGCGGTCGACGAGCCACGGCGGCATGTCCTGCCCGTACAGCAGCTTGTTGCGCTGGATTTCCGCGAATGCGATGTCGAGCTCGTAGACCTGGTCGTTGCGCGCCTCGTCGACGCGCGGCGCCTGGCTCGTCGGCCCGATGAACAACCCCGAGAACAGGTACGACAGCGACGGATGGTTGTGCCAGTAAGCGATCAGGCTCGCGAGCAGGTCCGGGCGGCGCAGGAACGGGCTGTCGGCCGGCGTCGCGCCGCCGAGCACGAAGTGGTTGCCGCCGCCCGTGCCGACGTGCCGGCCGTCGACCATGAACTTCTCGCTGGAAAGACGCGACTGCCAGGCGGCGTCGTACAGGAATTCGGTCTGGCCGACGAGTTCGTCGAAGCTCTTCGCCGGGTGGATATTCACCTCGATCACGCCGGGATCGGGCGTGACCTGCAGCACCTTGAGCCGTGCGTCGCGCGGCGGCGGATAGCCTTCGAGCACGAGCTTCACGCCGAGCGCGTGCGCGGTCAACTCGATCGCGGCGAGCAGGTCGAGATAGTCCTCGAGCGCGGCGAGCGGCGGCATGAACAGGTACAGGATGCCATTGCGCACTTCGGCGCACAGCGCGGTACGCGTGATCCACGCGGCCGATTCGAAGCGCTCGGGGCGGCGCTGCGCGTCCGGCGCGCCATGCGCGTGCCGTCCACCCGCAGCCGTGCCATCGCCGCGCCACTGCATGACCGTTTGCACGGGTGCTTCGCGATGCGCGCCGGCCAGGTAGTGCGGCGCGTCGGCCGTGCCCGCATGACGCGCACGGAACGCGGCCGCGTCCCGCAGCGCGTCGCGCGGCGCGAACGGATCGCGTTCGACCAGGTACGGATAGTCGGCGCCAGCGACCCACGGCAGCGAATCGAGCGGCAGCCGATAGCCCATCGGCGAATCGCCGGGCACGAGGTACATCCGCTCGTCGCGGAAGAACCACGGGCCCGTCTGCCAGCGCGGGCCGTCGAGGCCCGGCCGATCGCGGCCCGGCGCGTCGTCCGTGCGCTTGATCGGCAGCACGTAGCCGACCACGCTGTCGAGCTGCTGCTCGAACACCTTGCGCAGCCGCGCGCGTTCGAGTTCGTCGTCGAGGCGCGAATCGAACGGATCGACGTTGACGGGCAGCCTGCGCTCGCGCCACAGGTAGTACCAGACGTCCTCGTAGCCTGGCCGCACGAATTCGTCGGTCAGCCCGAGGCGCGCGGCCAGCGCGTCGATGAAGCGCTTCGCGTCGTCAGTCGTGTATGCGGACGGCTCGCGCTCGTCGGCGAACAGCGACGGATCGTGCCACACAGGCTGGCCGTCCGCGCGCCAGAAGATCGACAGCGCCCAGCGCGGCAGTTGCTCGCCCGGATACCACTTGCCCTGCCCGAAATGCAGGAAGCCGCCGTCGCCGTATTCGGCGCGCAGCCGCTGCACGAGCTCGGTCGCATAACCACGCTTGGTCGGGCCGAGCGCATCGGTGTTCCACTCGGCGCCGTCGCGATCGTCGATCGACACGAAGGTCGGCTCGCCGCCCTGGGTGAGCCGCACGTCGCCGGCCGTCAGCGCGCCGTCGACCTGCGCGCCGAGCGCGCGCACGGCGTCCCACTGCGACTCGTTATACGGCTTCGTCACGCGCGGCGATTCGTACACGCGCGTCACCACCATCTCGTGTTCGAACGCGACTTCGCACTCGTCGATCAGCCCTTCGACCGGCGCGGCGCTGGTCGGCTGCGGCGTGCACGCGAGCGGGATGTGCCCTTCGCCGGCGAGCAGGCCCGAGGTCGGATCGAAGCCGATCCAGCCCGCGCCCGGCAGATAGACCTCGCACCACGCGTGCAGGTCGGTGAAGTCGACCGACGTGCCGCTCGGGCCGTCGAGCGCCTTCACGTCGGGCGTGAGCTGGATCAAGTAGCCCGACACGAAGCGCGCGGCGATGCCGAGGTGCCGGCACAGCTGCACGAGCAGCCACGCGCTGTCGCGGCACGACCCGGATGCGAGTTTCAGCGTCTGCTCGGGCGTCTGCACGCCCGGCTCCATCCGCACGAGATAGCCGATGTCGTGCTGCAGCTGCTGGTTCAGCGCGACGAGGAAGTTCACGGTGCCGGCCGGCGTGCGGTCGACGCCGTCGAGATACGCGCGGAACAGCGGCGCCGCGCTCGTCTGCGGATCGCACGCGAGGTACGGCGCGAGTTCGGTCTTCAGCGCATCGTCATAGTTGAACGGATATTGCTCCGCGCTCGCTTCCAGAAAGAAGTCGAACGGGTTGTACACCGACATCTCGGCAACCAGGTCGATCGTGATCTCGAAGTGTTCGGTGCGTTCCGGAAACACGAGCCGCGCAAGATAGTTCGAGAACGGGTCCTGCTGCCAGTTGATGAAGTGCTGCGCGGGCTCGACCGTCATCGAATACGCGACGATCGGCGTCCGGCAGTGCGGCGCGGGCCGCAGCCGCACGATCTGCGGGCCGAGGTTGACTGGCCGGTCGTAGCGGTAGCGGGTGGTGTGATGCAGCGCGACGTGGATGGGCATGGGAGAGCCGCTCGGTTCGGGTTGGGCCGGCCGCGCGCGCCGCGTCGCCGTCGCTGCGGCGGCACGGCACGGCGGATTCGACGAAGGAGTGCGTCAGACCAGTTCCGGCGACTGCACGACGCTGATCTCGATGCCGACGGTGCTCGCGCCGAGCCCTGTCACCGGCTGCGCGTCGCGAGCGTCGAGGCCGACGGCGATGCGCACGTAGCGCTCGTCCGGGCAGCGGTTCATGAACGGATCGAAGCCGACCCAGCCGAGCCCTTCGACGTAGGCCTCCGCCCACGCATGACCGGCCGGCTGCTGCATCAGCGCGGCGGCCTGCGGCTGCGCGCCGAGCGCCGCCTGCGGCAAGCCCTGCGACTGCGCGGCGTGCGATGCGCCGAGCGCCTGCTGCATGCCGTCGCCGCTCTGCAGCGCGAGCGCCTCCTCTTCCTCTTCGCCCGCCGCGCTCTGCTTCGCGTCGGCGATGCGCTGCATCGCACTGTCGGCGAGCACGTAGCCCGAGATGTAGCGCGCCGGCACCTTCAGTGCACGCGCGGCCGCGATGAACGCATGCGCGTGGTCGCGGCTCGTGCCCTCGCCGCTTTGCAGCGCGGTTTCGGCATCGACTGGCGCGTCCGCCAGGTTCGGCGCGTACGCGATGCGGCCGTGCACTTCCGTCATCAGCCAGTGCAGCGCATCGAGGCTGTGCGGCTCGATCGGCAGCGCCTGCGTGAGTTCGCGCACGGTGTCGCCGGCCTTCGTGAGCGCGGTCTCGCGCTCGAAGATCCACGGCGGCGCATAGCCCTCGGGGTTGCCGAGAATGCCCGCGCGGTCCTGCGTCTCGACGACGCCGGCCGCGATCACGACGATCTCGTTCTTCGCGCCGCGGTCGTGGCGCACGAGGTCGATCCGGTTGCCGAGCCCGTCCGTGTAGGACAGCGCCGGCTCGACGCCTTCGATCGTGACCTGCCACGCGCGCACCGTCTGCCCGGGGCCCGATTGCGGGCGCAGCCGCAGCCGTTGCAGCGCATGGGTGGCTTGATCGTCGAACTGATAACGCGAGATGTGTCGGATGGCGAGTCGCATGGCAAGTCTCAGTCGAAGTTGTAGGCCTGGGCGATATCGATCCCGAGGCTGTTGTTGCGGCCGATGAAGTCGGTCAGGAACTCGTGCAGGCCGCTCTTGAAGATCCGCTCGACCGAGGTGTCGGACAGCATCTGCAGAATCTTCGTGGCCGTGTCGTGACACGGGTGTGTCACGCCGTAATCCTTCGCGAGCAGATTCAGGCTCGACACCACGCGCCCGTAGCAATAGCGCAGCGAACGCGGCATGCGGCCGTTCAGGATCAGGTAGTCGGCGATGTTCATCGGCTTGTACTGCACGTCGTACACCCAGCGGTACGACCGGTGCGCGGCCACGCAGCGCAGGATCGTCTCCCACTGGTAGTTGTCGAGGATCGTGCCGACGTGCGACACCGACGGCAGCAGCAGGTGGTATTTCACGTCGATGATCCGCGCGGTGTTGTCCGCGCGCTCGACGAACGCGCCGATCTGCGCGAAATCGAAGATCTCGTTACGCAGCATCGTGCTGTAGAAGCTGCCGAGGATCAGCGCGGTTTCACGCTTCACTTCGTCGAGCACGGCCGGCAGTCCGCTCTCCGGCACCGGCTGCGCGAGCGCGTGACGCAGCGCGAGCCATGCGCCGTTCACGCTTTCCCACGCCTCGCGGGTGAGCGCCGTGCGCACCATGCGCGCGTTCGAGCGCGCGGCCTCGATGCACGACAGCACGCTCGACGGGTTGTCGCGGTCGCGCAGCAAGTAGTCGGTCACGGTATCGGCGGCATATGCGTCGTACTTCTGACGATAGCCGTCGTCCGCACCCGAGCTGACCAGCACCGACGACCATTCGGCCGGCGCGTCGGACGTGCGCGTGAGCGCCATCCGCAGCCCGGCATCCACGATGCGCGCGATGTTCTCCGCGCGCTCGATATAGCGGTACATCCAGTAGAGACCGCTCGCAGTTCGTCCCAGAAGCATCTCGTGTCCACTCCGTCTTCGTTCGGTTCGCGCGCCGGCTGCGGCGCGCGCGGTCGTGCCCGGCTCAGTCGGCCAGCACCCAGGTGTCCTTGGTGCCGCCGCCCTGGCTCGAGTTGACGACGAGCGATCCCTCCTGCAGCGCCACGCGCGTGAGCCCGCCCGGCGTGATGCGGATCCGGTCCGACACCAGCACGAACGGCCGCAGGTCGACGTGGCGCGGCGCGAGGCCGGCTTCGGTCAGGATCGGCGTCGTGGACAACGCCAGCGTGGGTTGCGCGATGTAGTTCGCGGGACGCGCGCGCAGCTTCGCGGCGAACGCCTCGAGTTCGGCCTTCGATGCACACGGACCGACCAGCATCCCGTAGCCGCCGGAGCCGTGCACTTCCTTCACGACCAGTTCATCGAGATGCTCGAGCACGTATTTCAGGCTGTCGGCCTCGCCGCAGCGCCAGGTCGGCACGTTCTCCAGCAGCGCCTTGCGGCCCGTGTAGAACTCGACGATCTCCGGCATGTACGAGTAGATCGCCTTGTCGTCGGCGATGCCGGTGCCGGGCGCGTTCGCGATCGTGATGTTGCCGGCGCGGTAGACGTCCATGATCCCGGCCACGCCGAGCACCGAATCGGGGCGGAACGTGAGCGGATCGAGAAACGCGTCGTCGACGCGGCGGTACAGCACGTCGATCGGCCGGAAGCCTTCGGTGGTGCGCATCGCGACGCGGCCGTCGACCACCTGCAGGTCGCTGCCCTCGACAAGGTGCACGCCCATCTGGTCGGCGAGGAACGAATGTTCGTAGTACGCGGAGTTGTGGATCCCGGGCGTGAGCACGGCGATGGTCGGGTTGTCGGCGTTGCCGCCCGGCGGGCACACGGCCGCGAGCGACTGCCGCAGCATCTGCGGATAGGTCTCGACCGGGCGCACCTTGACCTGCTGGAACAGCTCGGGGAAGAGCTGCATCATCGTCTCGCGGTTTTCCAGCATGTACGACACGCCCGACGGGGTGCGCGCGTTGTCCTCCAGCACGTAGAACTCGTTCTCGCCGGTGCGCACGATGTCGACGCCGATGATATGCGTGTAAACGTTCCCGGGCGGCCGGAAATCAATCATCTCCGGGATGAACGCCTCGTTGTGCGCGATCAGGTGCTTCGGCACGATGCCGGCGCGCACGATCTCCTGGCGGTGGTAGATGTCGTCGAGGAACGCGTTGAGCGCCATCACGCGCTGCTCGATGCCGAGCGACAGCCGGCTCCATTCCGCGCCCGAGATGATCCGCGGCACGATATCGAAAGGTATCAGCCGCTCGGCTGCCTGCGCGTCGCCGTACACGGCGAACGTGATGCCCGTCCTGCGGAACACGCCTTCCGCGTCGTGAGCTTTCTGGGCGAGGCTCGCGGGATTCTGCGTGTCGAGCCACTGCTTGAGGCGCGCGTAAGGCGCCCTCACCATGTCGCCGGATTGCAGCATTTCATCGAATGGCTTCATCGATCTTTTCTCCATCGATCGTTTTCCCCGGCATTGCGCATGCCGGACCGGCGTACTGACTGCCTTGCAAGGAACGTGCCTTGCGATATCCCCTCAGGTTCCCCCCTTTGTCGCGCAGCCGGCACGCCCCCGCGGCATGCCGCACCATGATGGTGCGATGCGCGCGACGCAGGACGCGCCAGAGGCGTGCCATGCCCGCGCACGGCCTCTGCTGCACCGCGCCTGTCAAACATAGTTCCCCTGCGTGTCACGACTGTGCAATCTGCACTGCACCATTCCTTCCCCGCCCGGCGCGCCTCCTCGATTACCGCGCTGCCGACCGGCAGCGGTTCCGCGCCCGCGTCGGCAGGGCTTCCCGCCGCCGTGCGGTCGCCCGCGCCCCGCCACCTTCCCGCCCGGTCTTGCCGCACCGCAGCGAAGCGCGACGTGGCGTCGGCGACCCGTTGCGGCGGCCCGCCCTGCACCGCGACGGGGATTGCGCCACATCCTTCGGTTGCCCGGGCGGAATAGCGGAAAGGCGAGCCGGCGCGCGCAGGTGCGCGGCCGGCCCTGGGGGGAAGTACCGTCTGCGGCAAGTCGGGCAGTTCGACGCGGTGAACTAACCAGTTAGCCGGGTCCGGCACCTCAACCGTATGTAGCCGTAATACCGCCGACAACGCCCATGCATATTTCGACTGACACCGATCGAAAAAAAACATCGGCTCCGATGCGCGAGGCGCGGTACGCTACAAAACCGGTTCAGTGAAATGGCGCCGCCGCCTTCCGGCGCCGACTATAAAAAGCGAAGATCAACATGGAAGCAAAGTGGCTGGAAGATTTCCTGAGCCTTGCGGATACCAAGAGCTTTTCCCGGGCCGCGCGTCATCGGCACCTCACGCAGTCGGCATTCAGCAGACGAATCGCCGCACTCGAAACATGGATGGATGCGAAGCTGGTCGACCGCAGCATCAACCCGATCACGCTGACGCCGGCCGGGCAGATGTTCCGCGGGCTGGCCGCGGATATCCTGCGCAGCATGTATGCGGCACGCAACCTCGTGAACGGCTACGACCAGTTCGCGGCAAGCGACCAGGTCGTGCGCTTCGCCGTCGCGCATACGCTCGTGTTCACGCTGTTCCCCGAATGGCTCAAGCAGTTGAACGGCGAAGTCGGCCACGTGACCGCGCGCGTGAACGCGGTGAACGTGCCCGAAGGCGTGCAGCAACTCGTCGAAGGTGAATGCGACCTGCTGCTCGGCTATCACCATCCGCAACTGCCGATCGTGCTCGATCCGAACCACTTCCCGTTCGTCACGCTCGGCGTCGAGCGGATCCTGCCGGTGTCGACGCCCGACGCACGCGGCAAGCCGGTATTCGAACTGCCCGGCACGCCGGACGCGCCGCTGCCGCTCCTCGCGTATTCGTCGGGCGCGTTCCTCGGGAACGTCGTCGAGATGCTGCTGCTGAATGCGTCCGAATCGTATGCGCTGCACCGGTGCTTCGAGACGCACATGTCCGAGGCGTTGAAGGGGATGGTCGTGGCCGGGCACGGCATCGGCTGGCTGCCCGAAAGCTGCGTGGCGAAAGAGCTCGCGGATGGTTCGCTCGTTCGTGCGGGCTCGGCGGACTGGATCACCGAACTCGAGATTCGCCTGTACCGGTCGGCGCGCAAGCGCGGGCTCGCGGCCGAACAGTTGTGGACCTACATCATGAACCGCCCGCGCGTCGCGGCCGACGGCACGCGTGCGGCCGAGCAGTCGATCGAGCCGGCCGTGCGCATCGCGCGCCGCAGCGCCGGCGGCAGCCGGTAACGCCCCTCACCGTTCCCTCATCGCCCGACTCGCCGGAGCGCCGCGCGGATGCAATCCGCACGGCGCTCCCGTATTCCATTTTCGCCATCGCGAACCATTTTATTATCCCGATTCGTCTTCAATATACGTTCCGTACGCTCGATCAATTCCGCAATACTGCCAAACGTTTGCGAATCCGAGTAAATTGCCGACTCATATGACGGAAATACGCCGTTACACATCACATCAAAAGTTTCGATTTTCATGTAACGACATTATCGCCAAAAACGTCATACCAGCCCTTTCGATTTACCTGACCGTACGTTCCATGATTCATCGTGAAGCCTCGAGGGCAGAGGCAAGTCTTCCTTTTATCAGTCGTTATTTTTCGGTACAAACTTCGATACCACTTACGTCTTAAGTTTGCGAAATGGTCATCGCGACCGGTGAGCAAATTTCATGTCCGGCAATATCGACTTTATTCAGTCTCAATTCATTTTGTCGAATTATAACAAATCCTATTTAAATAGGACATTTAAAGCATGTCCCATTCGGGCCACACGCGGTTGTTTGTTCAAAATCCATCGTGTATCAATACCATGTCGCGAAAAGAACGTCGCCAATTTCAAATCTGAATAAATACGCTCCCAGCGATTTCGGATGGAGGTTGCAATGTCTTCCTCGTTTGAACAGCATGCTCGCCCGCTCTTCGGCATCGCCGTATCCGCACTCTGCATCAATGCCGTGGCACAGACCCAGGCCCCGGCACCCGCGTCCGACCCCGGCTCCGGCCGATACGTGATTTCGTATATCTGCGGCGACGCGCGAATCGACGGTACGGCGCCGCTTCCCCCCGACGGCCGCCCTTACAACCTCGGTGTTTCGTTCGTATCGGGCGCCAGCGGGCAACCGCTGTCGAACGTGCAGGTGCGGCTGCGACGGCATGGACGCGTGCTCGTCGAATTCAAGGCAACGGGGCCACGCTGCCTGTTCAGCGTGCCCGATGCCAGTTATCGGGTCGAAGGGACTTATCAGGGCGCCACCCAGTTCGCGGTCGTCGAAACGGGCGCACTCACCACGCAGTTGCGGTGGTGAACGTCAGTCGAATCCGCGTGGCGCTGGCACGTGCTCGCTTCGTGCATTGCAATCCGTCGAATCGAGGAGGATTGAATGACTCGTGCAGAACGACCGGACGGCTCGCCCAACCGTCAGCCGAAACCTGCCTGGGGCCCCGGAAAGAATGCGGCGCTCAGCATCATTGCGTTTGCCGCGATCTTCGGCGGCTTTGCGTACGTCCAGCGCGACGCGGGAGTCGGCCATGCAACCATGACGCACGACATCGCCGGCATGATCGGCACCGCCGTCGGAAAGTATCGCGAGGCCATCGCGACCGCCACGGCCAACGCCTCCGACACGGCGTCGACCACCGCGCAGGCCGAGCTGGTTACGCCTGCCGTGCCGGGTACGCGGTATGCGTCGGCAACGCCTGCCGTGTCGGCCGCGGCAGCACCGGCCGTGCCGCCAGGAACGACCGCCCGCGCCGCCGCGAAACACCCGCACCCCGCGCACGTACCGTCCACGACGCTCGCGGCCAGCGGCCGCGCGGCGCGCCCCGGCGACACGCACCGGACGTCGCGTTCGCAGACGCTGGCGCGCACTGAAAAACACACCGACCGCACGCCGCGACGGCAGCCGCAATCGTATATCGCCGATTCGGCGCACATGGAGGCCACCAGCATCACGCACGACGAACTGGAAGGCGCACGCGCACTGGCCCGGGCGCGCTGGTGCGCACGGGTCGACGAATGGAATTGCGTGGAGCAGAACGCGAGCCGCGCGCTCGCCATCGACCCGACGAACAGCGAATCGCGCGCGCTGCTCGGACAAGCGATCCGCAATCGCCTGTGAACCGGCGTCGCCGGGCGTGCAACCGATGTGATCGTTTCAGAGTGAGGAGACATCGTGGCCAACAATCGTAGACAACAATGCACCATCGCCGCTCCGCCCAACCGGCGGATCCTCCTGCATGCGCCGTTGCTGTTGCTGCTCGTTGCGTCCGGCTCCTGCCTTGCCGCCGAAGGCGACGCGGAACCGGGCGGCGCGAGCGAAATCGCCGGCGCCGGCGGCGCGCCGGATGCGCTGTCGCCCGACATGCAACCGACGGCGGCGTCGCTGCAGGTCGCCCAGGGTCGGAGCGCCCTGCCCCCGCAAGCGCCGACGCCCATCGCGCAGGCATCGGATGCGTCGATGCAGATCGCACAGGCGTCGGATGCGCAACCGCAGACGATGCCGACCACGGTCGTGGTGGACCCGGACGTCGCGCAGCCGAGCGAACCGGCGCCGGGCGCGCAGCCGTCGAGCGTGCCGATCCAGATCGCCCAGGCGACCGATACCGCGCCGCCGAACAGGCCGCCACCGGCCGAACCGACGCCGAGTGCCCCGATGCAGCCGCCCCAGGCATCCGACACCACGCCGTCAAACACGCCGGCACCCGTCGCGCATGCATCGGACGCGCCGATCGGGATCGCGCAGGCCGCGAACCCGCAGCCGCCCGAAACACCCGTGCAATCGACGGCGACAACGTCCGGCACACCTGCGTCCAGTTCATCCGTCCCGGTCGCGCACTCGCCGGAGCCGCCGCAACCTGCACAGGCCGCAACCACCGCGCCGCCGAATGCGCCGACGCAAACCGCGCAGGCCTCCGGCACCCCGATGCCGGGCTCGCCTGCGCCCGTTACCCAGACACCGGGCTCGCCGCCCCCGTCGTCCCAGGCGCCGAATTCACAGACGCCCGGCGTCCAGCTGCCCGGCGAACCGACGCAACGATCGCAAGGCCCCGACGTCGAAACGCCGAATGCGCAGGCGCCGAACCTGCGTACCGCCGACGTCGCGACCGTGCGCAACGACGTGTTCGGCCTCGCGGCGGGCGGCGGCGCGATCAAGGCGCTCGAAGAAGCGAAGGCACGGCCCGATGCGTTCTCCGCCGTCGACGTCGCACAACTGGAAGAACTGGCGATTCGCCAGCAGGTGCGCGGCGGACGTGACAAATCCCGCTCGATGACGAGTTCCGACCGCTTCGACGGCCTCGACAGCGCGCTGCGCGCGGCGGACGACCTCGACAAGCGGATGCCGGCCACGCCCGATTATTCGCCGGTCAGGACGGCGCTCGCGGGCGACCGCACCGTCGCCCATGCGGCGCGCGGCGACATGAAGACGGCCGTCGCGACGTTCGAGACGATTCCGCCCGACGCGGAGATCTCGATCGACGCGCTGGCGGCCGTCGGCGACGCCTACCTCTACCTGAGCGAACCGGCCAAGGCGAACGCCGTGTACCAGCGCGCGCTGAAGCAGGCAACCGCGGCGCCGACCGACCGCGCGACCCGCGGCTTCCAGTACGGCGCGCGCACGCGTCCGATCGAACTGCGCGAAGGGCTGTTCTGGTCGTACGTCGACCAGGGACGCGCGGCGGACGCGCAGCAGGTGCTCGACGACATCGGCAAGTCGCTGCCGCCGGCCAAGGAGGTGCGCAACTACGGTCCGGAAGAAAGCGACTTTCTGCGCTACTACCGGCTGCGCGCGCAATACCTGATCTACACGGGCCGCGTCGACGAAGGGATCGCCGCGCTCGAGCAGCTCGAGCAGCAGGTGCCGTTCAACGCGGAGGTCCGTGCCGCGCATGCCGACGCGGTGTCGGGCCAGGCGCATCCGCGCCAGGCGATCGCGATGTATCGCGCTTCGCTGACCGACCACCCGGACAGCGTCGAAATGCTGGCGGGCCTCGGCCGCGCGGCGCTCACGGCGGACGACTACGCGACCGCGAAGTACGTCGACCAGACGCTGGACGACGTATTTCCGGACAGCGGCGCCGTGCGCGGTTTCAAGCGCGACTACAAGGCATACCGCAGCCCCGTGTTCACGACCGACCTGAGTTACGAGCACGGCAACAGCGCGCTGGCCGACAACAGCTTCACGTCGGACAGCTATGTGTACTCGCAACCGTTCGGCGACAACTGGCGCGTCTTCTCGCACACGTTCTTCGGCTATGCGCAGACCGACTCCGGCAACGTCAGCCGCACGCGCACGGGTGTCGGCGGCGACTACCGGCACGGGCCGCTCACCGTGCAGGGCGAAGTCACGCGCTCGTTCGGCTCGGACGGCCGAACCGGCGGCCGCGGGTCGATCGCGTACGCGCTGAACGACTACTGGACGGTCAGCGCCGGGCTCGACACCAACGACAACTCGCTGCCGTGGAAGGCGTATGCCGCGCACATCTGGGGCCGCTCCGCGAACGTCTCGGTCGTGTACAGGCAGAACGACCGTCGCGAGGTCAAGCTGAGCTACGGCGTGAGCCGCTACAGCGATTCGAACCTGCACCAGGAGATCTCGGCGACCGCCACGCAGCGCGTGTATACCACCGCCAACCAGCTCGTCAACCTATCGCTGGACCTCGGCACCGACAGCAACACGCGCCACGACGCGCCCTACTTCAGCCCGGGCCGCGACTATGCGGCCGCGGCGACCGTCATGCACCAGCTGATGCTGTGGAAGAAGGGCGACATGGCGCTGCAGCAGCGCGTATCGGTGTCGGGCGGCGTGTACAACGAGCGCGGCTTCGGCACCAGCCCGCTGTGGAGCGCGCGCCTCGAGCACGCATGGACGTTCAAGCACGACATCACGCTGAGCTATGGCGTCGAGGTCAGCAGCCACGCATACGACGGCCAGCGCGAGCGCTCCGAAACCGGCTTCATGTCGGTCAACCTGCCGTTCTAGCAAGGAGATCGCGAATGCAAACCAGACGGACCTTCATGTGCGGATGCCTCGGCACGTTCGCCGCCTGTTCGCTGTTCCCGGGCGTGTCGAACGCCCGGATGATCGACCTGCTGCCACCGTCCGACCCGGCCGACGGCAAGACGTTTCGCGTGATCTGCATGCATGACGTGCGCGACAACCTGATGGCGTCGTTCTCCTCGGCGTCGGCGATGGTCGACCCGTTCGCGGTCGACACCGGCACGCTGACCGCGATCTTTTCATGGCTGCAGACCAACAACTACCACACCATCACGGTCAGGCAGATCGAGGAATCGCGGCACGGCGGCAAGCCGCTGCCGCCGCGCGCGGTGCTCCTCACGTTCGACGACGGCTACCGCAGCCACTACACGAAAGTGCTGCCGCTGCTCGAACGCTTCAAGTATCCGGCCGTGATGGGCATCGTCACGGCGTGGATCGATGCGCCGCTGGATGCACCGATCCGCATCAGCGACAAGATCCAGGTGCCGCGCGACTACTTCATGTCGTGGGACGAGGTGCAGAAGGTCGGCCAGTCGCACCTCGTCGAGCTCGGCTGCCACACCCACAACCTCCATCACGGCGCGGTCGCGAATCCGCAAGGCAACGAGTTGCCGGCGACCACGTCGCACCTCTACCTGCAGAACGAGAAGCGCTATGAAACCGACGCCGAATTCGAAGCACGCGTGCACGACGACCTGCAGACATGCGTGCGGCAGATCCGCGAACGCACCGGCATCGTTGCACGCTCGATGGTGTGGCCATACGGCGCGGAAAACCAGCCCGTGCGCAAGATATCGACGTCGCTCGGCATGGACATCCAGTTCAGCCTCGATGCCGGCCCGAATACGCCGGACGTGCCACTGGACCGGCTGAGGCGGATCCTGATGATGTACGACGTCGACATCGGCGGGTTCGAGCGCTCGATGCGCGAGCCGGCGTCCAACCGCGGCGACGTCGACGTGCCCGAGCGCATCGTGCAGGTCGATCTCGACCAGGTCTACGATCCCGATCCCGCGCGGCAGGAGGCGAATCTCGGCAAGCTGGTCGAGCGCATCTACCGGATGCAGCCGAAATCGGTGTACCTGCAGGCCTGTGCCGACCCGAAAGGCACGGGCGTGGCCGAATCGGTGTATTTCCCGAATCGGCACCTGCCGATGCGCGCCGACCTGTTCTCGCGCGCCGCATGGCAGCTGAACACGCGCTCCAACGTGCAGGTGTACGCGTGGATGCCGGTGCTCGCGTTCCGGCCGCCGCCGGGCAAGCATCAGGGGCTCGAGGCCGTCAGCGCATACAGCGGCGCGCCGGCCCGCGAGAACGGCACGCGCGTGTTCCGGCTGAGCCCGTTCGATCCGGAGGCACGGCTGATGATCCAGCAGATCTACGAGGATCTCAGCAAGCACGCGTCGTTCAGCGGCATCCTGTTCAGCGACGACGCCGTGCTCGACGACTACGAGGATGCGGGCCGGCATGCGCTGCAGACCTATTCGCAATGGGGGCTGCCGGCCGACGTCGGCAAGATCCGCGAGAACCCCGACCTGATGAAACGCTGGACGCGCCAGAAGTCGCGTTATCTGATCGACCTGACACACCAGCTCGAACAGATCGTGCTGGCGCACCAGAACGTGGGCGACGTGCTGAGCGCGCGCAACATCTTCGCGATGCCTGTGCTCAAGCCCGAGTCGGAAGCGTGGTACGCGCAGAACTACGACGATTTCCTCGCCAACTACGACTACGTCGCGCTGATGGCGATGCCGTACATGGAGCAGGCGAAGGATCCCGAGGGCTGGCTGGACCAGCTCGTGCGCGCCGTCCGTGCGAAGCAGCGCGGCCTGCAGCGCACCGTGTTCGAGCTGCAGTCGTACGACTGGCACGCGCACAAGGACGTGCCGGCCCGCACGCTGCTCGCACAGATGCGGCGGCTGCGCAGCGAGGGCGCGGTGAATTTCGGCTACTACCCGGACAACTTCCTGAACGGCCTGCCGGAGCTCGACGCGATGCGCGACGTGATGTCGCTGAAGTCGCGCCTCGATCCGACGTCGATCAACGCGCTGATGCAGATGCAGCATGCGCAGGGAACCAAGACGCCATGACCACCCACAACATCATTCAGCGCCTGCAGGATTTCGTCTTCTACTACCCGTTCTTCATGTCGTATCTGTGGATGATCGGCGGCGTCGTTCACTACTTCCTGCTCGAGGAAGGCCGCGAGCTGTCGACGCGCACGATCGCGGCGAGCGGCATCCCGAAGATCTCGATCGTCGTGCCGTGCTTCAACGAGGCGGCGAACGCGCGCAGCGTGATCCGCCACCTGAACGCGATGGACTACCCGAACTACGACATCATCGCAGTCAACGACGGCAGCAAGGACCGCACGGGCGAGATCCTCAACGAGCTGGCCGTCGAGATCCCGCGGCTGCTCGTGATCCATCACGCGTGCAACGAAGGCAAGGCGGTCGGGCTCACCACCGCGGCGGCGGTATCGAATGCGGAATACCTGCTCTGCATCGACGGCGACGCGCTGCTCGCGCATGACGCGATCGGCTGGATGCTCGAGCATTTCCTGACGGATCCGGGCGTCGGCGCGGTCACCGGCAACCCACGCATCCGCACGCGCACGTCGCTGCTGGGGCGCATGCAGGTCGGCGAATTCTCGTCGATCGTCGGGCTGATCAAGCGCACGCAGCAGGTGTACGGCCGCATCTTCACGGTGTCGGGCGTGATCACGATGTTCCGCAAGACCGCGCTCGCCGATGTCGGCTACTGGAGCTCGGACATGCTGACCGAGGACATCGACATCAGCTGGAAACTGCAGTGCCGCGACTGGCGCGTCGTGTACGAGCCGCACGCGCTCAGCTGGATCCTGATGCCCGAGACGCTGAAGGGGCTCTACCGGCAGCGGCTGCGCTGGGCGAAGGGCGGCATCCAGGTGCTGCTCAAGTACGCAGGCACGCTCGCGCGGCCGACGCAGATGATGATGTGGCCGCTGTTCGTCGAGTATCTGATCGGCATCGCGTGGGCCTATTCGATGTCGTTCATCCTGCTGCTCGCGCTGGTCGACGTCGTCTACCCGCTTCCGCAGGACTGGCATGTGTCGGTGGTGCCGCACTGGCACGGGATGCTGCTGGTCGCGACCTGCATCCTGCAGCTGATCATCGGCAGCATGATCGATCGTCGTTACGACGAAAAACTCCTGATGTATTTCCTTGACACCGTCTGGTACCCCGTCGCGTTCTGGCTGATCAGCATGGTCACCACCGTCGTCGCCCTGCCCGCCGTCGTATTGCGGGGCCGCGGCAAGCGCGCCGTTTGGGTCAGTCCCGACCGAGGCATTCAACATGAAGAACGCACCGATTATTGACCTTTCCCTGCGCGCCCCGAGCGAACTGATCGCCGAACACGGCGGCGTCGTCGGGCCCGTGCTCGTCGCGTGGTTCCGCGTCGTGCGGCCCGCGCTGGTCGGAGGTGTGTGGGCGTCGATCTGCATCTACACGTACCGCTACCTGCTGCCGTTCAACCAGGCCGAGATGCCCATCGAGCAGATCGTGTTCTACGTGACGAGCATCGCGCTGATCGCCGGCACGATCGTCACGTGGCTGATCGCGGGACGCGTCGTGCATCCGCTCGCGTACCGGTTGCGCGCATCGAAGATGCTGCGGCGCTCCGCCAGCGTGAAGATGCGCTCGGTGCCGCCGACCGCGCTCGCGGGCGCCCGCCGGCGCGGCGCGCGGCGCACGACACGCATTCTCGTCGCGTCGCACGACGCGAACGGCTCGATCTCCGGCATCGAATGGGTAGCCCACGCGGGGCCGCAGCCCCGCGAATAAGTGAGCGGAGACGCGCCGCGCCGGACGCGATGCATGCCGCGCGATGCGACACCGCTCCCGAATTCGCGCCGTCGCGTGTCGCGCGTCGGCCGGCAACTTCCTTTAGACGAGGTGAATCATGTGCGGAATCGTCGGAGCAAGCGGCCTGCACAATCAGGTGCCGCAACTGGTCAATGCACTGAGCCGACTCGAGTATCGCGGCTACGATTCGTGCGGCATCGCCGTGCAGGACGAAGGCCGCCTGCGCAGCGAACGCACGCTGCGGCGCGTGGCGGACCTGCAGGACCGCGTGCTGACGCTGGGCCTCGAAGCGCAGACGTGCATCGCGCACACGCGCTGGGCGACGCACGGCGCGCCGTCGGAAATGAACGCGCATCCGATCATGTCGGGCGACACGATCGCGGTCGTGCACAACGGGATCATCGAAAACCACGATGCGTTGCGCGCCGAACTGAAGGAGCGCGGCTACACGTTTCGCGGCGAGACCGACACCGAGGTGATCGCGCACCTGATCCACAGCCTCTATCGCGACGACCTGTTCGATTCGGTCAGGCATGCCGTCAAGCGGCTGCACGGCGCGTATGCGATCGCGGTGCTGAGCGCGCGCGAGCCCCAGCGCCTCGTCGCCGCGCGCGCCGGCTCGCCGCTCGTGATCGGCATCGGCGCCGAACAGAACTACCTCGCGTCGGACTGCGCGGCGCTCGGCGACGTGACCGACCGCTTCGTCTACCTGGAAGACGGCGACGTCGCGCTGATCACGCCGGACCGCATCGACGTGGTCGACGCGATCGGGAGCGCGGTACAGCGTCCACTGTGCCTGGTCAAGGCGCGCGATAACGACGCCGCGCTCGGCCCGTATCAGCACTTCATGCAGAAGGAGATCTTCGAACAGCCGAAGGCGATCGCCGCCACGATCGATGGCATCGACACGATCTCGCCCGCGCTGTTCGGCGGCAGCGACAGCACGCGTGCGCTGCTGTCGAAGACCCGGAGCGTGCTGCTGCTCGGCTGCGGCACCAGCTACTACGCGGGCCTGACGGCGAAATACTGGCTCGAGGGCATCGCGGGCATTCCGGCGCAGGTCGAGATCGCGAGCGAATACCGCTACCGTGACACCGTGCCCGATCCGCGCACGCTCGTCGTCGGTATTTCGCAGTCCGGCGAAACCGCCGACACCATCGGCGCGATCGAGCGCGCGCGCGCGATGGGCCAGGATCTGTCGATGGCGATCTGCAACGTGGCGACCAGCTCGATCGCGCGCGGCGCGCCACTCAGCTTCTTGACACGCGCCGGCATCGAGCTTGGCGTCGCATCGACCAAGGCGTTCACGACGCAGCTCGTCGCGCTGTTCGTGCTGACGCTGACGCTCGCGCAGCAACGCGGCCGGCTCGATGCGGCGCATGTCGCGATGCACCTGAAGAAACTGCACGAACTGCCAGCGCGCATCGGTCACGCACTCGCCTTGGAAACGCAGATCATGGGCTGGGCCGCGAAGTTCGCGCGCACCGAGAACGCGCTGTTCCTCGGGCGCGGCATTCACTATCCGATCGCGCTGGAAGGTGCGTTGAAGCTCAAGGAAGTGTCGTACATCCATGCGGAAGGCTATCCGGCCGGCGAACTGAAGCATGGCCCGCTCGCACTCGTCACGAGTGCGATGCCGGTCGTCACGATCGCGCCGGACGACCGCCTTTTCCAGAAGCTGAAGTCCAACATGGCCGAGGTGCGCGCACGCGGCGGCCGGCTGTACGTGCTCGCGGGCCATCATCTCGAGATCGACGCCGACCGCGACACGCACCTGATCCGCGTGCGCGAATCGGGCGACGCGCTGTCGCCGATCGTCAACGTGATCCCGTTGCAGCTGCTCGCGTATCACGTCGGGTGCGCGCGCGGCGCCGACGTCGATAAGCCGCGCAACCTCGCGAAATCGGTCACCGTCGAATGATGCAACGGCCGGTCACGACGCAGGTCGCCACCGTGCGCTCGCATGCGGGCGGGCGCGCCGCCGCGTGGCGTGTCGCGACCGTACTCTGCGGTGCGTGTTGTGTCGTCGCAGCACCGACATGCGCGTATGCCGGCACGCCGGCCGTGCACACCGTCACCGTGCAGGCGCCCGCATCGCCGCAGGACAGCGGCGACCCGAGGCGCTTCATGCACGGAATCGGCGTGGCCGACGCCGGCGACGGCCGGCGCTGGGTGTTCTTCAGCAGCTCCGGCATCGTGCCGCGCGGCGCGCTGCGCAACGGCAACTGGCCGCACGACGTGTACGTCGGCGAATGGCTGCCGGGCAAGCCGCGTCTGCTGCGCGTCCATCCATTCATCAGCCGTCCGGAAGCGCAGGAGCCCGTGTCGATCGCGCAGAATCCGCGCGGCGACATCTTCGTCACGTTCGAGGACGGCTGGAATACGCCGCAAGTGGTCAGCCAGCGCTACGGTGTCTATCGGCGCGACCTCAAGCCGATCAAGCCCTACCCGAACGACGTCGAGGCGGGCGGTCACTCCGGGCATGTCGCCTCGGTGGGCGAACGCTTCGTCGTGTTCTATTCCGCCGACTGGATCGACGGCGGCGGCGTCGACAACCTCGGCACCGGCAACGGCGTCTACGTAAAAACCTACGATGCCGACGGACGCGTGCTGAATCACGTGCCGGTCGCGCCGCACCACCGCGAATGGTGGCCCGTGGTCGCCGGCTCGCCGCACCGCGCGCTGCTCGTCTGGCAAAAATACATCGAGGGCAGCACGGATGCGACGCTCGAATACGCGATGTTCGATCCGGTCACGGCGAAGCTCGACAAGCTCGGGCCGCTGAGCGACGCGATCCAGTACTACGTGTATTCGTCCACCTACGTGCCGGCGATCGACCGCTTCGTCGTCGTCACGACGACGGCGGACAATCGCGGCGTCGCGACGCTGATCGACCCGGACGGCCGCCGCCTCGCGACGCTCGACTGCCTGCCGGCGTCGGTGCGGGAATCCGGGATCGCCGTCGACGGCACGCATGCGTACGTGCCGACCCGCGACGGACGCCTGCTGACGCTGGCGCTTTCGCCAACCGGCATGTCGGTGAGCGGCGCGCAGCGCTCGCCGATTCCGTGGGGCTCGACCGGCATCGCCGGGTTCACGGCACGCGGCGGGACGATGCATTTCGTGTCGCTGACGCCGTCCGGGACGCGCGAGGCCGATTTCGACACGGCACGGGAAACGCCTTTGCCGAAGGCCGACGCGCAGTGTTCGACGCATTGACGGCGACGCGAACGGCTCCGGACCGACACGGACGCCCCGTGGGATTGAGCCGCCGGCCGAGTCGCGCAACGCGATCCCGCACGCGTCGGGCAACTCGATAGCCCCGCACGCTGCCACCGGCCGGCGCGATCCCTGCCACTGCGCCGATCCCGCGTCGAAGTCGCCAGCGCCGCGCGTACCGGATAGACTGTCGCCCGATTCCATCCATCGGCCGCGTGCTCGCCCCCTGCCGCCGCCGGTACGCCCCCACGGAGAACGAATGCTGAAGCGCCGGTGGTTTTCGCTGTTGCTGATGACGGTGTGCCTGATCGCGACGCGCGCGTCCGCGCAGGACGCGCTCGAACTCGAGACCGACGGCACGCCTCGAGTGTTGACGCGCCAGGCGCTGCTCGCGCGCGTCGACGCAACGGACATCCACGTGCCGCACGACATTGCGTACGGCCGGCCGATGACGTTCCGCGCGGTGCCGTTCGCGGCCCTGCTCGGCGACACGCCGCTTCCCGCAAACGGCGTGCTCGAAACGCGCGCGGCCGACGGTTTCGCCGCGCAGCTGCCGCTGGATCTCGCGCGCCGCCGTGCGCCGGCCGGCGCCGTCGCGTGGCTCGCGATCGAGGATCCGGCGCATCCGTGGCCGAAGCTGCCCGGCAAGCAGGTCAGCGCAGGGCCGTTCTACCTGGTTTGGCTCGGGCCGGACGCATCGTCGGTGCGCGGCGAGCAGTGGCCGTATCAGATCGTGCGCATCACGATCGAATCGTCGCCGCTCGCGCGCTGGCCGTCGCTCGCCGTCGATCCGGCGCTGCCGGCGAACGATCCGGCCCGTGCGGGCCAACGCCTGTTCGTCACGCAATGCCTCGCGTGCCATCGCCTCGACGGCGCGGGCAGCAGCCATGCCGGCCCCGACCTCAACGCGCCGATGAACCCGGTCGACTACTTCCAGCCCGCCGCGCTGCGCCGCTACATCCGCAACCCGGCATCGGTGCGCGACTGGCCGGGCCGCGTGATGCCGGCGTTCCCGCCCGATCAGCTGAGCGACCGGGAGCTCGACCAGATCGTCGCGTATCTCGCGTATATGGCGCGGCGCAAGGCGGGCAAGTAAGCCGCGCCCGTCACGCGCGCATCACGCGCCCGGTTCCTGCGCGCTCCGCAACACCGCGCGCAGCAGCACGTCGGCGCCCGCCGCCGACCATTCCGGCGTGATCGCCTCGGCCTCGTTATGGCTCAGGCCATCGACGCACGGCACGAAGATCATGCCGGTCGGCGCGACGCGCGCGATGTAGCACGCGTCGTGACCCGCACCCGACACGATGTCCATGTGCGGCAGCCCGAGCGCCTGGGCCGCATCGCGCACCGCGTCGATGCAGCGCGGCGCGAACGGCACCGGCGGGTACGTGAAGATCTGCTCGATCCGCGCACCGAGGCCCGCGTCGGCCGCGACGCGCGCCAGTTCCGCACGCAGCACCGTATCGAGCTCGTCGAGCACCATATCGTCAGGATGACGAAACTCGACCGTGAAGAAGCAGCCGCCCGGCACCGTGTTGCGCGAATTCGGCCGCGCCTCGATCATCCCGACCGTCGCGCGCGCGTGCGGCGCATGGCGACGGCCGAGCGCATCGACGAATTCGATCATCCGCGCGGCACCCACCAGCGTGTCGCGCCGGAATTCCATCGGCGTCGTGCCCGCGTGCGCGTCGACGCCCGTCAGCGTCACCTCGTACCAGCGCTGCCCCTGCCCGGCCGTCACGACGCCGATCGTCTTGCCGGCCCGTTCGAGAATCGCGCCCTGTTCGATATGCAGCTCGTACGCCGCATGCACCGGATAGCCGCCGACGGGCTCGGCACCCGCGTAGCCGATTCGCGCGAGTTCCTCGCCGATCGTCCTGCCTGCGCCGTCGGTGCGCGACAGCCCGTATTCGAGCGGATAGACGCCCGCGAACACGCCGGCCGATATCATCGCCGGCGCAAAACGCGAACCTTCCTCGTTGGTCCAGATCACGACGTCGATCGGGCGCTCGGTCTCGATGCCCGCATCGTTCAGCGCGCGCACGACCTCGAGGCCGCCGAGCACGCCGTAGATGCCGTCGTAGCGGCCGCCGGTCGGCTGCGAATCGGCGTGCGATCCGGTCATGACCGGCGCGGCGTCGGGATTGCGGCCCGCGCGGCGCGCGAACACGTTGCCCATCCGGTCCACGCGCACCGTGCAGCCGGCGTCTTGCGCCCACTGCACGAACAGGTCGCGCGACTCGCGGTCGAGGTCGGTCAGTGCGAGACGGCAGACGCCGCCCTTCGGCGTCGCGCCGATCTGCGCCATCCGTTCGAGCGACGCCCACAGCCGCGCGCCGTCGACGCGCGGCGCGTCCGCGAGATCGTCACGCATTGCCGGCCTCCGGGGCATCGTCGCGCGGCGCCGCCTGCAGCGCATAACGGAAATCGCAGCGCTTGCCGCCCTGCATGATCGTGCTCGTGCGCGTGAGTGCGACGTCCGGCGCATAGCCGTGGATGAAATAGCTGTCGCGCGCGCAGCTCAGCAGGTGACCGATCTCGCCGAGCCCCATCGCGTGATACATCTCCGCGTAGCTGCAGCGATGCACGTCGTAGTCGTAGTGCGCGTCGTCCGCGCGATGCACCTCGACCTCGAGCGCATCGTCCTTCTCCCACAGCACCTGCAGCGCGACGAACGATCGCACGCTCGTGCCGCCGGGCTCCTGCGCGGCAAACGTGCGGCCCGCGTCGACGGCCGCGCCGCGCACGGCTTCCGCGATCACGGCCTGCGCGCGCTCGGTGCCGAATTCGCGCTTCATGATCTCGTAGATCGGCTTGATGATTTCCGCTTCGATGCGGCGCCGCGCGAGGATGCCGAGCCGCGTGTCCTCGGGTGCCGCCGTGGATGCATGTGTCGTGTTGGTCATGGGATTCGTCTCCGTCGTCATTTCGTTGCCGGGTGCGCGCCGCCGAGCACGTCGACGACGGTCCACTTGCCGCCGCGCACCTGGTAGATCGTGAATGCCGGGTCCTTCAGATTGCCTTCGGCGTCGAACGCGACCCGGCCGGTCACGCCGGGCCGGTCGATCGCGTGCACGGCCGCGACCAGCTTCGCCGGCTGCGTCGTGCCGGCCTTCTGCGCGGCCGCGATCAGCGTGGCAGCCGCGTCGTACGCGAACGGGGCGTGCAGCTCGATCGGCGCGTGAAAGCGTGCGCGGTACTGCGTGTCGAACGCCTTGCCGCCCGGCATCCGGTCGAGCGGCAAGCCCGGTTCGAGTGCCGTCACGCCGTCGCCGTCCTTGCCCGCGAGCGACAGGAAGGTCTGGCTCACGAAGCCGCCCGCGCCGAGCAGCGGCGCGTTCACGCCGAGCTGGCGCATCCGGCGCGCGATCGGCGCGGCCTGCGCGTCGAGCCCGCCGAAGAACACGAGATCCGCGCGCTTGCCCTTGATCGCGGTCAGCACGCCGCTGAAGTCGGTCGTCTTGTCGTTCACGTACTGGCGATCGACGATCGTGCCGCCGTTCGCCTGCACGCCCTTGATGAACTGCTCGGCGAGCCCCGCGCCGAACGACGTGCGATCGTCGATCACCGCGATGCGCTTCGCCTTCAGCGTCTTCACCGCATAGGCGCCGGTGTAGTTGCCGCCCGCATCGTCGTGACCCATGATCCGGAAGGCCGTCGCGTAGCCCTGCTGCGTGTACGGGTGGCCGGTGGACGCCGGCGCGATCTGCGGAATGCCCGCATCGCGGTAGATGCGCGACGCCGGCACGCTGCAGCCGGTGT
Organism: Burkholderia sp. Bp9004; assembly: GCF_003858025.1. NCBI lineage: Bacteria > Pseudomonadati > Pseudomonadota > Betaproteobacteria > Burkholderiales > Burkholderiaceae > Burkholderia > Burkholderia sp. Bp9004. The sequence continues at coordinate 31,865 of NZ_QTQD01000001.1, read as the reverse complement.
TCCAGTGACCGACGACGCCGATCACGTGCTGGTCGACGAGCTGCTGCGCGACCGCGACGGCCGTGCGCGGATCGGATTGATCGTCCGCCGCGACGAGCTTGTAGACGACCGGCTTGCCGCCGATGCTCGGATGCTTCGCGTTCGCGTCGTCGATCGCAAGCTGCGCGCCGTTCTGCAAGTCCTTGCCGATCCGCGCGGACGGGCCGGTGAGCGGCGCGGCGAGACCGATCAGGATCGTCTGCGGCGCGGACTGCGCGTAGGCGGGAGCGGCGGCGATCAGCGCGGCCGCGGAGAATGCGAGGCCGGCGGGGAGAAAAGCGATTTTCATGTGCGGGGATCGGTGATTTGGCTCAAGACATGAAAAATATTAAATATTCATCATCAGCACCCCAAATACTCAATTGTTGGATGCTTATGCCATTCCCGACACAATAACGTAACCCCCTGTAAATACGGGATATTTTCGTGTTGCGGTTCACCCTGATTTTTCGATAAAATTCGACACATGAAAAATATCGAACAATTGCCTCACGATCCACCGCTACGCGCCGTCCGCGCGTTCGAGGCATTCGCGCGTCTCGGCTCGGTCACCGCGGCGGCGCACGAGCTCGACATCACGCCGTCCGCGGTGAGCCACCAGCTGCAGCTGCTCGAAGCGTTCATCCAGACGCCGCTGACCGTGCGCGAAGGCAGGCTGCTCGCGCTCACCGATGAGGGGCGCGACTACTACCGCTCGATCAGCGCCGCGTTCTCGGTGCTGCGCAGCGCGACGCGCTTCGTGCGCGACCGGTCGTCGCTGCGGCAGATCACGATCAGCCTGATTCCGCTGCTCGGTATCGGCTGGTTCATTCCGCGGCTGCACGCGTTCCTCGCCGACAACACCGATGTCGACGTGACCGTGCTGTATGCGCATCACCGCAACTATCGAAGCGACGCGTCCGACCTGTCGATCCGCTTCGGCACCGGCGACTGGCCCGGCTACCGCTGCGAGCGGCTGCTGCCGGGCGCGATGGTGCCAATGTGCAGCCCGTCGTTCCTGAAGCGCCACGGGCCGTTCCGCACACCGGCCGATCTCGCGCGGGCGCCGCTCGTGCACGATGAGGATCGCAGCGCCTGGGTCAACTGGCTGCAGGGCGCCGGCGTGCGGCACGTGTCGCACGCGGTGGGGCCGATGTTCGAGGATGGCCAACTGACGCTGAGCGCGGCACGCGCGGATCTCGGCGCGGCGCTGCTGCGCGCGCCGCTGGTCCAGCGCGAACTGGCGAACGGCGAACTCGTGAAGCTGTTCGACCACGCGCTCGACGACGGGCGCGACTACTACCTGTGCACGCGCGAGGATGCGGACATGCCGGACGGCGCGAGACGGCTGGCGGAATGGCTCAGGCGGATGGCTGCATAAGCGCGCGGGCCGCTCGCAGGCGGGCCTTCGCACGATTCACAAGGCGCGCCGCATCCGCTTGTCCGATGCGATCGTCCGGGCATCCACGCAAGCGAACCGCCTGCTGCGCGTATCGCGCGACATGTGGGCCATCCCCGTCATCGAACCCGACGTGCGCGCACCCTGTCGGATCTCGCGGGCGCGGTGCGTCGCGCGTACCGCCGCCCGCCGACGCGTCACACCGCCCGCCCCCATCCGCGCTCGACCGCATGGGCGACCGTCGCGCGCGCCAGCTCCTGCGTGCTGTCGACCAGCGCGAACGGTGCATCGGGCAACGCGCGCGCCGCGATCGGAATTTCCGTGCAGCCCATCACCGCGACGCCCACGTCCCGTCTTGCCAGTGCATCGAGCGCGCGCGACAGGCACCGCACGGACGCAGCGATCTTCCCCGCCTTGACCGCCGCGATGCACGCGGCAATATCGCGCTGCGCGGCCACGCCCGGCATCACCGGCTCGAACCCGCGTGCACGCAGCGCCGTCTGGTAGAAGCCCGACACCAGCGTGCCGCCCGTGGCGAGCACCGCGACGCGCCGCACGCCTGCCGGCAACGCGGCCACCGACGCATCGACGATATGCAGAATCGGCGCCGCGCTGTGTTCGCGCAGCGGCGCATACCAGTGATGCGCCGAATTGCACGGAATCGCGATCACGTCGACGCCGCAGCGGTTCAGCAGCGCGATGCCGTCGAGCAGCGCCGGCAGCGGATCGGTCCCGCCGTCGATGATCGCGCGCGAGCGATCGGGCGTTCGCGTCAGGTTCGCGACGATCATCGGCAGGTGCTCCTGGTCGCAGCGCGCGCGTGTCAGGCAAATCACGCGATGCATGAAGTCGACCGTGGCCAGCGGCCCCATTCCGCCCAGTACGCCGACGAGTGCCATGATGCCTCCTTCACGCGCGCGGCGGCCGCGCGCAGATCGCGGATACGACGGCCGAGTTGCCGATCACCAGCAACAGCGTCCGAAATATTTCGCAGAACGGATCGATCGCCGCGAACAGAACCAACGCGGCCTCGAACGGCAGGTGCAGCGCCGCGCACACCATGCCGGCGAGCGACACCGTCACGACGCCCGACGTGCCCGTCGACGCGAATCCGGCGAGCACCGACGCGACCAGCACGACGCAAAGTTCGCCGGGGCCGAGCGACCGTTCGTACAGTTGTGCGACGAACAGCGTCGCGCTCGCGTAATAAACCATCGGCCCGACGCGCAGCAGCGACACGGCAAGTGGAACGACCAACTCGACGCGCGCGCGGGCAAAGCCGAAGCCGTCGGCCAGGCATTCGATCATGCTCGGCATGCACGCCACGCTGCTGCGCGTGGCGAGCGCCATCGCGAACGGCGTGCGCAACCCGGCGAGCGTCTCGGCCAGCGTCGCGCCCGAGCGCTTCCAGATCACGACGATCGAGGCCGCGATCAGCACGAGCGCGACGACGGCGAATGCGGCGACGAAGCGGACCATCGCCTCGAGCGGCCCGAATCCCGACGTGCCGATCTGTGCGGCGCCGCCGCAGAACAGCACGATCGGCGTCGGATACGCGAGCCAGTGCATGATCTTCTGGCACGTGAAATAGACGGTCTCCAGCGTCTGGCTCAGCGCCGCCGAGATGCTCGCCGGCACGCGTCCCGATGCGAAGCCGAAGAATAGCGAGAACACCAGCGCCTTCAGTGTGTCGCCGCTCGCGAGCGCCGCGAAGAAGTTGCCGGGCACCAGCGCGATCAGCATGTCGGCAAGGCCCGACGACTTCTCCGCGGGATCGGTGCCGTACAGCGTCATCACGGTGTCGCTCGCCGCACCGTCGCTGCCGACCAGCGCGCCGAACGCCTTCAGCGTCGCGTTCGACAGATGCTCGCCCGGCCGCATCGCGACCAGAACGACCGCGCCGACCGCCACGACGAACACCGACGCGCAGCCGAAGATCGCGATCACGCGCATCACGAGATCCGACGCGCTGCCATCGCGCAGCAGTCGCTGCAGGCTGAAGATCACGGCGGCCGTCATGAATGGCAGCGCCGTCATCTTCAGCAGGCCGACGTACACCTGGCCCACGTAGTCGAACTTCGGCGCGGCGGCCGGCCACAGCACGCCCGCCATGATCCCGAGCGCGAGGCTGCCGAAGACCGTCAACGGATGGATCGCGAGCGCATGCAGCCGCGCGACGCGGGGCATGATCCTGATGTTCTCGTCCATGTTCATGTCAGCGGCCCATCGCGTCGAGCAAGGATTTCACGTCGAGCCGCCTGCTGCGCTCGGCCAGGAACTGATTGACGAACGCGAGCAGCGTCGGCGTGGACACCGGCACGCCGACGGCAAGCGCGTCGGTGAGGTCGTCGAAGGTCGCGACGCGCAAGCGGATCGGCGCGGTCGGGTCGTCCTGCATCACGAGCTTGATCGCGAGTTCGTCGCGATACACGGCCGTGACCGCGCCGGCGTTCAGTGCGTCGAGCGTCGCCGGCCAGCTCGGGTAGGTGCGCACCCGCGCAGCCGGGAAGTCGGTGCGCACGTATTCCGCGTAGGCCGACCCGGCGACGACGCCGATCGTGCCGCGGTAATCGCGCACGACTTCCGGCAGCGGGCGCCCTTTCGCGAGTTCCGCGAAGCTGACGCGGTTGATCAGCAGCGCGCGCCGCAGGCTGATGTACGGCGTGCTGAAGCGGACCACCTGCGCACGCGGCAACGTGCGCGACAGCTTGCTGATCGCGACGTCGGCCTGCCCGGTCGCGATCAGCTGAACGACGTCGTCGAAGGTGCGCGCATCGCGGTCGAACTGCACGGACACGCCGAGCTTTTTCGCGAGTTCGTCGGCGAGATCGATGTCGACGCCCGCCAATGCGCCGTTGCGCGACATGAAGAACGGCGGCTGATCGACGCCGAGCACCGCGACGACGAGCGTGCCGCGCGTGACGATGCGGGCGAACTCGGGCGCGAGCAGCCGGCCGTCGGGCATCTGCACGAGCCCGGTCGACGTGGTGGCCGGAGTCGCCGTCGCGGCCGGCGCGGAGGCATCGAGGGCGAGCGCCGGCGCGGCGCACGACACGGTCACGAGTACGCAGGCCACACCGCGCAAGAGCCGATGCAGGCATCGCCCCTCGGGAACGATCTCGCGGAACCATGCAGGCAGTGCACGCATCGCGCGTCCGGAATAGAGATTCATGGCGGCAGTGGGACGGAGAGTGTCTGACGACCGCGCAACCGTTCGTGCCGAACGGGCGCCGGGCCCTTGCGCGGGGTGCGTCGCCGTCGCCCGGCGCCGCGCCCTCCCGCACGCCCAATGTGTCAGAAGCGCCGGCTGGCCGAAATCCGCCGGAAGGCCCGGCCCGGATGGCACGGGCCGACCGGACGGCCCGCCGCGACGGGGCCGGAAGCAGATAGAAATTCCCGATGCCGCGGATTGATACAAGCAATTTCACAAGCCAGGGGTGAACCCGGATACTGGCAACACTTCATCAACACCCAAGCAAAGGAACTCGCAAGATGCCGATCATCAACACCCAAATCAAACCGTTCAAGGCAACCGCATACCACAACGGCGATTTCGTGCCCGTGTCCGAAGAGAACTTCAAGGGCAAGTGGTCCGTCGTCGTGTTCTACCCGGCCGACTTCACGTTCGTCTGCCCGACCGAGCTGGGCGACCTCGCCGACCGCTACGCGGAATTCCAGAAGCTGGGTGTCGAAATCTACGGCGTGTCGACCGATACGCACTTCACGCACAAGGCATGGCATGACACGTCGGAGACGATCGGCAAGATCAAGTACCCGATGATCGGCGACCCGACGCTCACGCTGTCGCGCAACTTCGACGTGCTGATCGAGGAAGAAGGGATGGCGCTGCGCGGCACGTTCGTGATCAACCCGGAAGGCGAGATCAAGCTGTGCGAAATCCACGACAACGGCATCGGCCGCGACGCAGGCGAACTGCTGCGCAAGGTGCAGGCCGCGCAATACATCGCGGCGCACCCGGGTGAAGTGTGCCCGGCCAAGTGGACGCCGGGTGCGGAGACGCTGACCCCGTCGCTCGACCTGATCGGCAAGATCTGACGATCGCGCCGCGCGCCTCGCACGAGGCGCGCGCGTCACGCGAATGCAGGCCGTTTCGTGCGGCCCGCGCCCTCCTCCGGCACGACGTGCCCGACCAGAATCATCAATACGGAATCCGAAACGCCATGCTCGACGCCAGTCTCAAGAACCAACTGAAGGCGTACCTCGAAAAGATCACGCGCCCGATCGAACTCGTCGCGTCGCTGGATGACAGCGCGAAATCGCAGGAACTGCTTGCGCTGCTGAACGAGATTGCGTCGCTGACGTCGCGCGTGACCGTAACCGAACGCCGCGACGATGCCGAGCGCAAGCCGTCGTTCTCGATCGGGGAACCCGGCAAGCCGGCCGGCATCCGCTTCGCCGGCATCCCGATGGGCCATGAATTCACGTCGCTCGTGCTCGCGCTGCTGCAGACGGGCGGCCATCCGCTCAAGCTCGACGACGACGTGATCGAACAGATCCGCGCGCTCGACGGCGACTACGCGTTCGAGACGTATTTCTCGCTGTCGTGCCAGAACTGCCCGGAAGTCGTGCAGGCGCTGAACGTGATGTCGCTGATCAACCCGCGCATTCGCCACGTCGCGATCGACGGCGCATTGTTCCAGAACGAGGTCGAAGCGCGCCAGATCATGGCCGTGCCGACGATGTTCCTGAATGGCGAATCGTTCGGCCAGGGCCGCAGCAGCGTGAAGGAAATCCTCGCGAAGCTCGATACGGGCGCGAGCGCCCGCGCCGCGAAGTCGCTCGAGAACAAGCCGGTGTTCGACACGCTGATCGTCGGTGGCGGCCCGGCCGGTGCGGCCGCCGCGATCTACTCGGCGCGCAAGGGCATCGCGACGGGCGTCGTCGCCGAGCGCTTCGGCGGCCAGGTGCTCGACACGATGGCGATCGAGAACTTCGTGTCGGTGCAGGAAACGGAGGGACCGAAGTTCGCCACGGCGCTCGAACAGCACGTGAAGCAGTACGACGTCGACATCATGGACGTGCAACGTGCCGACGCGCTGATTCCGGGCGACGTGCACCAGATCCGCCTCGCGAACGGCGCGGTGCTGAAGGCGAAGACGATCATTCTCGCGACCGGCGCGCGCTGGCGCGAAATCAACGTGCCGGGCGAGCGCGAATACCGCAACCGTGGCGTCGCATACTGCCCCCACTGCGACGGCCCGTTGTTCAAGGGCAAGCGCGTCGCGGTGGTCGGCGGCGGCAACTCGGGCGTCGAGGCCGCGATCGATCTGGCCGGCATCGTGAAGGAAGTCACGCTGATCGAATACGGCGCGCAACTGCGCGCGGACGAAGTGCTGCAGCGCAAGCTCCGCAGCCTGCCGAACGTGACGATCGTCACGCAGGCACAGACGACCGAGCTGACCGGTGACGGCAGCAAGCTGAACGGGCTCGTCTACAAGGACCTGCGTTCGGGCGAAACGAAGCGCGTCGATCTCGAAGGCGTGTTCGTGCAGATCGGCCTCGTGCCCAACACCGAATGGCTGAAAGGCACGATCGAACTGTCGAAGCATGGCGAGATCGTCGTCGATGCGCGCGGTGCGACGTCGGTGCCGGGCGTGTTTGCCGCCGGCGACGTGACGACGGTGCCGTTCAAGCAGATCGTGATCGCGGTGGGCGAAGGCGCGAAGGCATCGCTCGGCGCGTTCGATCACCTGATCCGGCAAGACGCGACGCCGGCTACCGCCGACGCGCCGCAGGCCGAAGAGGCGATCGCCGCGTAACGCGCGACGCACCGCACAGGTTCGTCTCTCTTGGCCCCGCATGCCCTGGTCGGCGTGCGGGGCCCTTTTTCATCCGGCGTCGAGCGGCGCTGCGCGAGCGCGGCCGCTCCGTTCTCACTGAGCCCCGCCGGGCCCGGCACTCGCCGGTGTAGTCGACTTCAAGCTGCTCGACTGCCTGACCAGTTGATCGGTCATCGCGGCGGCAACCGGATTCGCGCCCGTCGACGCGTGCTGTCGATCGGCGCTCGGCGTCGCCACGTATTGCGGCGGCGGCAACGACGGATCGAGCTTTGCCGATTCCCGCACGAGTGCGGCGGTTTCAGGCGTTTCGGATTTCATCGCGGGTGTCGCGGCCGCGTGCCGCTCGAGCCCGTCGCGCTTGCGCGCCGCGCGCTGGGTCGGCTGCTCCGCCTGCTGACTCGGCCGAGCCGCCTGCGTCGCCTGGACCTGCGGTGTCGATTGCACGGGTTGCGCCGCTTGTACCGGTGCCTTCGCCGGCTGAGCGGGCTGGGCTTTCGGCGGGGTCGCATCCTCCGGCTCGACCGTCACGACGTGGACGGTCGGCGGTGGCGCACTCGTCTTCGCCGGCGGCGCCGGCGCGGCGACGACCGGCGCGACGGAAGCGGATGCCGGCGCCGCGCTCATGCGCGCAGAGGCCGCGGATGCCGGCCGTACGGCCGCTGGTTGCGGGACGGCCTCGTCCATATGCGCGGAAGGGACGGCGACCGCCGCAGGCGGCGCGATCGCGCCTTGCGCGGTGTGGCCGTCGTTCGCCGCCGTGACGGCGGCGGCAGGGGTCGCGGAGTCGCCGATGCCGGCCTCCGCGATCGCGCGGTGGTCCGCACGCAGGAGCATCACGTAGCCGGTGCCAGCCGCGGCAACCAGCAGGCCGCCGGCGATCATCAATGTCTTACGGGTACTAGTCATGCTTGCTCACCGATCTTATCGACGTGAACAAGCCATCATACGCGTGCGATCGCGGCTGATCCCGCACGAATACAATTGGTTTCATTGATGTCGACCCCGGAGCGGTGAGGCCTTGCAACACCGCGCGGCCCTATCGTCAGACGGTTCGACATCGCGAATCGCACACACAGGTACTTGAATGCACGATTGAGCCCGCCCGTGCGGTCGCCCGCGTCGTTGATGCGTTGCGCGCGGCGATATTTCATCGGACGGCACGGAGGAAACTTCCTGCGCTGAAGTGCAGGCGGTGCGACGTGCGTCGACAAGACGTCGCGAGGATGCCACTCAGCCTGTGCCAACACGCCAAAAATCCCGTACAGACCGGCTTTTCGACGCAATCGGAACGCGCGCGCGGCAGGCCGCCGACGCACGCGCAAGCGGCGATTATTCCGGAAACGGTAGATCAGTTTGGCCGTCCGCGCGCATACCGAACGTGTTGAGCGTCATCGCCACGAGCGCGTAATAGCCGAGCAGCGCGACGAGGTTCACGACGGTCTCGTGGCCAAAACGCGCCTGCGCGCGCGCGAACGTCGCGTCGCTCACGCGCCGCGTGTCATACAGCTCGGTCGCGAACGCATGGATCAGCGCATCGTCGTCCGATTCGAACGCCGGCTCGACGCCACGGCGGATCGCGTCGGCCGTGGCGGCCGGCACACCGGCATCGAGCGCGATCGGATGGTGGATGTGCCACTCGGCCTGCGAGCGCCAGCGCGCGGCCGTCACGAGAATCGCGAGCTCCGACAGGCGCAACGGCAAACCCGTGCGATAGCGGCAGAACGCACCGAGCCGCTGCGCGTGCTGCGCGAGTTCGGGACTCGCGATCCAGCCGAGGAACGGCCCGTTCAGGTTGCCGCGCGGGCCGCTGAGAATGTCGGCGAGCACAGCCTTCTGCTCGTCGGTGGCCGATGCGGGATCGAAGGGAGGCAGTCTGTCGGTCATGGTGAGGATTGGGTGAGGTCGTGGTTCACGCGCCGGCCGATGCGAGCGCGGCATCGATCGCGCCGGACAGCCGTTCGACGATCGTGTCGATCTGCTGCGCGGTGCAGACGAACGGCGGTGCGATCAGGATGTGATCGCCGTGCACGCCGTCGATCGTACCGCCCATCGGATACACCATCAGGCCGCGCTGCATCGCCTCGCGCTTGACCGCCGCATGCAGCTTCAGCGCGGGATCGAACGTCGCCTTGCTGTCGCGATCGCGCACGAGCTCGACGCCGACGAACAGCCCGCGGCCGCGCACGTCGCCGACATGCGGATGCGCACCGTAATGCTCGCGCAGCGACGCACGCAGTTGCTCGCCGCGCGCCTTCACGTTGTCGAGCAGCTTCTCTTCGGCGATCACGCGCTGCACCTCGAGCGCGGCCGCGCAGGCCGTTGCATGACCGAGATACGTGTGGCCGTGCTGGAAGAAACCCGATCCGTCGACGATCGTCCGGTAGATGCGATCGCTCACCAGCGTCGCGCCGATCGGCTGATACCCTGCGCCGAGCCCTTTCGCGATCGTCAGCAGGTCGGGCGCGACGCCATCTTCGTCGCACGCGAACAGGTATCCGGTGCGCCCCATCCCCGACATGATTTCGTCGAGGATCAACAGCACGCCGTACTTGTCGCACACCGCGCGAATCTTCTTCAGGTAGGTACGCACCGGCGGCACCGCGCCGGCCGTCGCGCCGACCACCGTTTCCGCGACGAATGCCGCGACGTTTTCCGCACCGAGTTCGACGATCTTCTGCTCCAGCTCGTCAGCCAGGCGCTGCGCATAGGCTTCGTCGGTTTCGCCCGCCTGCTGGTCGCGATACGCGTAGCACGGGCTGACGTGATGGGCTTCGATCAGCAGCGGCAGGAACGGCTCGCGCCGCCATGCGTTGCCGCCGATCGCGAGCGCGCCGAGCGTGTTGCCGTGATAGCTCTGGCGACGTGCGATGAAATGGCGACGCTGCGGCTCGCCCTTCTCGACGAAATACTGGCGCGCCAGCTTCAATGCGGCTTCGATCGCCTCGGATCCGCCCGACACGAAATACACGTGTTCGAGACCGGCCGGCGCGGCCTCGACGAGCCGGTCGGCCAACTCTTCCGCCACGTCGGTCGTGAAGAACGACGTATGCGCGTACGGCAGTTGCTGCACCTGCCGCTTGATCGCATCGATCACGCGCTGGTTGCTGTGGCCGAGACACGATACGGCCGCGCCGCCGCACGCGTCGATGTAGCGTTTGCCGGTCGAATCGATGATCTCGATGCCGTCGCCTGCGACGGCGACGGGCAAGGTGGCGCGTGGAGCGCGATGAAAAACGGTCGTCATGCGTTGCCTCATGGATCAGGACGCGCTGCGCGCGTGCGCGGGCGGCACGATGCGCGTCGCGAAGCGCTGCGTGCCGTGCTGGTGAATGGCGAAGTCGATCGCGGTGTCGCGAATCGCGAACACGGCGGTCGCCAGCGTGTTTTCATCGTCGGGGTCGGCCGGATCGTCGCGATAGATCGGCAGTCCTTGCGGTGCGCGGTCGCCGAGCACGCGCAGCAGCGCGGCTTCGTCGATCGCGTCGATGCCCGGCGTCAGCGCATCGACCCGCCGCTGACGATCACCGGACGATTGCGTGACGATCTGCGCTTCGCCCCCGCATCCCGGATGCACGAGATGATTCGCGTGACCGGCAAGACGCGCGACTTCGACGACCGAACAGCGCGCGACGCTCGCCTCGATGCTCAGGAGCCGCGTATCGCCGGTTGCGCCGAGCGTGTGGTGAAAGCCGCTTGCGCGCGCATGCGTGCGCAGCACGTCGGCGGCCGCATCGAGCGACGTCGCGTCGAGCACGGCGCGCGCGAGGATCATCCGCGGCACGCCGGCCGCCGGCGTGCGGATCCGCAGGTTGTTGATCGCCTGCGCGATGCCGGCACGGTTCGCGGCGAACGTATGCCCGGGCAGCGAGCCCGGGTAATAGAAACTGATGAAGCCCGGCTTGCCCTGCGGCTGCACGTCGACCAGCAGACAGCGCTCGCGCAGGTACGGATCGCCGTCCTCGTTGTGCGCGATCCAGCGCGTGCCGTGCGCGTCGCGTCCGGCGAGCGTCGTGCAGCCGTCCGGCGCGTGATGGATCAGTTCGCCGCGGCAGTTCCACAGAAAGATGTCCTCGGCCGGCCAGCCGACGCCTGCCGCGATCCCGTCCAGCTCCGCGACGAGTTCCGGGTACGCGGCCAGCGCGGCCTGCCGCAGCGCGGCCACGAACGGATGGCTGCGCCAGCGGCGCACGGCCTGCCATGCGCTGCTCTGCTGCATGTACGCATCGAACACGGGGCGGGCAAGCTCGCCGAGGCGCACGCCGATGTCGAACGGCGCGCCGGCGATGACGGGAGACAGGGAAAGCGGCATGTCGGATGGTTCGGTTTCGTTCAGGACACGTGTTTCAGGAATTCCTTCAGGCGCGGGGTCGGCGGCCGGTCGATCAGGTCGACCGGATGGCCGTCCTCGGCGATGCCGCCCTGATCCATGAACAGCAACCGCGTGCCGACCCGCTTCGCGAAGCCGATCTCGTGCGTGACGACGATCATCGTCATCCCTTCGGTCGCGAGATCCTGCATCACTTTCAGCACTTCGTGGCGCAATTCCGGATCGAGCGCCGACGTCGGCTCGTCGAACAGCATCAGCCGCGGCCGGATCGCGAGCGCGCGTGCGATCGCGACGCGCTGCTGCTGGCCGCCCGACAGTTCCGACGGGTAATGATTCGCGCGCGATTCGAGGCCGACCTTGTCGAGCAGCGCCATCGCCTGGTCGCGCGCATCGGCACGCGACGCACCGCGCACCTGGATCGGCCCGAACATCACGTTCTCGAGCGCGGTCATCTGCGGAAACAGGTTGAACTGCTGAAACACCATGCCCGCTTCGAGCCGGATGTTGCGGATCGTCGTCGCGTTGCCGCGCACGCTCTGGCCGTCGACCAGCAGCTCGCCGCCGGTGATTTTCTCGAGCGCGTTGATACAGCGCAGCATCGTCGACTTGCCCGAGCCCGACGGACCGATCACGACGACCACCTCGCCCGCGTCGATCTTCAGGTCGATATGCTTCAGCACCGGCACATGGCCGAAGCTCTTCGACACGTTCTGGAATTCGATCATGCTCATAAGATCCGCATCCTCTTTTCGACGAGCCGAAGCGTCAGCGTCATCGCGCCGGTCAGCAGCAGGTAGATGACAGCCACCGCGGTCCAGATCTCGACCGCCTGGAAATTGCCGGCAATGATTTCCTGCCCCTTGCGCGTCAATTCGCCGACGCCGATGACGATGAACAGCGACGTGTCCTTGAGGCTCACGATGCACTGGTTGCCGAGCGGCGGAATCAGGCGCCGGAACGCAAGCGGCCCGACCACCTTCAGCAGCACGCGCGGCATCGACAGGCCCATCGCGAGCCCCGCTTCCGTCAGCCCCTTCGGGATCGACAGCAGCGCGCCGCGCACCACCTCCGCGAGATACGCGCCCGAATTCACCGTGATCGCGATGATCGCGGCCGTCAGGCCGTCGATCCGGATATGCGCGAGCAGCGGCAACGCGAAGTACAGGAACATCACCTGCACGACGATCGGCGTGCCGCGGATCAGTTCAATATAAACCTGTGCGAGCACGTTCATCGCCTTCGGTCCGTATGCGCGGAACATGCCCGCGATCATCCCGACGACGAATCCGCCCACCAGCCCGAAAAATGCGATGAACACCGTCAACCGGACCCCGTCCATCAGGTCCGGCAACGCCGCCCAGATCGCAGACCAATCGAAATTCACGTGTCGCTCCCCGTCCGATTCAAGACCGGCGCGGCCACCCGGCCGCGCCATGCTGTGCCGTCACGCTCACATCTTCGGCGGCTCGGCGCCGAACCACTTCTTGTAGATCTGCGCGTAGCGGCCGTCGGCCCGGATCTTCACGAGCGACGCGTTGACCTTCGGCACGAGCGCGCTGCCCTTCGGGAAACCGATCCCGTACTTGTCGCCGCTGACCGGCTGGCCCGCGACCTTCACCTTGCCCTTGCCCTCGTTGTTCACGAAGAACAGCACGTTCGGCGTGTCGTGCATCGCCGCGTCGACGCGGCCGGCCTCGAGCGCGAGGTACGCCTGGTCGATGTTCGGGAACTGGCGGATCTCCTTCGGCTTCAGGTGCGCCTTGATCCAGTCGATCGTCGCGGTGCCCGTCTTCGCGGCGATCACCTTGCCGTTCAGGTCGTCGATCGACTTGATCGTCGTGTTGTCCGTCTGCACCATCGCTGCCAGGCCGCTGTCGTAGTACGGCGCGGAGAAGTCGATCGCCTTCTTCCGCTCTTCCTTGATGGTCATCCCCGACAGCGCGACGTCGATGTTCTGGGTCTGCAGCGCCGGGATCAGGCCGGCGAAATCCATCGGCTGGATCGTGTATTTCCAGCCTTGGTCCTTTGCGATCTCCGCCCACAAGTCGAGATCGAAGCCGACGTACTTGTCGCCCTGCTTGAACTCGAACGGCATGAACGACGTATCGGTCCCGACGACGAGCGTCTTGGTATCCGCGTGCGCGATGCTGGCGCCGAGCGCGGCAACCACCGCGACGGCTTTCAGGAAGGAACGGCGACTCATGACTTTTCTCCGCATGGTTGAGCGATGTGACCGGCCGGCTGGCCGGGGAACGACGACATCAAGCCGCACCGCAACATGCGATGTTGAATTAAACCTTAGTGCAACAAGTGTTGTCAACACGGATACTACGACAACAAAAAAATACTCAACAGGAAAATGCATTGAGAGAAACCCGAGCCGGACGGACGGGATCGATCGGAGGAAAGGTGTGCGCGGACGGGCGTGCGGCAGCTGCGGCGGGAATGTGCTGCGGGATTGCGCCGCGCGGCGAGGGGGCAATGGCGTGGAAGCGGGGAACGTGTGGGGCGGCCGTCACCGCGGCGGGTGGACGTGTCGCCGTGCCGGCTCGCGCGCGACGACAACGATGGTGTGCGCCGCCGCATGATCGGACGGGCACACGCCCGGTCATTCGGCGCGACCGGAAGGCCCCATGCGCCCCGGCACCGCGGCGATCGTGATGCCGGCCACCGCCGGCGAGGCTCAACGAACGGCGTGTACCGCGACCGTCACCGGCTCCTTCTCGAGCGCGCGCAGGCGCCGCGACGGCCAACCTGCCGCTCCGGCTCGAGAAGATCGTTGCGCCCGCATCCAACGACAGTCACGCGCGCGGCGCGGGCGGTGCGTAGCGAGCCCGCGCGCCAGGCCCGCGCGGGCGCCCCCGTTCATCCTCTCGTCACGGCGCGGCAAAGAACAGCGCGACGACGCAGGCCATCCCCGCGAACCACACGAGCGAGCGCAGCGACGCCCAGTTCAGCAGGTACATCAGCGCATAGACGACGCGAGTCGCGACGAACCCCATCGCGAGCTGGTCGACGTGATGCGCATTCGCGCCGTTGTGCCATGCGACGACCAATGCGGCCGTAAACAGCGCCAGCGCTTCCCAGGCATTCTGGTGCGCGGCCTGCGCCCGCGCGCGCCAGCCTTCGAGCCTCGCCAGGTACTCGCGCGGCGCGTGGTTGTCGTAGCCTTTGCGGGCCTTGGCCAGGAACGTCATCGGGAACGGCAACAGCGCCACGATGAACAGGCAAATCTGGGACGTCGTCGTCAAAGTCTCCTCCTTTATGATTACATTGATCAATGACAGGGTCGCGCAGAGCTTAGCATTGCGTCGGGCCGTTCGCGCACCGGTTTTCTAGACGGGAGTCTCGGCAAGGCAGCCTGCCGAACGCTGTGGCGGCAAGGATCCGACGCAACAATTTCCACCAAATCGCCGATAAAAACGTTAATTAAAACTGGTCGAACACCAATAAGATAGCGCTCAACACTGGCTCGGCGTGTTGCCGCGCCAGCCTGCTTACCCGCGCCGCGCCGCTGCGCGCGCCGAACGACTTTCGACCCGAGCCCGCCCATGCCCCGTCCCATCGTCGCCCATATCCGTCCCGACGCCGTCCGCCACAACCTCGACTTCATCCGCCGCACCGCCGCGCAATCGCGCGTGTGGGCCGTGGTCAAGGCCAACGCATACGGTCACGGGATCGAGCGGATCTATCCGGGCCTCGCGGCTGCCGACGGCATCGCGCTGCTCGATCTCGACGAAGCCGTGCGCGTGCGGGAGCTCGGCTGGGACAAGCCGGTGCTGCTGCTCGAAGGGATCTTCGAGCCGGCCGACGTCGAACTGGCCGATCGCCACCGGCTGACGGTGGCCGTGCACTGCGACGCGCAGCTCGACCTGCTGATTGCCGCGAAGCCGCGGCAGCCAATCGACATCCAGCTGAAGATGAACTCCGGGATGAACCGGCTCGGCTACCGGCCCGACGCATTCCGCGCCGCGTGGGAACGCGCGGCGGCCGCGCCGTCGATCGGCAAGATCACGCTGATGATGCATTTCGCGAACGCCGACGAAGGCGAGGTCGACTGGCAGCTCGAGCAGTTCGATGCGGCCACGGCAGGGATTCCGGGCGAGCGCTCGACATCGAATTCGGCGGCCGTGCTGTGGCATCCGCGTGCGCATCGCGACTGGGTGCGGCCCGGCACGATCCTGTACGGCGCGTCGCCGACCGGCGCGGCGCGGCACATCGCCGACACGCCGCTGATGGCCGCGATGACGCTGACGAGCAAGATCATCGGTGTGCAGACGATCGCGCCGGAGGAAACGGTCGGTTACGGCCGTCGCTTCAAGGCAGACCAGCCGATGCGGATCGGCGTCGTCGCATGCGGCTACGCGGACGGCTATCCGCGCCACGCGCCGACCGGCACGCCGATCGCGGTGGACGGCGTGATGACGCGCGTCGTCGGCCGCGTGTCGATGGACATGCTGACCGTCGACCTGACGCCGTGCCCGAACGCGGGCATCGGCTCGAGCGTCGAGCTGTGGGGCGATCAGGTGAAGGTCGACGACGTCGCGGAAGCCAGCGGCACGATCGGCTACGAGCTGATGTGCGCACTCGCGCTCCGTGTGCCGGTCGTGACCGTGCCGGCGGTGCAGCCGGCGCTACACACGGGCAGCTACGGGCGCTGATCGACGCCGATGCCGCGGCGCACTAGCACGCCGCCGCGCATGCCGCTTCACTTGCGGGCCGCCTCGGGCGGCCCGTTTGCGTTCCGGCGGGCCGGAAACCCGAGCCGGAAAAAACGCGTTGGCTACGGCTCTTGCGCGCCGCTCGACATGCACATCCGGGGCGTGCGCCTACGAACGCCACACCGGCTCGCGCTTCTCCAGGAACGCATCGATCCCCTCGCCGGCGTCCTCTTCCATCATGTTGCGCGCCATCACGTCGCCCGCAAACGCGTACGCGTCGTCGAGCGGCAGTTCGCGCTGCCGGTAGAACATCTGCTTGCCGTAACGCACGGCCGCCGGGCTCTTCTTGACGATCTCCGCGACCTTGCGCGCGACGGCCGCGTCGAGCGCGTCCTCGGGCACGGCCTCGTTGACGAGCCCCCAGGCAGCAGCCGTCGCCGCATCGACGAAACGCCCGGTGACGAGCATGTCGAACGCGCGCTTCGCCGACACGTTGCGGCTCAATGCGACGGCAGGCGTCGAACAGAACAGCCCCACGTTGATTCCGGATACCGCGAAGCGCGCGGTGTCGGCTGCGACGGCGAGATCGCACGCGGCGACGAGCTGGCAGCCGGCGGCCGTCGCGATGCCCTGTACGCGTGCGATCACCGGCACCGGCAGTGCGCGCATCGCGAGCATCACGCGGCTGCATTGCGCGAACAGCGCGCGGTAGTAATCGAGTTCGGGCCTGGCGCGCATCTGCCGCAGGTCGTGGCCCGCGCAGAACGCCTTGCCCTCTGCGGCGAGCACGACGCAACGCACGTGCGGATCGGCAGCCAGCGAATCGAACGCGTCCTGCAGGCTCGCCAGCATCGCCTCCGACAACGCGTTGAACTGTTGCGGCCGGTTCAGCCGCAGCGTGACGACGCCGTCGCGCACGTCGCGCAACAGGATCGGCTCGGGTGTTTCGTGACGGGATTCCATGATGCTCCGCTCGACGGGGTTCGATCGAGCGCGAACCGGTAGCACGGGCGGCACACACCCGGATTCGCGATCGACATGATCACGAATCGTCCTCCACATTGCGCGCGGCGTCCAGCGGAGCCGCCCGGCCGGGCGGCGAAGCCGGCTCGCACGCCGCCTCACCGCGAAGCATAGGCCGCGCCGGCTGCGCGTTGATTGCCGCTTAGCGGTGACGCATCGCCCGCGTGCGCGCTCAGCCCGCGAGCTTCTTCAGCGCGTCGAGCACCGCGTCGCCCTTGAACGGCTTCACGATCCAGCCCTTCACGCCGGCGGCCTTGCCCCGCTCCTTCATCGCCGGACTGCTTTCGGTCGTCAGCATCACGATGTTGACCGACGCGTTCGCCAGTTCGCCGCGGATCTTCTCGACCATCGTCAGGCCGTCCATGTTCGGCATGTTCACGTCGCTGATCACGAGGCGCACGCCGGGCGTCGCCTTGAGCTTCGCAAGCCCGTCCTTGCCATCCACCGCCGTCGCGACGTCGAGCCCGTGATTGCGCAGGAAACCCGCGACTTCGTCGCGCACCGTGCCCGAATCGTCGACCACCAGAATCTTTGCCATCGTCTTTCCTTTCGTTGTTGCCGACTTCAACAGTCGATATTCAAAACAGTTCGAGTTCGCCCGATTCGACCATCGGCCCGACGTCCTGCACCAATTCGCGGAAGTCCTCCGGCGACCAGCTCAGGCTGAACACGAAGCGCTGGTCGAGCCGCACCGACCGCCCCGAGGCGGGATCGGTCATCCGATACTTGAAGCAGAGTTGCGGACAGTCGCCGCCGAACGAGATGAACTTCTGCTTGTGATTGACGACGAGCGGCACCTGCACCGGATGGCGCGCGAGCGCCTCCGCATCGCCGAGATAGCGGTTCTTGAACGCGCCCCACACGAGATTGGTCAACTCACCGAGCATGCTGTTCACGTCGCGGAAATCGGGTGCCCGGCCGTCGTCGCGAGTGCCGCCGATCATGTCGAGCAGCGGCTGCTCGCTCGTCTGCAGCAGCATGTAGCCGCGGCACCACGCGCTTTCCAGCGCGATCAGGCTGAACACCTCGCCGAAGATGATCTGGTCGCGCACGATGCACGGCCTGTCGCACTCGATCGTCATGCCCGGGAACAGGCTGTCGAGCCGCGCCTCCGTGATCTCCGCGATGCCGCGCACGAGCGCATTCGGGTAGTCGCGTCCGAACAGGTATTCGTCGATCGCGCGCTTGAGCGGTGACAGGTCGTCTGCGGCGTAGGCCGCGCACGCGACGCGCGCGAGCGCATCGGGCAGCCCGTCGCGCGATGCGTCCGCTGCATCCGACACGCGACGCAGGATGATCGGCAGCTCGGGCCGCAGCGCGTCGATCTGTGTCGCGATGATCGCGCTCTCGGCCGGCGAGCCGCCGTAGTCCTCGGCGAGCAGGATCGCGCCGAGATCGATGTTCGAGCGCAGCACCTTGAGCAGCCGGTTGCGCCGCACGGTCAGGCCGACCAGGTTGTGCTCGTCGCAGAAGCGCTTGATCGTCGCCGCATGCGCGCGGCTGTCGTCGAGCACGAGCACCTTGCTGACGGGTTGGTCTACGGTCATCTCGCGAAATCCTCTGAATCGGTCAAAACAGTTCGAGCTCGCCGCCCGTGTCCACGCTCGCCGCGTCCGGCAAGTGGAAATCGACCGGCGCGTTCGCGCACACGCACAGCGTCGCGCCGATCCGCACGTCGCCGTCGAGCGTCACGTCGTAGGCGGCCACGTGATCGGGGTTCAGCGCCGGCAGGTAATCGACGCTCGCGCCGCTCAGCAGGTAAGGCGTCGACATCCCGAGATCGGGGAACGGTGCGGTCAGCGCCTGGTTGATCGCGCCGCAGCACAGGTTCGCGACTTCCATGAACGCTTCGGTCAGCGGCCGCTGCGTGCTCGCGCCCGACGCTGCCGCGGCGAAATGGCGGCGCGTCGGATCGTCGTCGCGAAAGCGCAGCGCGAGCAGCAGCCGGAAGTGCAGCGCCGAGATCGTCAGTACGGCGACGTGTTCGGCGAGCTTCGGCGTCGCCCGCGACCTCGCGCGTGACGGATCGTGCGACGCGTCGTGCGCATCGCCGGCGGCCGGCCGGATCTCGCACGCACCGCCGGACGCGAGCCGCGTGCGCGCCGCGTCGAAGAAGATCCGTTCGAAGCCGGCCTGGGCCTGCGCACTGATCACGCCGCCGCTCCTTCCAGACGCGCGTGCAACTGCCCGGCCAGCGTCTCGAGCGTCGCGAGCGCGGCCGTGATCATCTTGCCGCCGGCCTGGATGTCCTGGAACGTCGCGGCCGTCACGAGATCGTTGCGATTCAGGCTGTCGCGATAGCTGTTCGACAGTTGCTGCGAACGCGCGGCGAGCCCGCGCACCTCGCTCGCCACGATCGAGAAGCCGCGCCCTGCCGCGCCGGCGCGCGCGGCCTCGATCGACGCGTTCAGCGACACGATCGACACGTGCGCGACGATCGACGACAGCTCCTGGTTCTTCGCCCGCATGTCCTGGTTCTGCGTGGTCAGCGAGATCATCTGCTCGTGCCAGCGCTCGAACGTGCCGGCCAGCCCGCGCAGTCGCGCGGCTTCGTCGGCGAGCTTCGTCGCATGCTGCGACAGCGCGGCGCGCTCGGCCGCGAGCGCCTGCAGCGCGTCGCGCTGCTCGCCGGCGCCGGCCGCCTCGCGCGCCAGCGTTTGCTCGAGCTCCGCCTCGCGGCGTGCCCATGCGTCGGCCGCCTCGGCATGCGCCGCAAGTGCTTCAACGGCACGCGCGTCGGCTGCGCCGAGCGCATCGCGCAATGCGTCCGCTTCGCGCGTCATCGCCGCAACGAGCCGCGCGCGCGCAATGCGGCCCACGATCGCGGCGATCGCCGCGGCGGCCACGCCGCCCGCCAGCGCGGCGCCGACCGGAATCATCCACGCTTGCACGATCACTCCGTTGCGTCGACGTTCGCGATGCCGGCGCGGGCCGGCTGCCCCACGTCCTGCACCGCACCACCGTCCGCCGCAAAACGCGCCGGCAGCGACACGATCGTCTCGAACGCGCGATACGGCGAGCCCGTGCGATCGTCGGTGAAGCGCAGCGCAATGTCGCCGCCGTCGCGCTTCAGGAAGTTGCGCACCGCGTCCATCCCGACGCCGCGCCCCGACACTTCGGTCACCGCACGCGCGGTCGAGAACCCCGGACGGAAGATCAGCTCCGCCACCGCCTCATCGGTCAGCGCGGCTTCGGCGCCGGCGTCGATCCAGCCGCGCTCGCGCGCGATCCCGCGAATCCGGTCGAGCGCGAGGCCGCGGCCGTCGTCCCCGAGCACGAAACGCAACGTGTCATTCTCGACATCGACCGCGATGTCGATCTTGCCGGCCGGCGCCTTGCCGGCGGCGCGCCGCTCTTCCGACGTTTCGATCCCGTGGTCGATCGCGTTGCGCAGCAGATGCATGAACACGTTCTTCAGCGTCGCGCCGATCTCACTGCGCACGCGGTGGCCGTTGCTGTCGATATGCACGACGGGCGCCGGCTTGCCGAGTTCGGCCGCGAGCGACGGCAGCGATTCGATCACGCCGCCCAGCGCATCGCCGATGCCCTGCGTGCCGAACTGGCTCAGCAGGCGGCGCACCGAATCGCGCGCCGCGCGCCAGTCGCTTGCGTTCGCCGGATCGGCGCCGTCGAGCATGCGCAGGCTCTCGCTGATGTGCGCGCGCTCGACCATCAGGTAGTCGGCACCGCCGTGCTGCGCCGCTTCGCCCTGGCGGCCGAGCGTGACCGCGTTGATCGTCGCGTAGTGCTCGACCGCCTCGCGCACGCGGGCCAGATCGTCCATCAGCGCATCACGGTTCCACTCGGGGCCGCCGTCCGCGTGGCGCAGCGATTCGTACGCCTGCTCCGCCTCATGCACGATGTTGGTCAGGTGCTGCAGGCTGTACGTGCGCGCATTGCCCTTGATCGTGTGCATGTTGCGGAACAGCGCGGCGACGATCGAGTGATCCGCGCGTTCGTGCTGGCGGATCATCCGCTCGTTCTCGCTGAGGAAACCCTTCGCGCTGTGCACGAAGTCGTGGAACTTGTCCTGGCTGATCGACAGGATCTCGCCGATCATCTCGAGCCGGCGCTGCTGCTCGCCGGCCTGCGCGGTCAGCTCGCGGATCTCGGTCACGTCGCGCACGCACAGCATCAGCCGCACGACCGTGTCGGTCTCGTCGGTGATCGCCGACCAGCTCAGGTCGAGCCATTTCTCGCGGCCGTCCGGCATCCGCTTCGCGACTTCGTTGACGAGCAGGTGCTCGTTGAACGCGAAGTTCATGCTGTCCTCGCCGAGGCACGCATGCACGGCCGCGTCGACCTGCGAACGCGCGTCCGAGCCGATGCTCGAATCGTCGAATACGAGCGCCATCAGGTCGCGGCCGGCGATGTCGCTCGTCTCGAAGATGGTCTCGAGGTAAGCCGAATACTCCGCATGCACGACGCCGCCTTCGACGACGGTCAGGATCCCTTGCTGCATGTTCTGCAGCATCGCCTGGATGTCGGCCGTCTTCTGCTTCAGTTGCGCGGCGTTCTCCTGGATCTTCTCGATCATCCCGTTGAACGCGACGATCGAATGCCCAATCTCGTCCATCCGGCCCACCGGCACGCGGCGCGTGAAGTCCTGGCTCGTCGCGATCTCGCTCATCGCCGTCTGCATCCCGATCAGCGGGCGCGTGATCTGGCGATACAGCACGAAGCCGAGCGCGGTCAGCAGCACGACCACCGTGCCCGCGACGCCCGCGATCGCGGTCGCGGTCGTCGACAGCATGCCGTTCAGCGCGCGGATCGCGTCGTCCTTCTGGCGGTTCTTCTCGACGCGAAGCGTGTCGACGATGCTCTCGAGCTCGTCGCGATACTGCGCGACGTTCGCGAACAGGTACGCCTGCGCCATCTCGGGCTTGCCGTCGGCTTTCATCTTCACGGTATCGCCGATCGCCGCGAAGTAGTTCGCCGCGCTGTCCTTGGCCTGCTCGACGAGCCCTTGCTGCGCCTGCCCGACCGCCGATTTCGCCTGTGCGTCGAGCGCCGCGCGCAGCGCGGCCTGCTTCGCCTTCAGCTCGTCGCCCGCCTGCGTGGCGGTGTTCGCGTCGGGCGCATACACCAGCGTCATCGTCGCGATCTGGATGTTCTTCACGTCGGCGACGAGATCCGCCGACGCGAGCGCGCTCGGCACGATTCCCTGGGTAACCTGACGCACCTCGGACGCGCTCTTGCGTGTCTGGTACACGGCGTACACGCCGATCGCGGACAGCGCAAAAAACGTCAGGACGACTAGCAGCGTAATGCGATGACGAATGGTCATGAGTACAGCTCCCCGCAGCGATCCGGCTTCGATCGCTCTTTTGTCTATTGAAAGAATGTGAGCGCCGAATTATCGGGGATGGTGTATGACCGTCCGATGACTGAAAATCAATCGGTCGTTGAGGAAATCGCAATGATCAATTGCGACGAGAAAATCCTAAAGTTTTTCTCGAATCGGCCGTTAACCTCTGGCCTTGACGGCCAGACGGGCCTGCCTGGCGGCCTCGATAAATCGAATCCGGATATTCATTCTTTTATTTGCGATCCGTAATTCAATCCGGTTGAATACCGGTAAAACGTTTGCGCATTATCTGCGAATCGAATCGGTTATGCACCTTCTGCTGCGCGGCCGGATTCGCGCGCCGCGTCGACACGGGTGAATGGCAGCCGATTCATTCCAGCCAGGAAACAATCAATCGCCATCCGCGCGATTCACCTTCCCTCCCGCGCGCTCTAGACTAGAGGATCACTTCCCCACCGGACCCTTGCAATGACCGACGTCCTGCCGCTGACCACCGACTCCGAATCCGGCCTCCAGTACCTGCTGCGCCCGGCCGCCGGCCGCCCGGCGGGCCGCCTGTTGCTGCTGCATGGCGTCGGCGGGAACGAAACCAACCTGCTGAACCTGTCCGGCACGATCGACCCGCGCATCGAAATCGCGTTCGTACGCGGCCCGCTGACGTTCGGCCCCGGCCAGCACGCGTGGTTTCCGGTGCGCTTCGGCCCGAACGGCCCGGAAATCGATGCGGCCCGCGCGGATGCGAGCCGTGTCCAGCTGATCGCGCTGCTGCGCGCGTTGCGCGCCCGGGGCACCGACAACGAACACGCCGCACTGCCCACCGTGATCGCCGGCTTCAGCCAGGGCGGCATCATGAGCGCGAGCGTCGCGCTCACGTCGCCGGCCGACGTCGCGGCGTTCGCGGTGCTGTGCGGCCGCATCCTGCCGGAGATCGATCCGCTGATCGCATCGCGCGATGCGTTGAGCGCGCTCCACGCGCTGGTGATGCACGGCCGCTTCGACGACAAGCTGCCGGTCACGTGGGCCGAAACCGCCGACGCGAAGCTGACGGCGCTCGGCGTCGCGCACGACACGCGCCTCTACGACGCCGGCCACGAACTCACGGCGGAGATGGCCGGCGACTTCGGCCGCTGGGTCGGCGCACGCACCGGATTGAACTGAGCGCACGGGCGGTCGACCCGCCCGTGCGTATCGTCAGACGTTGCTCGCCGGATCAACGCCGAGCGGCGCGCCGGCGACATTGGCAGCCGCCGCTTCCCGCGCGGCCCCGCGCTTCGCCAGCTTCCAGCCGACCACGAGCGCGAGCACGACGAGCGGGATCATCCCGACGGTCCACGTGCCGCCCGGGTAATCGAACGCCATCAGCACCAGCACGCTGACCAGGAACCCGAGCGTGAGCCACGACGTGAACGGCGCGCCGGGCATCCGGAACGACACGGGGCTCAGCTCGCCGCGATTGACCGCGCGGCGGAACAGGATCTGGCACATCACGATGAAGCCCCAGGTCGTGATGATCCCGAGCGACGCCATGTTCAGCACGATCTCGAACGCCTGCGCCGGCACGATGTAGTTCAGCGGCACGCCGATCGCATTGACCGCGACCGTGACGAGGATCCCGCCGTACGGCACGCCGCGCGCGTTCATCCGCGACACGAAGCGCGGCGCCGAGCCGCCCATTGCCAGCGAACGCAGCACGCGCCCGGTCGAATAGAGGCCGGAGTTCAGGCTCGACAGCGCGGCGGTCAACACCACGACGTTCATCACCGTGCCGACGTACGGCACGCCGAGCTTGCTGAAGAACGTGACGAACGGGCTCTCGTGCGCGCTGTAGGCGGTCCACGGCAGCAGCATCGTCAGCAGCACGACCGAGCCGACGTAGAACAGCGCGATGCGCCACATCACACTGTTGATCGCCTTCGGCAGCACCTTGCGCGCATCGGCGGTCTCGCCCGCCGCGACGCCGACGAGCTCGATGCTCGCATACGCGAACACGACGCCCTGCACGATCAGCACGGCCGGCAAGATGCCATGCGGAAAGATCCCGCCGTGGTCCGCGATCAGGTGCAGCCCCGGCATCTGCCCGGCGACCGGATGACCGCTCGCGAGAAACACGGCGCCGATCGCGAGGAACAGCGCGAGCGTCCCGACCTTGACGATCGAGAACCAGAACTCCATCTCGCCGAACACCTTCACGCCGATCATGTTCATCACCGACACGATCCCCAGCGCGCCGAGCGCGAACACCCATTGCGGCACGTCGGTGAACACGGCCCAGTACTTCATGTAGATCGCGACCGCGGTGATGTCGACGATGCCGGTGGTCGCCCAGTTCAGGTAGTACATCCAGCCCGCGACGAACGACGCGCGCTCGCCCATGAACTCCCGCGCGTACGACACGAACGAGCCGCTGGTCGGCCGGTGCATCACGAGCTCGCCGAGCGCGCGCATGATCAGGAACGCGAACACGCCGCACACGAGATACACGACCGCGAGCGCGGGCCCCGCACTCTGCAGGCGGCCGCCCGCGCCGAGAAAGAGGCCGGTGCCGATCGCACCGCCCATCGCGATCATCTGCACGTGTCGCGGCTTCAACTTCTGCTCGTAGCCGGACTCGTGGGACGCGAACATCGCATCGCGGTCGGCATGACGGGGATCGGC
Organism: Burkholderia sp. Bp9004; assembly: GCF_003858025.1. Lineage (NCBI taxonomy): Bacteria > Pseudomonadati > Pseudomonadota > Betaproteobacteria > Burkholderiales > Burkholderiaceae > Burkholderia > Burkholderia sp. Bp9004. The sequence goes on along the minus strand of NZ_QTQD01000001.1, from coordinate 6,673 downwards.
GCCGCCGGCCGGGTCGACCGGGCGCTCGCTGGCTTGCTTCATGGTATGTCTCCGTTTCTTGATGTGTGTTGATGTGTCGCGCCCGTCGGCAGGACGCTGCGGGAACGGCCGCGCGCGGCCCGCCGGCGGCTTGCGCCGGCGCCGCACGGCCGGAATCAGTACGTGCGCGGGCGGATCAGCGCTTCGGGCTGCAACGCTTCGTCCAGTTGTGCGGCGGTCATCAGCTGGTGATCCAGCACGACCTCGCGGATCGACTTGCCGCTCTCGTGTGCTTCGGCGGCCACGGCAGTCGCGCGCTTGTAGCCGATGTACGGGTTCAGCGCGGTCGCGAGCGCGACCGAGCGCTCCATCGTTTCGCGCAGCCGTTCGGGGTTCGCGGTGATGCCGCTCACGCAGCGGTCCGCGAGCGTCGTGCACGCGGCCGTCAGGTGGCTGAAGCTGTTGAACAGCGCGCTCGCGATCACCGGCTCGAACGCGTTGAGCTGGAGCTGTCCGGCCTCAGCCGCGAAAGTCACCGTCAGGTCGTTGCCGAACACCTCGAACGCGACCTGGTTCACGACTTCCGGAATCACCGGGTTCACCTTGCCCGGCATGATCGACGAGCCGGCCTGCACCGGCGGCAGGTTGATTTCGCCGAACCCCGCGCGCGGGCCGCTCGACAGCAGCCGCAGGTCGTTGCAGATCTTCGACAGCTTGACCGCGATCCGCTTCAGCACGCCGGAGATCTGCACGAACGCGCCGCAGTCCTGCGTCGCCTCGATCAGGTTCGGGGCGGTGCTCAGGTCCAGGCCGGTGATGCGCCGCAACGCGGCCAGCGCCTTCTCCGCGTACTGCGGATGCGCGGTGATGCCGGTGCCGATCGCAGTCGCGCCGAGATTGATCTCGCGCATCAGCCAGCCGGCTTCCTGCAGGCGCGCGATGTCTTCCGTCACCATCACCGCGTAGGTCGAGAATTCCTGGCCGAGCGTCATCGGCACGGCGTCCTGCAATTGCGTGCGGCCGAGCTTCAGGAGGCCCGAGAACGCGTCGGCCTTCTCCGCGAACGCGTCGCGCAGGTGCGCCATCGCGTCGAGCAGATGCTCGACCGCGAAGCAGGTCGCGATCCGGATCGCGGTCGGATAGACGTCGTTCGTGCTCTGAGCAAGATTGACGTGCTCGTTGGGATGCAGGTATTCGTACTGCCCGCGTGCATGCCCCATGATTTCGAGCGCGCGGTTGCAGATCACCTCGTTGGCGTTCATGTTGGTCGACGTGCCGGCCCCACCCTGGATGATGTCGACCACGAACTGATCGTGCAGCCGGCCTTCGCGGATCTCGACACAGGCGGCGGCGATCGCGTCACGATACGCGTCCGGCAGCAGCCCGAGCTCGCAGTTCGCATCGGCAGCGGCTTCCTTCACCGCCGCGAGCGCCATGACGAGGTACGGCAGCGACGCGATCGTGCGCCCCGAAATATTGAAGTTCTCCTTCGCGCGCAGCGTATGGACGCCGTAGTACGCCGAATCCGGAATGCTTCGTTTCCCTAAAAGATCTGCCTCGACGCGGAAGCCGTTTTCCGTCATGGTGCCCCTCCTGAATTGTCTCTGCCGTCGCAGGAAACCGGCTGCGTTCACCGCTTCCCCGTGCGACGGGATCGCATTCTATGCCTTTGCATAAAGAACCTCGCTTCTGTATTATCGAAAGCGGTTTTGCGTGTGACGCAACAGCGAGAGACGAATGAAAACAATGACGAGAGACACCGGCATCGATCACCTCGGCGCGATGCGCGCGTTCGTGCGGGTCGTCGAAATGGGAAGCTTTTCCGCGGTCGCGAAGGAGATGCACGTGTCGACGTCGACGGTCGCGCGCAAGATCACGGCGATCGAGGACGCCCTCGGCGTCGCGCTATTGCATCGCTCGACGCACAGCGTGACGCTGACCGAGGCCGGCCACATCTACCTGGAACGCGCGGTCACGCTGATCGCCGATCTCGACGACACGTTGCGCGTCGTCGCGGAGCTCAATTCACAGCCGAGCGGCCCGCTGAAGCTCACCGCACCGGTCGCGTTCGGTCGCCGTCATCTCGCGCCGCTGATCGCACCGTTTCTCGCGCGCTACCCGACGATCCAGCTCGACGTGCGGCTCACCGACAACCACAACGACCTCGTCGCCGGCGGCTTCGACCTCGACATTCACGAAGGCGAGAACTACCTGGACAACCTGGTCGTGCACCGGCTGTCGCGCAACGACAGCATCCTGTGCGCGACGCCCGGCTACCTCGATCGCAGCGGGCGCCCCGCGACGCCGGACGACCTGCAGCATCACAACTGCCTGCGCTACGTGCACCCCGAGGGCGATCCGCGCTGGGAGCTCGTGCGCGGCGATGCACGGCACAGCGTGCTGCCGGCCGGCAACCTCGTCACCGATCATTCGGAACTGCTGCTGGACGCGACCTGCGCGGGCCTCGGCATCGCCGAATTCGAGATCTGGCTGGTGCGCGACCTGCTCGCGAGCGGCCGGCTCGAAGCCGTGCTGCCGCGCTACCGGCTGCAGAACAAGCTCACGGGCGACTACATCTACATCGCGTATCTGGCGAACCGGCGCAGCTCGGCAAAGCTGCGCGTGCTGAGGGACTTCCTCGCGGAGCATCTCGCGCACATCGGCGAGCTGTCGGCGGTCGAGCTGACGAAGATTCGCGACGCGGGCGCGTAGCGGCTGCCGTCGCGCTGGCCGACAAGCCAGCACCGATGCCGCACGCACGTCAGGCACGCGGCATCGGCACGACCGCCCCCGTCAGGCCGGCTGCAGTTCGAACGGGAATGTCGCGTGGCCGATCTCGACGCCCTGCGTGTTCAGCATCCGCGGCCGGTGGAAGGCGGCGAGCCTTGCGCGCTGCGCGTCCGTGCCGATCCGCAACCGTTCGAGCAGTTCGCTGACCATCATGTACAGCACGTCGATGTTGCCGTCCTCGATCTTCACCGAGATGCCGAGCGCGCCGTCGGCGCCGAGTTCCCGCGTGCGCGCCGATGCGCGTACGCCGATCCCGTAGCACGCATCCGCGCCGAGCTTGCCGACGACCTGCCCTTCGAAGGCCTCCATCAGCACCGTGCAGTAGCGCCCTTCTCCGGCGACCAGCTCGGGATGGGCCGTCATCGCATGATGAATGCGCGCCAGCGCGCGCACGCGATCGGTCGTCGCCGCACCGCCGGCTTCAACCTTATCCGCACCGTCCGCCAGCGATGCATAAAGACGCGCGAGGCGGTCGAGCGGGAATGCCGGCGTCGGCAGGTTGCAGCCGTCGATCGCCCAGTCGACCTCGTCGTCGGGCAGGCCGCACGCATCGGCGACCACCTGCTTTACACGCATCTGCATCGGATGCGCCGGCAGATGGTAGTCGGCAATCGCGGCGCCGATCGCCCGCGCGCCGGCCAGCATCCCGACGTGCTTGCCCGAGCAGTTGCTGCACACGCCGGTCGGCGTGTAGTCGCGCTTGATCCATGACCGGTACACCGCGTCCGACAACGGCGCATGGCCGCCGCACCGCAAATCCGACTCCTGCGCGTCGACCTTCGCCAGCATCGCCCGCGTGCGCGCGATGTGCCGCTCCTCGCTGCTGTGCGATGCGCACATCAGCGCGATGTCCGCTTCGTCGAAGCCGAACCGCTCGGGCGCGCCCGTCTCGATCACGGACAGCGCCTGGGCCGGCTTCGCTGCCGAGCGCGCGAGCGTCATCCGGAACGGATCGCCGAGCCGGAACAGCAACCTGCCGCCTGCATCCACCACCGCCACATCGGCGACGTGCGTGTTCTCGATCGCATTGCCGCGGTACGTCACGACCGCTGCGCGTTGAGTGTCCATCTGTCCTGTCTCCTTCGTCGGGGCCTGATTGCCGGGGCCCGTGCAACCGGTACGGCAGTGTATCGATTCTGCCGCCGGGTCGAGCCGGACGCCCCGTGGAAAGCGGTATTGCGCAGCACGCAAAGCCATCGCGCCCCGCCACGCAAGTCTGACCGGTTCAGTACAACGACCATTCGATCGTTTACATATCTCGTAATAATTCGTAGAATTGCGATCGCTAACGCGAATCATTTTCATTTACATTGACGTTTTCCGATGTCCCGGGCCTGCCTGCCGGCATCGCGACGACGCATCCGATCACCGATACTTCCGCTGCCTCTCGCCATGCCTGCCCAGTTCAAGACGAGGCCCCGTGCCCTCGTGTCAGCACTGACCTGCTCCGTTTTCCTGACGCCGCTGCTCGCTTCCGCCGAAACGGCTCCCGCACCCGCCTCCCCTGCCGCCCAGCCGGCCGCCGCCGATACGTCGGCGACGCTGCCGACGATCGCGGTCCAGTCGTCCACGCTGTCGGACTTGCAGGTGAAGCGCTCGCCGTCGTACAAGTTCACCGCGCCGCTGCTCGACACGCCGCGTTCGGTCACGGTGATCCCCGAACAGCTGATCAAGGAAAAGAACGTCACGTCGTTCGCGGATGCGCTGCGTTCGGTGCCGGGCATCACGTTCCTCGGCGGCGACGCCGCCGCGAACCCGTCGGCCGATCGCCCGGTGATCCGCGGCTTCGAATCGCGCAACTCGATCTTCGTCGACGGGATGCGCGACTCGGGGCTGCAGAACCGCGAGACCTTCGCGGTCGAGCAGATCAGCGTGATCAAGGGCCCCGATTCGGTCTATGCGGGCCGCGGCTCGGTGGGCGGCAGCATCGACATCGTCACGAAGACGCCGAAGAACGACGACTTCATCAACAGCAGCATCGGCTTCGGCACCGACGGCTACAAGCGCGCGACGGTCGACGCGAACCGCAAGATCAACGACACGACGGCCGTGCGCCTGAACGTGATGGGCCACGACGCGAACCAGGCCGGCCGCAACGACGTGTACAACAAGCGCTGGGGCGTCGCGCCGTCGATCGTGTTCGGGCTGAACACGCCGACCACGGTCACGGTCAGCTACTACCACATGAACTCGTACGACATGCCGGATTTCAGCGTGCCGTTCCGTTCGACGGGCGGCACGCCGGTGCCGACCGATCGCGGGCAGTTCTTCGGGCTGAACACGCGCGACTACCGCTACGGGCAGACCGACACCGCCGAAGTGCGCGTCGAGCACAAGATCAACGACGACTGGAAGCTGAAGAACACGACGATGTTCGGGCGCTCGACGCTCGACTACGTCGCGACGAATCCGCAGATCCTCGCGTCGAACCCGAACATGCTCGCGCTGCAGGCGAAGAGCGGCAAGTACGCGCTCAACGGCTTCTCGAACCAGACCGAAGTGACCGGCAGCGCCAGCCTGTTCGGCATGAAGCACACGATGACGGCCGGCGTCGAGTTCAGCCACGAACAGGCGCGCTACGAGGGCTACCTCGTGTCGGATTCGGCCGGCCACAACATCCGCTCGGGCGGCCCCTGCTCGGTGGCCGGCAACTGCACGCCGCTCGCAGGCGGCTGGAACCCGAACATGCCGTGGACCGGCAGCATCGTCCTGAACGGCGACAAGAGCTTCCCCGGCCCGACGACGAACACGCGCACCGACACGGTGTCCGCGTACATCTTCGATACCGTGAAGCTGTCCGAGCGCTGGCAGTTCAACACCGGGCTGCGCTTCGACCGCTACGACACGACCGGCAAGCAGGCCGGCGTGGCCGATCTGTCGAACACGTCGAACCTGTTCAGCTACCAGTTCGGCCTCGTGTTCAAGCCGGTGACCAACGTGAGCCTGTATGCGTCGTACGGCACGTCGTCGAACCCGCCGGGGTCGAACGGCGGCCTCGGCGGCGGCACCGACCAGATCACCGCGACGAACCAGGACCTCGCACCCGAGCGCTCGCGCAACATCGAGATCGGCGCGAAGTGGGACGTGCTGCAGGACCAGCTGTCGCTGACGTCGGCCCTATTCCAGACCGAGAAGACCAATGCGCGCGTCAGCGACGGCCTTGGTCACACGGTCAACGCGGGCAAGCAACGCGTGCGCGGTTTCGAATTCGGCTTCGCGGGCAACCTGACACGGAAGTGGCACGTGTTCGGCGGCTACTCGTACCTGAATGCGATCACGACCGACGCGGGCCCCGGCAGCCCGGGCGCATCGGGCCTGCCGATGGTGATGGTGCCGAAGCACAACTTCACGCTGTGGACGAGCTACGACGTGATGCCGAAGCTCACGCTCGGCGCCGGTGCGACGGTGATGAGCCAGACCTACGCGTCGGTATCCGCGACAACGAAGAAATGGACGCCCGGCTACGCGCGTTTTGACGCGGCCGCGACGTGGCGCGTGAACAAGACGATGGACGTGCAGCTCAACGTGCAGAACCTGTTCGACAAGAAGTATTACGCGAGTGCGTATCCGATCTACGCGACGTGGGCGCCGGGCCGTTCGGCGATGGTCACGCTCAACTTCTATCAGTAACGCCATTGACAGCGGGAGGGGCGTGGTACGCCCCTCCCCGCCTCGCTCACCACGGCAGCGAATACGTCTTCACGTTCGTGAAGCTCTTCATCGCCTCCTGCACGCCTTCCTTGTAGCCGAGGCCCGAATCCTTCACGCCGCCGAACGGCGTCAGTTCGAGCCGGTAGCCCGGCACTTCGCGCACGTTCACGCTGCCCACTTCCAGCTCGGTGATGAAGCGCGTGATGTTGTCGAAGCGGTTCGTGCAGACCGACGACGACAGCGCATAGTCGGT